>JBMOIB010000062.1:0-16787 GCA_049317545.1 Caulobacterales bacterium | reverse complement strand
CCGGCGGCGGCTGGCTGTTCGGGTGGCCCCTGCTGGCCGCGTTGCTCATCGCTGCAGCGGCGCCGCGCGTCGCAGCGCCCACCCCGGGGCCTGGCGAGGCCGCTCCGGTATTGGCGGGCGCAGCGGGTTTCGCCCGCATCCTTTGAGGTCCCGATGCTTGCGGTCGAAGACTTGGTCGAGGTGGGGATGGCGCCCGAGGCCGCGGCCCGGGTGATCGCGATCGGGCGGCCCGTCGCGCTTGCTCGCCAAGACCACGCCTTCGAGGCGGGGAGCGCGTGTGCGGGCTACATCGTCACTGTCGCCGGCGCGATCGACGTCGTGCTGCTGGCGGAAAACGGCCGCGAGATCGCGCTCTATAGCGTCGGGCCCGGCGAACTCTGCGTTCAAACGATGCAGTGCCTCGCCTCCGGTGGAACCTACTCGGCTGAGGGCAGGGTGCGCGAGCCAGTCCGCGGCGTCCTAATCACGCCGGCCGCCTTCGACGCTCTGATGCGCGAGAACGACGCCTTTCGCGCCTTCGTGATGGTCCAGGTCGCCGAGCGGTTCAGCGCGATGATGCACGTCGTCGAACAGGCGATGTCGACGCCGCTGCCGCGGCGCATCGCCGGACTGCTGGTGGACCGCGCCATCGGCGACGTCGTCACGACGACGCATGCCGAAATCGCGGTCGCTTGCGCCAGTTCGCGCGAGGGCGTTACACGCGCACTTTCTGCAATGGCGCGAGACGGCGCGGTCAGGATCGAGCGCGGACGGATCGTTCTCGTCGATCGCGACGCCTTGTCGCGGTTGGCGACCGGATCTGTGTGACGACGTCACCGACACGCGTAGATCATCGGCGCAATCTCCTCCTCGTGGCGGTTGGCCACCAGGGAGTTCCTCGATGTTCAAGAACAATGTCGGCGGTCTCGACCGCACCCTCCGCATCGTCGCCGGTCTCGCGATCCTCGCGCTCGCGTTCGTCGGACCGAAAACGCCCTGGGCCTTCCTCGGCCTCGTTCCGCTCCTCACCGGCTTTGCCGGCACCTGCCCGCTCTACACGCTGCTCGGCATGAACACCTGTAGCGTGAAGCGTATCCCCGCCTAATCGTCCGAGTGCTGACGCGGGGCGATAGTCCAAAAGGCCCGCAGCCTCCGCGGGCCCAGCCTGGCGGCGGCGGTGGTGTCGGCGCCGATCGCCTGTGCATTTGGACTGCGCCCGCACAGCGTGCGACGCCATGGCGCCTCGCACGCACGAATGCGATCCGGTCCCTTCGGGATGTCGTCCCGCGGAGCAAACATGAAACGGCTACTTCTTCCCATCGTCGCCGCCTCGTTGGCAGCATGCGTTTCACCGCAGCGCGACGCGACGATCACGCCGCCATTCGCGATCGACGCCCAGCGCGCCGTTGCGCCATTGCCCGCAACACCCGTCCCGAACTACACGCGCGTCGCGCCCTATGTGGCGACGTCGGGCGACCCTGGTCTCGTCGGCGTGGACACGGCGAAGGCGGCGGGTTTCAAGCTAATGCTCGACTTGCGGCAGCCCGCCGAGGCTGGGGTCGCAGAACAGGCTGCGCGGGCGCAAGATATCGGCCTGCGACGCGTGTCCCTGCCGATGCCCGCTGCAGCGGCCGCGATCCCGGCGTTTCTGGATCAGCTGACGGCTTACCTCGATGATCCGGCGAACTACCCGATCCTCTTGAATTGCGGATCCGCCAATCGCGCCGCCGGCGCCTGGACGCTCTACCGGGTCCGCCACGGCGTGCCCGTGCGGATCGCGCTGGAGGAAGGCCGTGCGGCTGGTCTGACGAGCCGCGAAGCACTCGTCCGCGAAGTATTGGGGCTGCCGCCGCTCAACGGCGCGAAGTGAGGCCGCGGCGCCGCGCGAAGCGCCGCGTCAGCGATACCAAAGGCATCACGAGACAAAAGGACGCCGAACGACGACGGCGCAGCTTGCCGCGCGTCACCGCCCGTTTGGTATCTTGTTGGTATCTTGATCACCGTTCAGCCAACCAGCTGGTTGGAAAACCTCAACGGAGCCTTGGTGGACCTGAGCGGGATCGAACCGCTGACCTCTACGATGCGAACGTAGCGCTCTCCCAGCTGAGCTACAGGCCCTCCGCGGGAAGCGGGTCTATAGGGGCGGCGGGGCCCATGCGTCAAGGACCGGGCGCGGGACCGGCGGCGACCGCAGCGAAACCCGGCGCCGACGCTACGCAGGGCGATCACCCCATGTTGGACCGCGGTCAGCTGGCCATCTTGCTCGGCCGCGCGAACGGACTGAGCCCCAGCCATGTCTGCATGTCGGCGGCGAGCTTGCGATCGCCGGTCAGGGCCAGACGCTTGGCCGCGAGCGCGCCGCGCACGGTATCGTGGCCCATCCAGATGGCCGTCATGGTGCGCAGGTCGCCGGACACGAAAAGGTCGACGTCGTGGCCCGGATCGACGGAACACAGATCCACTTCGGCCTTCGGCTCAACCAGGAGCCACCAGGACCGCTGCGCAGGCGGCAGCTCGGGATAACTGAACTGGATCACGCTCCGCCGCTTCGGTAGGGGCGAAAGGTCCAGATTGCGGCGCATGTCCCACATCAAAAGCTGGACGTCGAGATTCTGCAGCGAGAGGTCCTTCTCGATCCACCTTTGGCCCCAGACGCCGAACGCCTCGACGATCGGCTCGAGCGCGCGCCCGGCCGGCGTAAGCAGATATTCGAACACGCCTGCTTCCGTCTGCGACGCTGCTCTCCTGACGACGCCCGCGGCCTCGAGATCCTTCAGTCTCTGCGAGAGCAGCGCCGGCGACATCCGCGGCACGCCGCGTCGCAGGTCGTTGAAGCGCGTCGAACCCGCAAGGAGTTCGCGGAGCACGACGACGGTCCAGCGCGTGCACAAGACCTCCGCCGCCATCGCGACCGGACAGAATTGCTTATAGCTTCCCTGTGTCATGGCGTTCTCCTCGACAATGACCGTAAGCCATGCGCAGCCTTTCTCCAGTTCAGTTTCTGTATCGCGGAGATTCAGTTTCAGAACTGGCGCGGCGATCTCTGGAAGCGGACATCTGCCTTCAGATGCTGGGATTTGAACTCAAGGATCAGAAATGTCGGTAGAGCTGAAGGATCGCGTTCAACCGGTCGCGCGCGACTGGATGGCCGTCGCCGACCGTATCGGCGTCGAATTCGCCGCGCAGGCCGCGCGGCATGACGCTGAGGAGAGCTTCGTCACTGAAGCCTATGCGCGCCTTAAGGACGAGGGCTTGCTGAAGGCGCTCGTCCCGGTCGAACTCGGCGGATACGGCGCGACGCAGGCGGAGCTGTGCCACGTCATCCAGCGTCTGGGGACGTGCTGCGGCGCAACGGCGCTCGCCTTCTCGATGCATTCGCATCTGGTGGCGGTTGCAGCTTGGCGTTGGCGCCATTTGAACGCCCCGACAGACGGCCTGCTGAGACGGGTCGCTGCCGAGGATCTTGTTCTCGTGTCCAGCGGCGGCTCGGACTGGCTCAAGAGCGCGGGCGTCGCGGTGAAGGTCGATGGCGGCTTCCGCGTCACGGCGCGCAAGGCCTTTTCCAGCGGCTGCCTCGCGGGCGATCTGCTGATGACCAGCGTCGTCTACGAAGATCCAGAGGCTGGTCCGACGGTCCTTCACTTCGGCGTCTCCCTCAAGGCTGAGGGTGTTTCGATCCTGGAAACGTGGCGCGTCATGGGCATGCGCGGCACAGGCTCGCATGACGTCGACATGAAGGACGTCTTCATCCCCGACGCCGCGATTTCGGGGCGGCGGCCGCAAGGCAAGTGGCATCCGCTGTTCCACATGATTTCGATGATGGCGTTTCCGCTGATCTATTCCGCTTACGTCGGCGTCGCCGAAGGCGCGCGCGCGACGGCGCTGAAAATCGCCCGGAAAAAGGCCGACGACGGCGCCATCGCCTATCTGGTCGGTGAAATGGAGAACGCGTTCGCCGTCGCGACGCTGGCGCTCAACGACATGATCGAGAACGCCGCGACCAGCGCCCCGGGGCCGGAAACCACGAGCCGGGCGATGATCGGGCGCACCCTGGTCGGCGACGCTGCGATCAAGACCGTGGAACGAGCCATGGAGGTCGCGGGCGGCGCATCGTTCTACCGTGACGTCGGCCTCGAACGCGCCTTTCGCGACGTGCAGGGCGCGCGGTTCCATCCCATGCAGGAAAAGCCCCAACAGCGATTTACGGGCCGCGTCGCCCTCGGTTGGGACATCGACGGCTGAAGCCTGCGACCGCGCCAAGATGTTCGGCGTTCCAGCATTGAGACGCCCGGGCGGGCGCCGATCGTGTGGTCGGCGCCCAAGCCTTCGACGTTGAACCTGAGGATGGTTGCGCCTTGAAGGCTGTGCGCGGCATCCGGGCGGGCGCAACCGCCTCCTTGCCGGCCCAGGCCCTGTCCGCCTTGTGCGATTCAGGGGGGAGGGCTACATGCGGCCCAAGCATTTCGCAGGAGTCCCATGATCGGCGCCTTTGTTTGGCTGGTGAACACCATCATCCAGCTCATCATCATCTTGTTGATCGTGAACGCCGTCATCTCCTGGCTCGTCGCGTTCGATGTCATCAGCCGTCGCAACCGCTTCGTTTCGACGGTTTGGGATATGACCACGCGCCTGACGGATCCGATGCTCCGTCCGATCCGCAACGTCATACCCTCGGTCGGCGGGCTTGATCTGTCGCCCATGGTGCTGATCCTCGGGCTCGGCTTCGTCCAGGTGCTGCTGCGCAACATCCTTTGAGCGCGGAGGGCCCGATCCTCGCGGCGGTCGACGGCGTGCGCATCCGTGTGCGGCTGACGCCCTCCGGTGGGGCCGATCGCATCGAAGGCGCGGCTGTCGACGCCGCCGGGGAGGCGCATCTGAAGGCCCGCGTCCGCGCTGCGCCCGAGAATGGCGCCGCGAATGCCGCGCTCGAGGCGATGCTCGCCAAGTCTCTGGGGCGGCCCAAAAGCGATTTGAGCGTCGAACGGGGTCATACCGCCCGGATCAAGATCGTCGCGGCGGCGGGCGTCAGCCTTGAAGAGGCGATTTCCAAGCTTTTGGGAGACAGGCCATGAGCGCGCAAATCATCGACGGAACGGCCATCGCCGCGGAGCTGCGCGCGAGCGTCGCGGCGGCGGTGGCGAAAGCGCCCAGCCAGCCGACCTTGGCTGTGGTGCTCGTCGGCGAGGATCCGGCGAGCCAGGTCTATGTGCGCAACAAGGCGCGCCTGACGACGGCCGCGGGCATGCGTTCCCTCCATATCGAACTGCCGGGCGACACGGCCGAGAGCGAAGTCGCAGCGCGCGTGCGGGCGCTCAGCGCGGATCCGGAGGTCGACGGCATCCTCGTCCAGATGCCGCTGCCTGCCCATATCGACGCCGCCCGCGTGCTCGCCGAGATCGATCCGGACAAGGATGTCGATGGTCTAACGGACGTGGGCGCCGGTCGGCTGGCGCTCGGCAAGCCGGGCCTGCGGCCGTGCACGCCCGTTGGCTGCGTGATCCTGGCGGAGCGGGCGTTGGGCGATCTGACCAGCGCGCATGTCGTCGTCGTCGGTCGTTCGATCCTGGTCGGCAAACCGGCCGCGCAGCTCTTCCTTGAGAAAAACTGCACGGTCACCATGGCCCATTCGCGCACGCGCGACCTGGCGGCCGTGTGCGCCAGCGCGGACATTCTCGTGCCCGCGATCGGCCGGCCTGAACTCATCCGCGGCGCCTGGGTCAAGCCGGGTGCGACGGTTATCGACGTCGGCATCAACCGCGTGCCGGCGCCGGAGAAGGGCGAGGACAAGACCAAGCTCGTGGGCGATGTCGCCTATGCCGAGGCTGTCGAGCGCGCCGCCTGGATCACGCCGGTGCCTGGCGGCGTCGGGCCGATGACGATCGCCTGCCTGTTGCGCAATGCGCTCCTAGCCGCCTGCGCGCGGCGGGGCTGGCCTGCGCCGGAACTCTAGCGCTGGAACACGTACGTGCCCGGCGCCGGCGCGAGCGAGGGCTCCATCGGCGGCGGCGCGATCTTCTTGGCCGACGAATGCGCCGCGAGCCATTCGCTCCAGGCCGGCCACCATGAGCCGTCGCGCTTCGGCGCATGCACAGCCCAGGTCTCCGGATCGATATAGGCGTCGCTCCCGCAGCGCGTCGAGATCTGAAAGCTGCGATGAGCCGTGCCGGGCGGGCTGACGATCCCGGCGTTGTGTCCGCCCGTGGTCAGGGCGAACGTCACCGGCGCCCGGGCGGTGAGCGCGATTTTGTAGACCGAGCGCCAGGGCGCGATGTGGTCTTTAGTGGTGCCGACCGCGAAAATCGGCGCGCGGATGTCGCCCAGCGAGATGATCCGGCCATCGACAGCGAAGCGCCCGGTCGAAAGGCGGTTCTCCAGGAACAGGCCGTGCAGATATTCGCTATGCATCCGATAGGGCATGCGCGTCTGATCGGCGTTCCAGGCCATCATATCGCTCATCGGCTCGCGCTCGCCGAGCCAGTATTCGCGGATGCGCTTTGACCAGACGAGATCGTTCGAACGCAGCGCCTGGAACGCGCCGGCCATCTGAGTCGTGTCGAGGAAGCCCTGCGCCCACATCAAATCGTCGAGCGCGGCGAGCTGGCTCTCGTCGACGAACAGCATCAATTCACCCGCCTGCGCGAAATCGGTCTGCGCAGCGAGGAGCGTAAGCGACGCGAGACGGTCGTCGCCGTCGCGCGCCATCGCGGCCGCGGCGATCGAGAGGATCGTGCCGCCCAGGCAATAGCCGCAGGCATGAATTTTCGCGCCCGGGGAGGCGGCCGAAACGGCATCTATCGCGGCGAGAATGCCGAGGCGGCGATAATCGTCGAGTCCGAGATTGCGATCGTCCGCATCCGGATTGCGCCAGGAAATGACGTAGACGGTGAAGCCGCGCTCGACGAGCCAGCGGACGAGCGAGTTCTCCGCCGACAGATCCAGAATGTAGTATTTCATGATCCAGGCCGGCGCGATCAGGATCGGCTCGGCGAAGACGTCCTTGGTCTGCGGCGCGAAGCGGATCAGCTCCATCAGCCTGTTGCGGAAGACGACCTCGCCAGGCGTCGCGGCGATGTTGACGCCGACCTGAAAAGCCTCGGCGCCGGCGGCCGGGCGCTTGTTGATCGTGCGGTCGATGTCGTCGGCGAAATTGGCGGCGCCGCGCACCAGATTTGCGCCGGATTCTTGGATGGTGGTGCGTAGCACCGCTGGATTGAGCATGGGGTTCGCGCTCGGCGACAGCACGTCCAGGGCCTGATGCGCCAGAAATCGCACCTGTTCCGCGCGCCGGGACGGTAGTCCGTGTACGCCGGTCGTCGCGGCATCCCACCAGGCTTCCGTGGCGCGCGCGCTTTGGGCCATGACGTTGAACGGAAAGTGCGACCATTCCGGCTCGTCGAAGCGGCGATCGCCATTCGCCGGTGGGTAGAGCGGATCGGGATTGAGGCCCATGGCGGACTTCCAGGCGTAGAGGCCCAGTCTTAGGGAATCACTTACCGCGCGCTCGGCGAGGTCGATCTGCTTGCCCGGCGCGCGGGCGAGTTGGGTCGCCCAATCGGCGACGGTCGCGGTGAGCGCCGCCGGCGAGACGCCGTGGGTGGCCCGGGCTTCATAAGCGCGGGCGGCCCTATCGAACGCGTCGCGATCGGAGCGATGGGGCGACGTCGTAGGCGGCGCTGGGGCGGCTGCCGTCGCGGATTGCGCGGGCGGCGGGGGGACGGGGCGCGGCACGGGGCGGGACGGAGCGTTCATGGGCCTCTCTATGCCCGCCAATGGCGCCAATTCCGCAAACGCGCCGCGGGGCGGATCGCCGCATCGACCTTTAGATAATGCCCTCCTCCCGATCCCGGATCGCCACATAGGCGTCGGCGAACGCCATCAGCATCCGCACGGGCGGGGTGGCGCATCCTTGGCGCCGGCGGCAAAAGTCTGACAGCGGGGCTTCGCGGGAGCATCGTCGTCGACGAGGTTCCGTACGTTCCCGCATGCCAGCGGCTGAGCGATCAAGGCGGGGTGGGGGACGCGCGGCCTACAGCCCATGCGCCGCCGCCAACTTCGCGAGCGAAGCCTCCGGCCGCGGCCCCATGTGTCCGATGACTTCAGCGGCGGCGATAGAGCCAAGCCGGCCGCACTGGTCGAGCGGACGCCCCGTCGCATAGCCAAAGAGGAAGCCGGCGGCATAGAGGTCGCCTGCGCCCGTCGTGTCGACGACGTGCGCAACAGGCGCAGCGGTCACCACAATGACATCGCCGCCGGCGACGACGACTGACCCCTTCGCCGAACGCGTCACCGCAACGACCGGGCAGGCCGCGCGCGCCGAAGCGAGCGCATCTTCGAGGCTCGAGGTCTGATAGAGCGCGAGCAACTCCTGCTCGTTGGCGAACAGGATATCCACGTGGCCGGCGACCAGGTGGCGGAAGGCGTCGCGGTGGCGATCGACGCAGAACAGGTCCGACAACGTCAGCGCCACCTTGCGGTCCGCCGCACGCGCGATTTCGGCGGCGTGGACGAACGCCTGCTTGGCCTCCTCGCGATCGAATAGATACCCCTCGAGGAAGGTCACCGCACCGCTGCGGATGAGATCGGCGTCGATGTCGCTGCGCTCGAGCAGGGTCGAGGCGCCGAGATAGGTGTTCATCGAGCGCTGCCCGTCGGGCGAGACGATGATGATCGAGCGCGCCGTGCCCGGCGGGCCGTGGCGGGGCGGGGTCTCGAAATGGACGCCGGCGGCGCGGAAGGCGGTCGTGAACCGGGCGCCCAGCGCGTCGTCGGCGACCTTGCCGATGTAGGCGGCGCGCCCGCCGAAGCTCGCCACGCCGGTCTGCGTGTTGGCGGCCGATCCGCCGGCCGCGATGATCGGATCGTCGAACAGCTCGGTCAGGTAGAGCGCGCGCGCATCGTCGATCAACGTCATGGCGCCGCGGGCGATGTCATGCTCCGCAAGGAAGCTGTCGGGGGCGGCATGGAGGACGTCGACGATCGCGTTGCCGACCGCGACGACGTCAAAACGGGCATTTGTCATGGGCGAGCGTGTTCCACGACGAACGTTTGATGGCAAGGCGAGAGGGCGTTGCGAAGCGGCGGCCGAACGGGCAGGAGGGGCGCCATGAACAGATCAGCCTTGGTTCTGGCCGCGGCGCTCGCCGGCTGCGGCGGCGGCCCCGTCGCCACGATGCCCATTTCGACCTCGGAGCGGTCCTGGAGCGGCGCGGGCGCCGCAACGCTGCTCGACGCCGCAGGACGGCCGGACGCGCCCGGTCCCGAGGCGGTGATCGCGGCGCTCGGTCGGCCCGACGTGGATCGCCGCGAAGGGGCCGGCGCGATGCTCGCCTGGCGCCTGCCCGACTGCGCGCTGGCGCTTGGTTTTTCGACGGATCGTCAGGGCAGGCTGCGCTTGACGTTCGTCCAGGCCGATCCGCCGAGGCCCGGCGCGCCGGCGCCGTCGCAGGCCCAATGCGCAGCGTCCGCGAAAGCGCGCTCAGGGCCGACCTCATGAGCCTCCGCGTCGCTTATCTCACGGGATCCTCCTGGCGGGGTGGCCCACTGCAGCGCGGCGAATTGCCGGCGCCGGATGCGGACGATTTCGTCCTGTTTGAGCCGGCGGCCCGTGCTGCGGGGATCAATTTCGAAATCCGCCTCTGGGACGATCCCGATCTTGCGCAGGCTGGTTTCGACGCCGCCTTGATCCGCTCGACCTGGGACTATGCGAAGCGTCCGCAGGAGTTCCGCGCGCGCATCGCGACGCTCGAGTCTGAAGGCCTGCGCGTCTTCAATCCGGCCGAGGTGATCGCCTGGAACGCGCGCAAGACCTACCTGCAAGGCCTCGCCGCGCGTGGCGTGCCGACGATTCCCACGGTTTGGACGGAGACGCCCACGCCGGAGGACGTGCTGCGCGCGTTCGACGCCTTCGAGACCGCCGAGCTCGTCGTCAAGCCGCAGGTCGGCGCCGGTTCGCAGAACACGATCCGGGTTCGGCGCAACGCCTGGTCGCCTGCGGACCTGATCGCGGCGCCGCCTGGCGCGGCGATGCTGCAGCCGTTCCTGCCGTCGATCCAAACCGCCGGCGAAACGTCGATCTTCATGTTCGGCGGCGCCGTCGCGCACACGATCCGCAAGCGCCCGGCGGCGGGACACTGGTACGCCAATGTCGACGGCGCGCAATTCGCCGCCGGCGTCGCGAGCCCGGCGCAGATGGAGGTCGCGCACGCCGCGATCGCCGCCTCTCCGGGCGGCATGCTCTATGCGCGCGTCGATCTGGTCGATGGGCCCGACGGCGCGCCGCTCGTGATCGAGGTCGAGGCGATCGAGCCTTATTTGTTCTTGGTTTTCGCGCCCGATGCGGCCGGTGCTTTGGCGCGCGCCTTGGCGACGGCCTTGTCGGGATAGAGGCACATCGCGCTGACGGCGCATTCGGGGCATTTGGGGCTGCGCGCCACACACGTATAGCGGCCATGCAGAATGAGCCAGTGGTGCGCGCCATGAAGGAAGCGCTTCGGCGTGATCGCCATCAACTGGTCTTCCACAGCGTCCGGCGTTTTCGCCGCCGCAAGCCCGGTGCGGTTGGCGACGCGGAAGACGTGCGTATCGACCGCGATCGCCGCCTGTCCAAAAGCCTCGGCCAGCACGACGCTCGCCGTCTTTCGGCCCACGCCTGGCAGCTTCTCTAGCGCCGCCCGATCAGCTGGCACCTCTCCGCCGTGCTCGGCGAGGAGGGCGGCGCTTAGCGCCAGCACGTTCTTGGCCTTGTTGCGCCAAAGCCCAATCGTCTTGACGTGGCTGGCGATGCCGTCCTCGCCGAGCGCGACCATTTTGGCAGGCGTATCGGCCGCGGCGAACAGTCCCTTGGTCGCCTTGTTGACGCCCTTGTCGGTCGCCTGCGCGCTCAGCACAACGGCGACCAGGAGCGTGTAGGGGGAGGTGAAATCGAGCTCGGTCTTGGGCGCTGGGTCGCGCTCGGCCAGGCGCTTGTAGAGCGCGGCGGCCTGACGGCTGGTGAGGCGAGCAGGGGTGTCCGTCATTGATGGTCTCAAGAGCAATTCAAGATGCGCCGCCCCTTGGCGAGGCGGGCTTGTCGCTCCACACTTACGTCCATGTCGCCGCAATGGAAGCGCCTCGAAGGTCCGCCCGCTCCCGCGCCCGGGCCCATATTTCTCGACGCCGTGCTGCGGCCCAACCGCTCGCTCAGTCGGGCCGCGTTCGGTCTGCTGATCGCTGGCTTTGCGCTCATCAACATCCTGGTCGCGGTCGGCTTCATTCTGGCCGGGGCCTATCCGGTGGCCGGTTTCATGGGCCTCGACGTGGTGCTGCTCGCCGGCGCCTTTTATTGGAACTATCGCAGTGGCCGCGCGCGCGAGCGCGTGCTCGTCGCCGCTGATCGCCTGCATGTCTGGCGCGAACCGGCGCGGGGCGGGGCCGATCATTGGATCGTTCATCCGCAATGGGTGCGCGTCGAGACGGCCGACAAGGCGCTCGTTCTGGCGGCCGGCGGACGCTCCTTGGCGGTCGCCCAATGCCTCTCGCCGCAGGAGCGGGAAGATTTCGCCGAAGCGCTGTCCGGCGCGCTGCGGCGCGCACGCGGCGCCCGTTAAAGGCCCAAAACGTCGCTCATCGCATAAAGGCCCGGCGCGCGGCCTTTGGCCCAGCTTGCGGCCGCAAGCGCGCCCTTGGCGAACAAGCTTCTGTCGAGCGCGACATGCGAAAGCCTGATCGTCTCGGCCTCGGCCGCGAACATCACTTCGTGCTCGCCGATGATCCCGCCGCCGCGCCGCACGGCGAAGCCGATCGCGCCTTCCCGGCGCGGGCCTGTCTGGCCGTCGTAGGGCGGGCTGCGCAGATCGCCGAGGGCCGCGCCGCGCCCGGCGGCGGCGGCCTCACCCAGAAGGAGCGCCGTGCCGGATGGTGCGTCGACCTTCAGACGATGGTGCGCTTCCTGGATCTCGATGTCCCAGTCGGGGCCGAGCCGCTGCGCCGCCTGGCGCACCAATGCGGCGAGCAGGTTCACGCCCAGGCTGAAATTGCCGGATTTGACGATCGCGCGCGCGCCGGCTGCGGCGGCGATAGCGGCCTCGTCATCGGTCGAGAGGCCGGTCGTGCCGATGATCGCGGCGACGCCGTCGGGCAGACGCGAGAGCGCCGCGCGCGTCGCCGCGGGTGTGGTGAAGTCGATGAAGGCGTCGCACGGCGGGATCGCGGCGGGATCGTCCGTGACCGGAACGCCGATCGGGTCGAGTCCGGCGAGGGCGCCGGCGTCGCGGCCCAGGGCGGGCGCATCGGGGCGCTCGACCGCCGCGACGATGGTCGCGCCGGCGCCATGCGCCGCGCGGATGAGAGCTGCGCCCATGCGCCCGGCGGCGCCGGCGATCGCCACGCGAAGAGGGGCGGGGGTTATGGTCATCAGCGTATGTCCTGCGGCGGCGCGAGGTTCGGATCGCCCGTCGGTGGGCGGAAGACCGGGGCCGTCGCCGGCCGTGGGCCAAGGGCGCGCATATAGCCGAATGCGAGCAGCAGGGCCGCGGCCGCGAGCGCGAAGAACGCCAGGGCGCGGGTGAGCCCCTCGAGCGCCGGGGCATCGAACAGAAAGCCCTTCACGGCAGCGGCGATCGCTATTGCAAGCGAGGCGAGAACCAGAAGGCGACTGCGCCGCCACAGTCCCAAAAGGACGAGCGCGGCGGCCAGTGCGCCCCAAGCCGCAAGCATCGCCCAGCCTTCGCCGATACCGATCGGCGGGGATTGCAGGTTGTCTGCGCCGTGCGCGAAGCGACGGACTTCCAGCGTCACGTTGACGAAGGCAAGCAGCGCGGCCGCGCCCGCCGCGGCGCCGGAGCGACCGACCATGCCTTGCGAAGCGCGCAGTACGGCGTAGCCGGCGAGCAGCAGCGCCGGCGCCCCATACGCCAACGCCAGCGCATTGGCGACGGGCACGCCCGGAGAGGCCGCGGGCGCGATCCCCCACCAGGGGTTGACGACCACGAGGCCCATGATCGCGGCATTCGCCATTGCTGCGCCAAAGGCGATCGCTTCGGCGAAGAACAACAGCGGCCGCGGCTTCGCGCCGAACCGCCACGCCAGCGCCAGCGCGTAGCACAGCCAAACGATCGAATGGCCGCCGACCTCGGCTAGCTGCGCGTAGGGCGCCGTGAGCGCGCCGCCGTTCACGAGGTGGCGGACTTCCGCAGACAGCAGCACCGCGACGAGGAGCAGCCCCGCCGCTTCCAGCGTTTGGACGAGCAAGGTGTCGTCGCGGCCGACGGTCTGATCGAACAGGCGCGCCGCCAGGATCAGCGCGCCCGCGGCCACGACGTAACTGGGCAGAATTTCATTGAGCAGCGGCGTCGCGGCGACCGTGTGGAACAGCGCGAGCGGCGGAAGGAGCAGGATCACCGCGCATGCGGCGGCGATCGCCGCACAGGCCTTCAGGGCGGGCACGTTGTATTGGCGATCGAACCAGGCGCAGGCCGGCGCAATCAGGGCCAAGCCTGCGCCGAGCGGAAATCCATGGAGCGTGAAGCCGACTGCGAAGGCTGCAGCTGTCGCGGCGCCAATCGCGAAGGCGCCGGTCGGCCCGGTCGCGCCGGGCGTGCGCCCGACGGTCTTGACGATCTGCGCCATCGTCGCAGCCATCAATCCAGCCAGGGAAAGCGCGGTCAGGCTCCAGCCCCAGGCAGGGCCGAATCCATCGGCCTTCCAAAAGAGGGCGGCGAGAATGAGCGGCGGCGCGAGCGCTGCGAGCGACGCGCCGACGACCGGTCGCGCGTGGCGCGCCATCATCATCCATCCGCCGATGCTGGCGGCGAATGCGAGCGCGCCCCCCGAGCCGACGAGTCCGGAGAGACCGAGCACGATGTGGGGCCCGATTCCGCTCGCTGGAGGAAGGGCCGGCCAGTCGATCAACGCCGCGATTCCGAGGCCCACGGCGCCGATCGCGGCGAAGGCGAGCCCCTCGCGGAACACCGCTGCTGCGACCGCGGCGATCGCCAGCGCGAACAGCGCCGTCGACGGCGCGACGCCATGACCGGTCACATGCGTCAATCCGAGCAGCATAAGGCTCGCCCCGATGATGCCCGAGCCGGCCACGGCCGCGCCTTCGTTCGGGGCCGCGATCAGGCTGTCTCGTGCGCCAGTCCAGCCGAACGCCGCCGCCAGCGCGGCGATCGCGGCGATGTAAGTCGAGACGGCGATCTGGCTCGTCCCGTTGAAGGCGAGGGCGAGCCACAGGCCTGGCCAGACCAAAGCGGCGGCGAGCGCGAACCAGGACAAAAGCCGCCAATCGCGGAGCCGGACAATCGCGAGCGCCGCCGCCGCAACGGCGGCGAGATAGGTGAACAGGACGGCCGGCGCCGGTCGCGCCAGCGCCACGAGGGCGGGCGCGGCGTTGGCGAGCGCGAGACCAAGCAGCACGAACCACGGACCGAGCCGCAGGCTGAGCGCGAGCGCCGCAACGCCCAGCGCCGCCATCAGGCCAAGGCCTGCAGGTGCAGGGATGAGCGGTGTTGCGGCCGCCTGCGTTGCGGCCCAGATCGCCGCGTAAAGGAGGGACAGCCCCGCAGCGACGCCAATCGAAAGCCAATCCGCCGACGCGCGCGCTGCTGCCGGTTCAACGTTCCGGGGCGGGGGCGGGGCGAGCGCGGCGATCTTCAGTTCGACGCGCGGTTCCGGCGGTGGCGGCGGTGGAAGCGGGGGCGGCGGGATGGGCGGTGGCGCGGCGGCGACTGGTTGTGGGGCGGCTTGCGGCGCGGGTTGGGCGATCGGGGCGGCCGCAGGCGCATCGAACGCCGCCGCGCCGCCGCCGGCCAGGGCCGCTTCCAGCGCATCGATCCGCGCATGGGCGCGCACCAAGGCGGCGCGCAGGCGAAGCGTCCGCACAAAGGCTACGACCCCAAGCGCCAGCATCGCGGCCGGCGCGAAGGCCAATATGCCGGCGAAAGTCAGGATCGTCGCTGCGTCCACGTCAAGAATGTCCCCGGCGTCCGGCAAGCCGAGGCGCCCGCATCCTTATGCCGATTTCTTCGCTGCACCGCAAAAGGGCTCGCCTGCGATGCGATCGCCGGGTCGCCGCGCCTGCGCCGCGCTCACCGCGAGGGCGCGTCGCCCTTGGCGTCGAAGAACCGCCGGACCGAATCGAAGAAGCCATGGCTTTGCGGGTGGGCTTCCTCGCCGCAGCTCTCGGCGAATTCCTGCAGAAGCTTGCGCTGCTTGGCCGACAGATTGACCGGCGTCTCCACCGCGATCTCGACGTGCAGGTCGCCGCGGTTGCGGGTGTTGAGGCCGGTCATGCCTTGGCCGCGCAGGACGAGCCGACGGCCTGATTGCGCGCCTTCCGGCACCGAAATCGTCGCATCCTTGCCGTCGATCGTCGGAATGCGGATTTCGCCGCTGAGCGCGGCGGTCACCATTGGCACGTGCGCGCGGCAAAACAAATCGGCGCCGTCGCGTTCGAAGAAGGTGTGCGGTTTGATCGAGAGGAAGATGTACAGATCGCCCGGCGCGCCGCCGCGCGGGCCAGAATCGCCCTCGCCGGCGAGGCGGATCCGCTGCCCGTCCTCGATGCCGGCGGGGATCTTCACCGCCAGGCGTTTGTCCTTTTTTACGGCCCCGCGGCCGCTGCAGCTTTTGCATGGCGTTTTGATCGTCGCGCCGCGCCCCTGGCAGGCGGGGCAGGTGCGCGCCACGCGGAAGAACCCGCCGCGATCGCCCATGATGACCTGGCCGCGGCCCTGGCAGGTCGCGCAGGTTTCCGGACTGGTGCCGGGCGCTGCGCCCGATCCGTTGCACGGCTCGCACTTGGCGGCCGAAGGCACGACGATTTCGCGCTCGGCGCCGGTGAACGCCTGCTCCAACGTCACTTCGACGTCGAAACGAAGGTCCGCGCCACGCTCGGCCGCGCGGCGCCGGCCGCCGCCGCCGCCACCGCCGAAGAGGTCGTCGAGGTCCTCGCCGAAGAATTCCTTGAAGATATCCTGGAAGCCGCCGAAGCCCTGTCCGCCGCCGAATGGGCCGCCGCCGCCCCCGCCGCCGCCGTTGAATGCGGCGTGGCCGTAGCGATCGTACGCGGCGCGCTTTTCGGGATCGGACAAAATCCCATAGGCCTCGTTGATCTCTTTGAACGCCGCCTCAGCCGTGGCGTCGCCCGGCCTGAGGTCGGGGTGATGCTCTTTGGCGAGCTTGCGGAAGGCCGACTTCAGCGCGCCGGCGTCGGCGTCCCGAGGCACGCTGAGGATGTCGTAATAGCATCGCATGAGGACGACCCCCTCGCGCGATCAGAGCGGCGCCGGCGTCGCATGCGCGCCGGCGCCAGCCCGATCAGGCGCTCTTTTTGCTTTGGCCGTCCACTTCTTCGAACTCGGCGTCCACCACGCCGCTGTCGGACTTGTCGGCGTCGTCTGCCGCGCCGTCCTGTCCCGCGTACATGGCCTCGCCGATTTTCATCGCCGCCTGGGCGAGCGTTTGGCTCTTGGCGCGGATCTCGTTGGCGTGGTCGCCTTCGAGGGCCGTCTTGAGCGCAGCGATCGCGCTTTCGATCGCCGCCTTGTCCGCCGCCGAGACCTTCGCGCCGTGTTCGGCGAGCTGCTTCTCGGTCGAATGGACGAGGGCTTCGCCTTGGTTCTTCGCTTCCGCGATGTCGCGGCGGGCGCGATCGTCCGCGGCGTGCTCTTCGGCTTCCTTGACCATCCGCTGGATGTCAGATTCCGAAAGGCCGCCCGACGGCTGGATCTGCATCTTCTGTTCTTTGCTGGTCGCCTTGTCCTTTGCCGAGACAGAGACGATGCCGTTGGCGTCGATGTCGAAGGTCACTTCGATCTGCGGCACGCCGC
>JBMOIB010000061.1:0-16869 GCA_049317545.1 Caulobacterales bacterium | reverse complement strand
CTTTCAGCTCTTCCACCGCCTGCGCTTTTTCGGCACGGTCCATTGCGGTCTCCAAATCCTGACCGGGGTTCGCCCCGGCCGGACCCGATGGATTCGGGGCCCTCAAGACCCCGGCCCAGGGCCGGACCATCCGACCCAAGGCGTGCGCAAAACCGGCGCGCCGACCTTGTGGACCGGCGTGCGCGGGTTCGCGCGACTGCCTGTCCCAGGGCCGTATGCCCACCACGGTCGGCCGTAGGACGGCCGACGCGCAGAAGCTCGTGCTCTGTCTCCTGCTGGCCCGACCCGGCGCGGCGACGGGCGTCGCTGCTCCAAACGGATTAAGCTCCGTCGTCGCGCCTTGCGGCGGCCGCGGAGCACCTGCATTCTCGGACAGGAAATGCCCCCTTACGGGGGCGCCCGCCCCTTTCGGGTGCGAAGCTTGGCCTTATGCAACGGCTTGTTCACCGAAGCAAGCCTCGAAGTAAGATTTGTGCACAGGGCGTCAAGATGGCGCCGGGCCTGGATCAGCCAAGCGTCGCCATGTCGATCACGAAGCGATAGCGCACATCGTTGCGCAGGAGACGCTCGTAGGCGTCGTTGATCGCCGATATGGCGATGATTTCCGTCTCCGGGACGATCCCGCGTTCCGCGCAGAAATCCAGCATTTCCTGTGTTTCGCGGATGCCGCCGATCGGCGAGCCGGCCAGGCTCTTGCGCCCGCCGAGAAGACCCCAGGCGCTCGGTCCCTTGTGCGGCTCGGCTGGCGCGCCGACCAGACACATCACGCCATTGCGGCGCAGCAGGCGGACGTAATGGTCGAGGTTGTGGGCGACGGACACCGTATTGAGAATGAAATGGAACGCGCCGGTGCGCGCCTTCATCTGCGCGGGGTCCGTCGACAAAGCGACATCGGCCGCGCCCAGCGCGCGCGCCTCATCGAACTTCGCCGGCGACGTCGTGAACACAGTAACGTCGGCCCCCATGGCGTGCGCCAGCTTTACGCCCATGTGGCCTAGGCCGCCGAGACCGACTACGCCGACCTTTTGGCCAGGCCCGACGTTCCAGTGCCGCAGCGGCGAATAGGTTGTGATCCCAGCGCAGAGCAGCGGCGCCGCCTTGGCCGGGTCCAGGCCGGCGGGAATGCGCAGAACGAAATCCTGGTCGACGACGACGTTCTTGGAATAGCCCCCGAAGGTCGGTCGCCCGCTGTCCTTCTCAACGCCGCCATAGGTGCCGATCTGATGGGCGCAGAATTGCTCCTCGCCTTCGACGCAAGGTTCGCAGGTGCGGCAGGAATCGACCATGCACCCGACGCCGACGAGATCTCCGACCTTATGGCGCGTGACCGCTGCGCCGATGGCGCTGACCCGTCCGACGATCTCATGCCCAGGCACAGCGGGATAAACCGTCCGCCCCCATTCATTGCGGGAATAATGAAGGTCGGAGTGGCAGACGCCGCACCAAAGGATGTCGATGGCGACGTCGGCTGCGCTGAGCGCGCGGCGCTCAATGGCCATGGGCGCAAGCGGTGCGTCGGCGGCGGCGGCGGCATAGGCGGAAACGGTCGGCATGCTGGCGATCCTTGCGGGCGGTGCACGACCCGAGAACCGAGGCTACCAGAGCGTCGCCGGCGTCGCCAGGAACCCAGGAACGATCGCCCCGAGCCAGCCCGCTCGAGGTCGCTTAATCAACGATCGAAAGTGATGCTCCGGACGACGCAGAGCGCCGCCCGGAAACACGCAGGGTGCTGCGAGCGCCCCTATCCTGATCAGTTGCCCTGAGCTGCGCCGACGTTCTGCGCCGAGCCAGGCTCGACGCGAACGCCGGGCCCCATCGTCGAGCTGACGGCGACCTTCTGGAGGAAGGTGCCCTTGGCGCCCGACGGCCGCGCGCGCACGACCGCGTCCACGAACGCCCGGATGTTTTGGGCCAAGGCCGCATCCGAAAAGCTGATCTTGCCGACGCCAGCGTGGATGATGCCGGCCTTTTCGACGCGGAACTCAACGGCGCCGCCCTTGGCGTCCTTGACGGCCTTGGTCACGTCCGGCGTCACCGTTCCGACCTTCGGGTTCGGCATCAGGCCGCGCGGCCCGAGGATTTTACCCAGCCGCCCGACGAGCGCCATCATGTCGGGGGTCGCGATCAGGCGATCGAACTCGATCTTGCCGCCATTGATCGTCTCGAACAGATCCTCAGCGCCGACGATGTCGGCGCCCGCGGCGCGGGCCTCATCGGCCTTTTTATCGCGCGCGAACACGGCGACGCGCAGGGTTTTGCCCGTCCCGTTCGGGAGGTTGCAGACGCCCCGAACCTGCTGGTCCGGATACTTCGGGTCGACGCCCAGGTTCAGCGCGACTTCGACCGTTTCATCGAACTTCGCAGACGCGCGCTCCCGAAGAAGCTTCAACGCATCGTCGAGCTGGTGCAATTTACGGGCGTCGATCCCCGCATGTGATTTCGCCATGCGCTTGGTTGTGCGCACCCCATCAACTACCGGCATCGTCTTACTCCACCACGTCCAGACCCATCGCGCGCGCAGATCCCATGATGATCTTGCTCGCAGCGTCGAGGTCGTTGGCGTTCAAATCCTTCATCTTCACCTTAGCGATCTCTTCGATCTGCTCGCGGGTGACCTTGCCGACCTTGGTGCGGCCAGGCGTTTTCGAGCCTGAGGCCGGCTTTTTGCCGATCTTGAGGCCCGCCGCTTTCTTCAAGAGGAAGGTCGCCGGCGGCGTCTTGATCTCGAAGGTGAAGGACTTGTCCTGGTAATAGGTGATGATGACCGGGCACGGATCGCCCTTGTTCATGTCCTGCGTGCGGGCGTTGAAGCCCTTGCAGAATTCCATGATGTTGAGGCCGCGTTGACCGAGCGCAGGCCCGATCGGGGGCGACGGCGCCGCCGCTCCCGCCGCGACCTGGAGCTTGATCTGCCCCATGATTTTCTTCGCCATGTGATCCTCTCAAAGAGAGCCGGATGGGGATTCCATACGGCTTGAGGCCTTCGGGCGTCGCCCGAAGTGAGGGGTCGTGGTCCGGCCCCGGCTGGTCTTTGCCGGAGAGCCTCCCACGGATGAGCCGCCGGACAACCGACGGAAGCGCGGGCGTATACAGGAGCGCCGGGGCGGCGTCTATGGGGACCGCCGAGACGAGCGGCCGACTTCAGCCATTATCGCGCTTCCTGCGCAAAGCCCGGCAGGGCAGCGCAACCTCGACGCGCATGAGCCCTCCCCCAGCGGGGGAGGGTTGGGAGGGTTGGGAGGGGGAGATAGGCGATGCGCCGAGAAGACGCCTTACAGCGTCAGCGCATCCTCTCCCCACCCCTGGCCCCTCCCCGCTGAGGAGGGGACGCCACGTCCAGCTATCGCAAGAGCCCAGTCTACTGGCGAGGCTCCCAGCCTCTAAGGCGCAGATCTCCGCGCACGACGGGAAGCGAAGGGCGAGCGCCCTTAGTTCACCTTCTCGACCTGACCATATTCGAGCTCGACCGGGGTGGCGCGGCCGAAGATCGTGACCGCCACCTTCAGGCGGCCGCGGTCCTCATCGACCTCCTCGACCAGGCCTTCAAAGCTCTGGAACGGCCCGTCGGTGACGCGCACGCGCTCGCCGGTGTCGAACGAGATGATCGGCCGCGGCTTGGACTGGGCGGCCTCTTCGACCTGGCCCAGGATCCGCTGCACTTCGCGCTCGGAGACCGGCTGCGGCTTGTTCTGCTGACCAAGGAAGCCGGTCACCTTCGGCGTGTTCTTCACGAGGTGATAGGCGTCGTCGGTCATTTCCATCTTCACGAGCACATAGCCCGGGAAGTGGCGCTGTTCCTTGATCCGCTTCTTGTTGCGGTACACCTCGACGACCTCTTCGGTCGGCACGCGGATGTCTTCGAACTTGTCCTGAAGGCCTTGGCGCTCAGCCTGCTCCCGGATCGCCTCGGCGACCTTCTTTTCGAAGTTCGAATAGGCGTGGACGATATACCAGCGGGCCGACACGCGATGCTCCTCGACCAATTCCGCAGCCTCGCTCAACGGACAAGCCCCAGGATGAATGCGATCCCGTGACGGATCACGAAATCGACGAGAAAGAAGAACAGCGCGGCGGCGACCGACAGAACCAGGACCATGATCGTCGACACGGTCACCTCCTGGCGCGTCGCCCAGGTGACCTTGCGGCCTTCGGCCCGGACTTCACGCATGAAGGTCAACGGACCGGTCCGTTTACGCTCCTGCTCTTCGCGCTCGGCGACGTCACTCATTTGGTCGTCCTCTCGGCGCCGCGCACCGCGTGTGCGGCCTTTACGCCCATATAGGGAGCCGCCCCGCGAAGGGAGCGACCGGCGATGGCAAATTAGAATTCAGCATCCACGGGATGGCAGGAGTGGAGGGACTCGAACCCCCGGCCCTCGGTTTTGGAGACCGATGCTCTACCAGCTGAGCTACACTCCTCCAGGCCGTGGCCTCCCGCCAAATTGCGGCCCCGCTGGGCCCGGCCGGTCGATGACCTACGAGCTGCAACGCCTCAACTGATCGGGAAGAGCCATCAGCTATATGCGCGCGCAGCGGATGATGCAAGCAGATCGCGGCCGGAGCCGGCGCACGATTTCGAGGCCACTTGGGCGCGCGCAGAAACGGCGCCGGACTCGCCTCCCGCGAAGTTGGCGCGGGAGGGAGACTGGCGCCGTCTAAAGCAATTCAGCGGAAAAGCTTAAAGAACGCGCTCAGCGAACATGCGTCGCGCTTCGGCGTCGGGGATGCCCAAACCGTCTGCGAGCTGGCGCAGCACTTCAGGCTCCTGACCACCGACCGACTTGTCCGCCGTGACGAACTGGATCGCGAGTTCGAAAATCTTTCGGCTGTGCTCTGGCGGGACCGCGTTGGCCCATTCGGTGACCAGCACCTTCCACGGCTCGGACTGCATCCGGGCGCGCACACGGCCCAGCATTGCGTTGAACGCGTCAGGTGGGACGTCGCGGAACAGATCGTATTGGTGCTGCGCTTTTACGAACAGATGAATTTCGGCTTCGTTGTAGACGCCATCCGCCATGACGACGGACATGACGATGCCAATGCCGGCTTCGACGAAGGCGCGGTGCTCTGGTGTGGGACCGGACATGCGGGCGCTCCTATTTGTTGGACCATATACGGGCGGCGCGCCCGCCGCATCTGCTGCGACGGGCGAACGACGCCGTTTCCCACGACATCAAGACCGGCTCAGTTGCTCCACGGATCGTAGCCCGCCGGCTTCTGCGCGATCACCACCGGCTTTTTGTCGCGACGTTGCGCGTTCTCGCGCTGAAGATCGTCGATGTACTTTTGCCGAGCGGGCGGAACCGGCGCGCCGGCGACTGGCTTTTTGCCGGCCGACATCGCAGCATTGTCCGCCTCGAGCGACGCAATGTACTCCGAGTCCTCTTTGAGGAAAGCGGAGGCGCGCGCGAGCTTTTCGTCGAGCGCCTTCACTTGAACCGTGTGCTTGTCAGTGATCTCTTTGACAGCCTTCACGTGCGCGCGCGTCTGGGCGTCAACGCGATACAGGCTGTAACCTGCGATCGCGAGCGCAATCACGAGGGCGCCGCCAAGCAGCACAGTCGTCATGCGCGCGCCGCCGCCGCCGCCGCCGCCAGGCGCGACGACCATCATCGGCGCGGACTTCTCATCACCCCAGCCCGACATAGAATCCCGATCCGTCATTGGTTATCGCCTCCAGGAAATCCCCGCCGCATTCCTGTTCCCCGCTCAGCGGCGCACCGGACAAATGCGAACGTCGTAACGCTCAAACAATTGCTTGGCCTTCTCAGCCTGCGCCGGGTCGACCTTCTTGATGAAGCCGCCCCCGACCACCGTCATACCTACGCAACTCAGGGCCTGCCCCCGCCCTGACGCCAATTGCGCCCAAAGATCGCTGTTTGAGTAGCCTTGTTCTTCGAGTTTACGCGTTCCCTTGTCGAAAGCGACATAGGCGTTCTCTAGCGCCGTGTCACGCTCAATGGCGGCGCGCGCATTCTTGGCCTTGCGCAAATAATAGAGACCTTCGAACAGCAGACCGCGCGGATAGTTCAATCCGTCGCGCGCTTCGTCGGCCACGCAATAACGCACGCCGTCGGCGTCGGTGCGGCCGAAGATCAGACGAGTCTCGCACGCCTGCGCGAAATAGGCCTGGCCACGCTCGACGCTGCCGATGTCAGCGGCGCGATCGGCATTGGTGACGGCGGCGTCGGCGTTCTTCTTGCGGGCCACGTCGTTCGGCGGCACGACGCCGAGCACGCGGCGCAGCACTTCGAGTTTGCTGAGCAGGAAGTGGGCGTTGGCGCGCGTATCGAGGTCCTGCGTGGCGAGGTCACGCGCCTTCTCGAGATTGAAGCGGGCGCTGTCGGGCCCGTTCTCGAGATTGCGGCGCGGCTCAAACTCATCTTCTCCGAGCGCGATGCGGCCAAGGCGCGCGTACGCGATCGGCTGAGACGGCGCGAGTTCCCGCGCTTCGCGGAATGTCTTGACGGCCTTCGCCACCAGACCTGGCTTGCGGCTGTCGCCCGTCGTCAAACGATCGAAGAAGGCGAGATAGAAATCGCCGACTTCCACCAGTGTGCGCGCGGCGGACGCCTTGTCAGATCGGTCGAGCGAGGTGACGGCCGCGTCGAACGCCAAAGTGGCTTCCGACCAGCTGCGCTGAGCATCGATCCCGGTCTGCGTCTGAGCGCGACGGTAAAGAGCGCGACCCAAAGAAACCTGCATCGTCGATGCATTCGGCGCGGCAGCGACTTTGACGGCTTTTTCGAACTTGCCGACGGCGTCATCGAGGTTGCCGAGCGCCATGCTCGCGCAGCCTGACCATTGCAGCGCTTCGGCGGTCTCGCCAGCCTGACGGAAGTACTCGAGCGCGCCATTCAACCGATCGAAATCGCCTGTGCGCGATTCGCAGCCGCCGGCCGTGTCCGGCCCCTTGACGCCCGCCATCAACATATTGACGCGGCCGAGATTAACGAACGTGCCCGAAATCGATGGCACAGTAGGCGAATTCGGATCGACGGCGTTTGCCGCTTCAGCAGCTTCGCGCGCTTTGCCGAATTGGATTTGAGCGCGGCTGAGCGAGGCCGGCGATCCCTCTTTCAAGGCGTCTTGGCCGAGCTTCGTCGCGATTTCGTAGACCTGCTGGCGAGCGGCGGGCGCTTTCGAATTCTTATCGAGACTGCGCTGGGTGAAGACTCGGAGGGCGTCCATCGCCTGCTCTTCATCGCGCGGCGTCTGCGCCATGAAAACCTGGGCCAGCTCGTACTTGGCGCGCACGTGGCGATCGTCGGCTTCGCTGGGAAACGCGCTGACCACTTCGCGCGCACGCTGCGCGGCTTCAGGGTAGCGGCCTTGACGTGAATAGACTTTGGTCAGCTCAAGCTTGGCTTCGACCCAAGTATTCAGGAACTGAACTTCGGCGGGGAGCGGCTTGGCGGACGCCGGGATCGGCGCTGGGATGGCCGAAACGATTTCGAGCGCCGCGCCGGCGTCTTTCCACATGTCGGAGCTCGCTGGCGCAGCGCCGTAGCCCGACGGACCGGTCTCAGCCAGCAAGCGGAGCGCTTTGCCAGTGTAGAAATAGGCGTAGATGATTTCGCGTTGCGTCCGATCGAGCACCGAAGCGAAGCTGCGGCACCGCGTTGCGACATCGCTCAATTGCTGGGCGTTCATCGTGTCAATGGCGGCGCGCTTCCCGCCGAAATCGTCGCGGTAACAATCGCTCGCGCCGCTTGCGCCGCGCGAGAACCGCGGCACCTGGCTATGGCCAATTTCAGCGCAACCGGCTGCGATCGTCACTGCCGCCAAAACGGACGCCAGCCCGGGATACTTGGGCGAACGCCCTTTTTCGGATCGATCCATGTGTCGCCCCCTCGGGCCCCCGCCCCGCGTTAATGGATTGTTATCCAAAAAAGTCGGGCAGATAAAGCCCAAGACCTCCGTGGTTGTGTATTGCGAGCATTAGGGTCGCAAAAACGTGCATTTGGCTCGATCGGGTTCGCCAGTGCGGCGCCAGTCAGGGGGCAGTGACCGTGTTCAATCTATTGCACCGCAAGCCGATCGATCCGCCCGCTGATGGCGGCGGCCTGAGCCGCACGCTTGGCGCGGTCCACCTGGTTGCCCTTGGCGTCGGCGCCATCGTCGGTACGGGCATTTACACTCTGATCGGAACCGGGGCAGGACTTGCTGGCCCCGGCGTTCTCGCCGCCTTCGCTCTGGCGGGCGCGATCTGCCTGTTCGCGGCGCTGTGTTACGCCGAACTCGCCGCAACCGCCCCGACGGCCGGCAGCGCCTATGCCTACGCCTATGCAACGCTTGGCGAAGGGATCGCCTGGATCGTCGGCTGGAGCCTGCTGCTCGAATACTCGGTCGTCTGCAGCGCGGTGGCCGTCGGCTGGTCGCAGTACGCCATCGACTTCCTTAACGGCATTGGGATCGTCCTGCCTAAGGCGCTCAGCGCAGGCCCGCACGCCGGGGGCGTGGTCAACGCGCCGGCCGTCGCGATCGTCGCTGTTGTCGCCGGGTTGCTTGCGCTCGGCGCCCGCGAAAGCGCGCGGGTCAACGCCGTGCTGGTCATCGTCAAGCTCGCCGCGCTCGCCGCCTTCGTCGCCGTGGCCGCCCCAGCGTTCGACATCGCCAATTTCACGCCCTTCGCGCCGAACGGCGTTTACCAAGAGAACGCCGAAGGCGTGAAACTCGGCATACTGCCCGCCGCCAGCATCATGTTCTTCGCCTTTTATGGGTTCGACGCCGTCTCCACGGCCGCCGAAGAGGTGAAGCGCCCTGATCGCGATCTCGCCATCGGCATCATTGGTTCGATGGCCATCTGCACGGCGCTCTATGTCATCGTCGGCGCGGCGGCGATCGGCGCGATGCCCGCCGCCGCCCTCGCCGCCAGCCCCGCCCCGCTTGCGGACGTCATGCGCAGCCTGGGCCAGCCCGGCGCGGCCGCGATCGTTTCCGGCGCGGCGGTCGTCGCGCTGCCGACGGTCATTCTGGCGTTTCTGTTCGGACAAAGCCGGATCTTCTTCGTGATGGCCCGCGACGGTCTCCTCCCGGCGGCGCTCGCCCGGATCGACGCCAAGAGCGGCGCGCCGCGCATGGTGACCTTTGCGACCGCGATCTTCATCGGCGCCCTGGCCGGGATTGCGCCGCTCGGCGAGATCGCCGCCCTGGCCAACGCCGGGACGCTCGTGGCGTTCATGGCCGTGGGCGCGGCCTTGATCGCCCTGCGCCGATCAGAACCGGACCGCCGCCGCCCGTTCAAGGCGCCGTTCGGCGTTGCCTGCGGCGTCGCCTGCATCGCCGGCTGCGCCTACCTCTTCGCCACGTTACCGACCCAGACCCACCTGTTCTTCCTCGCCGCCCAGGCGATCGGGCTCTTGGTGTATTTCACTGCCGCGCGCCTAAAATGGGCGCGGCGTCAAGGCGGCGTTTCCTATTGATGGCGTAACATTGGTCCGATGACGGAGGACGTCCTGGCCCCGCCTTTGCGTGGGACAGGGCGATGATCCAACTTGGAACGCCCGCGATGCGCAAAACGCCGAAATCGGAACATTCGCCCGCCACGGGTTCGCCCGGCCTGACCGGTTGGGCGCTCGCCGCCTCCTGGTTCGGCATCATGACGGCCGGTCCGGTTTCTTTTTGGGGATACGAGCAATTGCTCGCCCAGCCGCCGGCCTTCCTCACTATGCTTGGGGCGGTGGCCATTTATCCCGCGGTCGGACTTTTGATGATCGCCGGCGCCTGGCGCACGGCTTGGATGGCGTCGCACCGGATCGAGGCCGCGATTGGCCTGGCCGAGGCCAAGGAGGCGTCAGCTGCTCCGGTTGCGGAGCGTTTGGTTGAAGTAAAGCAGGCAGAGGCGTCGCAGCGTCCTGCGCCGGCCCCGGCGCCGGCTCCGGCTCCGGCTTCGGCTCCGGCTGTAAAGGCCGCACGCGGCGGCCCGTCGCGCACCGCAACGCCGCCGGCAATTCAAGGATTCGCCGACGATGACGCCCCGACGAGCGCCCGCCCGAACCGCTCTCGTCGCCGCACGACGCCCGTCGCCCTCCCCGACGCCGTCGAGCCGCCGCCCGTCGCCGCACCTAAGCCCGCGCCGCAGCCCGCGCCGCAGGCGCCGCCGTCCTTCTCTTCGATGTCCATGCGCGTGACGATCGCGCCGCCGACGGCTGCCGCCATCGCTCCGACGCCGGCGCAACCCCCGCGCGCCGCAGGCAAACGCGCCGTTCCGTCGCCCGCGCCTGCGCTTCCCGAACCGCCGCCGCCGGTCGAGCCGCCGGTTCGCGGCGTCGTCGACCTCACCGCGATGCGCCGCCGCCGCGGACGAACGGCCCGCGCGGTCAACTGACGACGCCGGGTTCTCTCGTTTGATCTGCAGGTTTGAAGTCGGACTGCGTCACCGTTATGCGGTTCGCCAGCCCGAAGCGTAGCGCGGTGTCCACGCCGTTCATGCGGACGATGGCGACATGCCTTCGATCCACGATTTCCGGCGTCGCGCCGCGCAGCGCAGCGCGCGCCGTAAAGCCGAAAACCCCGCGCGGTCAAAAGACCACGCGGGGTTTTCTCATTTAGCACCCCAGGATCAAGGCGGCCTGCTGCTGCGCTTGCGCCGGCAGCAACTCTGCGCCCCGACGCCAGTTCCAGAGCTTCCGGAACCGCCGCCGCAGACGAAAGACCCGCGCGGTCAAATGACCGCGCGGGGTTTCCCTGTTTAGAACCCGAGGATGAAGTCGGACTGCTGCTGCGCCTGCGTGTGGTTCGTCAAGCCGACGAGCAACGCAGTCTCGACGCCGTTGACCAGGAGCATGGCGTCATTGCCACGATCCACGACCTGCACCGTAGCGTCAAAATTGGCCGCCGTGATGCCGAACTGGGTCAGGTCAATGCGATCCTGCGTGACCACTCCGCCCACGCCCGGTGCGCTGGTGCCGTTGAAGCCCTCGATGCGATCGAGGCCCGACGACGGTCCAAGGACGAAGATGTCCGCCCCCGTGCCGCCGATCAGCGTGTCGTTGCCGGCGCCGCCGATGAGGGTGTCGTTCTGGGCGCCGCCGTCGAGACGGTCGTTGCCCAGGCCGCCCTCGAGCGTGTCGTTGCCTCCGCCGCCGTTGAGCGTGTCACCGGCGTCGCCCCCGACGATCCGGTTGGCCAAAGTGTTGCCGGTGCCGGTGAACGCGCCTGTTCCGATGAACACCAGGTTTTCGACCGTAGTGGCTTGGGTCGACAGGCTGAACGTGTTGCTGCGCGAGAGCACGGTGTCGACGCCGCCGTTCTCATTGGTGATCCGGTCGGTTGCGACATCGACGTAGTAGATGTCGTCACCGCCGAAGCCCTGCAGGTTGTCCACGCCGGCGCCGCCGTCGAGGATGTCGTTCCCTGCCGCGCCGACGATGATGTTGGCCAACGCGTTGCCGGCGCCGTTGAACGGTCCGGTTCCGATGAACGTCAGGTTCTCGACGTTCTCCGGAAGGATGTAGTTCGCGAGCGTCGTGCGCACGGCGTCCGTAGTGCCGCCGCCGGCGACTTCGATAACCGTGTCCGCCTGGTTGTCGACGACGAAGGTGTCGTTGCCTGTGCCGCCGGTCATGGCGTCAACGCCAAGGCCGCCGTCGATCGTGTCGTTGCCCGAGCCCCCGTTGATCACATCATCGCCGGCGAGACCGTTGATGGTGTCGTTGCCGCCGTTCGCGTTGATGAGGTCAGCGCCGGCGGTGCCGTTGGACGTCTGGCCCGTTTCAGCGCCCACGATGTTGTCGCCGACAACGCCCGAGGGGGCCGAGATGGTCTGCACCACGCCGAACGGATCAGTGTACGACGCGATGACGCGCAGAAGACCGCCGACCTGAGCCTGCGTCGGCGTGAAGGTCGCCGCCGTGGCGCCGGCGATGTTCGTAAATGCCCCACCGTTGACCAAGGGAAGCGAGACCTGCCACTGGAAGGTCAGCACGGGGACGCCGCCAGCGACGTCCGGATCAGCGATCGTGCTGCGCGCGGTGAGCGCCACCAATTCGGTCGGGGACAGATCCGACAGAACCACCGTTCCCGTCGCCGCGTCGTTGACGTTGACGACCGGCGTGGTCGGCGTCGAAAAGACCGTCTCAATCACGCCGTCAGCGTCCTGGTACATGATCCGCGCACGCAGGCGCGCACCCACTTCGCCGTCGTCCGGCGTGAAGGTGAGGCCGGTGATCGGCGCGCCTGTCACGGGTTCGATGAGATCGGCGAACACGCCCGGAGCCGTTTCGGCCTGCCAGTACACGGTGATCGTGCCGGTGATCGCGCCCGTCGGGTTGGCCGTCGAGACGTTGTCCAGATCCGTGACGCCCGTGAGCGAAACCGTGAGGCGCTGGCCTTCCGTCGGGGTCACCGGCGCCGGGGTGGCCGCCGTGATGGCGGCGAGACCGACGGGGCCCGTATTGGTCGACGCGGTCAGCCAAACGACCTGATCCGCGAATTGCAGACGCTCGATGTTGCTCACCTTGTCGACGCCATCTACGCCGGCGCCGGCCAAGTGATTGATCTCGATGAAGCCGTCGCCGTTGAGATCGACGCCCGGCACCGTGCCTTGTCGGCCTTCGATGACGTACTCAGCGAGGGCGCCACGGAACACGGCCGTATCGACCACACCCGGACCCGACGCCGTCTTGATCTCCTTCACGATCTCAAGCTGGGACGGCTTGATCGTGCCGGCGAGCAATTCGTTGCGGATTTCGCTGATGCTGTTGAGACGGCGAAGTTCAAGCCCCGGATCCGCCGCCGAGCGCAGGCTCAGCGAAACGCTGAGGAAGCGATCGCCGTCGATGATGTCGTCGCCGCCCCGGCCCTCGATGAGGTCCGAGCCGCCGCCGCCGAGAATGATGTTCCCGCCTTCGAACTGCACGACGCCCTGGCCGAGGAACTGGCGCAAGCCGGTGATCGCGTCGATGTTGCGCAGTTCATGTCCGCCAGCCGCCAGAAGCGTTGAGTCGTCGCCGACGAGAATGTCGGAGAACGCCGAGCCCGAAAGGCCTTCGACTTGCTGGTAGCGATCGCCGAGACCGGCGGTCGATCCGGGCACGCCGGTCGCGTCGAACACGCGCAGGTTCATGTCGGCGAGAATGCCGGTTCCGGCCTGACGTTCGTGCGAGACGAAATCGAAGCCGAGCTGACCGTGGAAGCGGTCGGTGCCGGTGCCGGCGAGCATGATGTCGTCGCCGGATTCAGCGTCGAAATCGGTGTCAGCGCCGCGGCTGATCATGACGTCGCCGCCGCCGACCGGGTTCACCGGGCCGCGCTTGAACGGCAACGACTGAACGAGGTCGCCGTTGTCGCCGGTGAGCAGGCCGGAGCCCGACGTTGCGCTTTCCAGCCAGTCGTCGCCCATGCCGGCGATGACGAAGAAGCCATCGCCCGAGCCCTGAACGAAGTCCTGTCCTTCGCCGGTGAGCGCTTCGTCGGTGTCGCCGCTCTCGAGGACCACGTCGTCGCCGTCGCCGGTGATGATCAGGTCGAGTTCGTCGCCGGCCTGAATGACGTCATCGCCCGCGCCCGAACGGATTTCTTCGAGGCCGAAGAGGTCGGTGATGATGTCGTCGCCGTCGCCGCCGAAGATGAGATCGTTGCCCGCGCCGCCTTCGATGCGGTCGTTGCCGCCGTCGCCCCAGATCGTGTCGTCGCCATCGTCGGCGATCAGGGTATCGTTGCCGTCCGTGCCGCCGAGCGTGACGTGCTCGCCGCCGCGGTAACGCAGGTAATTCGTTTCGACCACCGCCGTGCTCGGATCGTCGCGCTCGACCGTCGGCAGGAGCGGATTCGAGCTGGTGTTCGGATCATCGCGGCCGGTTAAGCCAAGCCCAGTGAACTGCGTGGCTTGATCCACCTCGAGCGTCCAGTCCGCCATTTTGAAGGCGCTGCCCGAGAGGTGCTTCACGTCGGTGTTTCGTTGGATGATGTCGGAGAACTTGTTGTTCTCAAGTTCCATCGCGAAGTTCAGGTTCGCCGTCCGCGTCAGGTAGTAGAAGCGGTCCGCGTTCTGCAGCGTCTCCATCTGAACTTCAAACACGAAGTTGAACGTCGAGCCGAGCAGGCCGCCAAACGGCATCTGGCGCTCGGCGAGACCGCCGATCCAGAAGTCGACATCGTCGAGACCGGTCGTCGTCACGCCGCTCGCCGCGCTCGCCCAAGCGCCCGTGGAATTGAGGAAGGCCAGGCGGTCGGCCGGCGCGCCCGCGCCGCCCAACACGATGAGCTCAGCAGCGTCGCGCTTGGCTTCAGCCGTGGTCGCCCCAACGATCGACGGGTGCTTGCCGTAAGCGGCGATGAAATTGATCGCCGATGCCGGGTTCTTGAGGCTGCCGGTGAAATCCACCCAGCTGACGTAGGGCTTCAGCAAGGAGTCGCCGGTCTCGCTGAAGAACTCACGCCGCGCCGCGTTGAGGCTCGGCACGCCGGCTTCGCGACCGCGCGCGATATTGATGGCGCCGAGGTCGAGCGGCAGCCCGACGAGGTTGTTGCGCACCGCGCCGGTGATGAACTCGTCGATCTCGTTGCCGGCCTGACGGGTCATGCCGCGGATGATGTCGCCCGCGGCGATGTTGGCGTTGACCGTGCCGTTCGCGTTGAACTCGATCGGGTTGAGGAAGGCTTCGATCAGGCCGATATGGTCGGCATCGAAGTTCTTGTTAAAGCGATCGACGGTTTCGTTCAGGATCGAGTGGCCGAAGCGGTACACGACGTGGGCGAACTCGGCGACGATCGACGGGTCGAGGTCACGGTTGTAGGCGGCGAACACGTCGATCGTCGGCGTGATGAAGCGACCGAACTCCTCGAACACGAGGTGCTGGTACTGCATTTCGTTGCCGAACTTGGCGAACTGGAACAGGCGCTCGCCGTTCCATGCGGCATCCGCGATCGCGGTGGTCGTGGCGGTGATGACCGTGCCCGGCAGGACGAATTCCTGCACGAAGGCTAGGTCATCAGCCGTGCGCGCCGGGTTGTTGAGGATGCCGAGGACCACCGACTTTACGTGATCGACGAGACGATTGTGCTCGGTGTGGAAGATCTGGTGAACCGCGGTGAGGCCGATGTTTTCGTTGCCGCGGCCGTCGCCGGTGATGAAGTGCTTGTCGAGCAATTCATTGTCGAAGCGGCCGGCGGTCGAGGAGGCGTCGGCATTCGCGAGACCGACCGCGGTGTCCGTATCGGCGACCTTGCCGCCCGACGGATTGGCGCTGTGGGCGATGTCGTCAAGGAAGGCGTGGCCGGTGCGCACGGCGTTGGCGGTGCTGATCGGCGCGGCGATGTTGCCTTCGACGAGGAATTCCAGATTGTCGTCAGCGTTGCCGGCGATACCGTCCTGGCCCGCGGCCGTCTTCATGACGAGCTGGGGCAAGCCGTTCGGGCCGCGCAGGAAGTTGCCATACTCGTCGGTCGCCACGAGCGGGCAATCGAGGACGTCGGCATCCGACAGTCTGATGCCGAGTTTCGTGAGCGCCTGTTCCTTGACCTCCGCCCAGTTTGCGATCGCCTTATTGGCGCCGTCGAGCACGCGGCCGGTCGCCATCGGCTTGCCGTCGATCAGGGCGTACTCGCGGTGGAACACTTGGTGCGCCGGGTGCGAGGTGTAGGTCTGGTTCTGGTCGACGAACGCCGTCGTGATGTTCTTGTGGTCGCGGACGTCGTCGGCGGTGCCGAGGATGCCGTCGGCGCCCGGGAGGTTGGTCGCGCGGGTGAGCGTCATAAACGCCCGGCTCGCCGGCACTTCGTCGCCGGTTCCAGCAAGGCCGTCGGGACCGACCGTGATCAGCGGATCATCGGCCTTCAGCGGGATGAACACCGTGCCGGACTGGCCCTTCTGGACGAGGTCCAGGCCGTGGTCGAAGAACTGGCCGAACAGCGTGAAAAAGGAGTTGAAGCTCTGCGACAGGCCCTCGTCCGGCGCGCGGTTGCGCATGAAGAGGTTGCCTGCGGGGTCGATCGCGGTCGGATCTTCGGCGGCGCCAAGGGCGGCCGGGTTGTTGATCGACTGGTCGACGACGAGGTTGGAGATCAGGCGCGGCTGGCTGTCGAACACGAAGCCGCTGGTCTGCGTGTAGCTCGTCGACTGACCGATGGCGATCGGACCAGCGGGGCCATCGATATCGATCGTGACGTTTTCGCCCGCGCGCAGGGTCGGCGTCAGCAGGCGCGGGAAGATCGTGTCCGAGGCGCCCCAGTTTTCGCGACCCGGAAGGAGATTGTTAAAGGTGCCGTCGACGGTGCGAACGCCCCAAGGCAGCGAAGCGTTGGGCACCAGGTCGGTCAGCTTCTCGCCGGCCGCGTGCCGCTCCGAGATCTTGATCTGGGCCAGGATGAATTCGAGATCGCTTCGAACGAACTTAACCATGATGCTCCCCCCGCACGGGTCGGGCCGCCTTCGCAAAAATGCTGATCGGCCACAGCGCGGACCCTGATGAGAGAAGGCCAGCGGCTCAATCCAACTCTCCCCATCACCGAAGTCCGGCTGTTGAACGCGCTTTTTGGGTGTTGTTAATCGCGAGCGGCGCGAGGCGGCGGCGCTGCATTCCCCCTCACGGTCCCTCACAGGCTTTTGATTTTACTTCGCAGCCATGCCGATTTTCGCGCGCTGAGCGAGCTTCTGCGCCTTGGCGCCCTCATTGGGCGGCGCCGGGCCCTCGCAAAGCCGGGGCGATGGGTATTGAGAGTCCTGACATGTCCCCGCGGTCCACACCTGCAGCCGCCCGCCCGGTCGAAGCGCCCTCCTAACGACGCACCTCGACCCAAGGCTTGCGCCGCGGCCCGGCTTCCCGTACGCGTTCGCGTCCGATGGGAGCCTGTAGCTCAGCCGGTAGAGCATCTGACTTTTAATCAGAGGGTCCCGGGTTCGAATCCCGGCGGGCTCACCATTGGA
>JBMOIB010000060.1:0-17040 GCA_049317545.1 Caulobacterales bacterium | reverse complement strand
GGTGGGGCGTCTCACCCACCATGTCCGTTCGTCGATTCGCTGCGCGTTCGTGACGTTCGCGACCGCCCTGGCCGCAGCGACGAGGCGATGATGGCATGGGTTTTTGGGGGTGGGGATAAGTTCGCGCTTGTCCCCGCCGACGCACCCCCTCGTCATCCCCGACGGAGCGCGCGAGCCACGGAGATCGGGGACCTTGTTCAGGAGAGGACCTGGAACGGGGTCCCGGGTCGGCGCTACGCGCCGCCCGGGATGACGAGGTGAGGCGCTCCCTATTCCGCCGCGTGCTTGAGCGCCGCCTCTTCCGCCTTCCAGCGCAGCTTGGGTTGGCGGGCGGCGCGGGTTTCGTCGAGGCGACGCGTTGGCGCGAGGCGCGGACTCGTCTTGAAGAAGGCGGCATCGTCGCTTTCGGCGCGCGCCTCAAGCGCCAGCATCACATCGCAGAAGCGATCGAGTTCGGCCTTGCTCTCGGTTTCGGTCGGCTCGATCAGCATGGCGCCGTGCACCACGAGCGGGAAATAGACCGTCATCGGATGATAGCCCTCGTCGATCAGCGCCTTGGCGAGATCGACGGTTTCCAGGCCGTGGGCGCGCAATTCCTTGTCCGACAAAAGGGCTTCGTGCATGCACGGGCCGTATTGGGCGAACGGCGCGTCGAACGCGCCCTTGAGCCGCGCGAGCACGTAATTGGCGTTGAGCACGGCGTCTTCGGCCACTTGCCGCAGGCCGTCCGCGCCATGGCTCATCATATAGGCGAGCGCGCGCACGAACATGCCCATTTGGCCGTGGAACGCGACCATGCGGCCGAACTCGGCGCCTTCGCAATGTTCGACGAGCCGCAGGCCGTCGCCGTCCGCCACGACATAGGGGACCGGCGCATACGCCGCGAGGCGTTCCGACAGGACCGTCGGCCCGGAGCCGGGCCCACCGCCGCCGTGCGGCGTGGAGAATGTCTTGTGCAGATTGATGTGCATGGCGTCGACGCCGAGATCGCCCGGCCGCACGCGCCCGACGATCGCGTTGTAATTGGCGCCGTCGCAATAGAAGTAGCCGCCGGCCTCGTGGATCAGATCGGCGATGTCCTTCACGTCGCGCTCGAACAGGCCGCAGGTGTTGGGATTGGTGAGCATGACGGCCGCGACGTCGGGGCCGAGTTTTGCCTTGAACGCCGCCACGTCGACGCGACCATCCTCCGTACCCGGAACTTCATCGACGAGGAAGCCGCAGGCCGCGGCCGTGGCGGGATTGGTGCCGTGCGCGGCCGAGGGCACGAGCACGCGCCGACGCACGCCCACCTCGCCGCGCGCGATCAGCGCCTGGCGGATGGCGAGCATGCCGCACAATTCCCCGTGCGCGCCGGCCTTCGGCGACATCGCCACCGCCGGCATGCCGGTAAGCGTCGTGAGCCAGCGCGCCAACTCCTCGATCAACTTCAGAGCGCCCTGCACCGTCGAGATCGGCTGCAGCGGATGGATGTCGGCGAAGCCGTCGAGCCGCGCCATGCGCTCGTTGAGGCGCGGATTGTGCTTCATCGTGCACGAGCCCAGCGGGAAGAGGCCGAGATCGATCGCCGTATTGCGCTGCGAGAGGCGGACGTAATGGCGCACGGCTTCCGGCTCGGAGAGCCCGGGAAGGCCGATCGGCGCGCTGCGCTCGAGGCCGCCAAGCCGCCGCGTCCGCCCCTTGGGCGCCGGCAGATCGACGCCCGAGCGGTCCGTTGATCCGCACTCGAACAAAAGCCATGCCGCCTGCAAAAGGCCGCGCGAGCCGGAAAGCGTCGCAACGGTCGTCTGGTCGCCGGCGACGCCGCTGGTGGAGCGAAGCTGGGTCATGCGAGCGCCTTCTTCAGTTCGTGCGCGTAGAGCGCGATGTCGTCGTCGGTATTGGTCTCGGTCGCAGCGACGAGCAGCACGTCGTCGAGCCCGGCGTGCGGCGCGAGGCGCGCATAAGGCACGCCCGCGAGCACGCCCTTCGCCGCCAATGTCTCCACGATCGCGTCGGCGCGCCTGGGCAGCCGGATCGCGAATTCGTTGAAGAAATTCGGCGTCAGGATCTCGACGCCCTTCACGCCGGCGAGCGCGTCGGCGAGGTCGCAGGCGCGTTCGTGGTTGAGGAGCGCCAGCCGGCGCAGACCCGCCTCGCCCAGGAGCGTCATGTGGATCGACCAGGCGAGCGCGCAGAGGCCCGAATTGGTGCAGATGTTGGACGTCGCCTTCTCGCGGCGGATGTGCTGCTCGCGGGTGGAGAGCGTCAGCACGAAGCCGCGCTCGCCCTCGGCGTCGACGGTCTCGCCGGCGAGCCGACCCGGCATCTGGCGAACGTATTTTTCCCGCGTGGCGAAGAGCCCGACGTAGGGCCCGCCGAAGTTCAGCGCATTGCCGATCGACTGGCCTTCGCCAACGACGATGTCGGCGCCCATGGCGCCGGGCGGCGTCACCGCGCCGAGCGACACGCACTCGGTGAACACCGCGACCAGCAGCGCGCCCTTGGCGTGCGCGGCAGCGGCGATTTCGGAAAGGTCGGTCAGCGCGCCGAACACGTTGGGCGTCTGCACGATGACGCAGGCCGTGTCGGCATCGATCAGGTCGAGCACGCTGCGCTCGGAATCGAACGCCGGCGCGCACGATGAAACGGCTATGGAATTGGCGTCGCAGATCAGGCGCGTGACGTCGGCGTAGTGCGGATGCAGGCCGCCGGAGAGCACGACCTTCGCGCGCTTGGTGATGCGCGAGGCCATGAGTGCGGCCTCGGCGGTCGCGGTCGAGCCGTCCCACATCGAGGCGTTGGCGACGTCCATGCCGGTGAGCAGCGCGACCTGCGTCTGGAATTCGTAGAGCATCTGCAGCGTGCCCTGCGCGATCTCCGGCTGATACGGCGTGTAGGTCGTCAGGAATTCGCTGCGCTGGATCAGGTGATCGACGCTCGCCGGGACGTGGTGGCGATAGGCGCCGGCGCCGACGAAGAAGGCCGTCTGGCCCGCTGGCGTGCTTTGTCCCGCGAGCGCCTTCAGCGCACGCTCAACCTGCAATTCGCCCTGGTGCAGCGGCAAATCAACGAGGCCGGCGCGCCGCGCAGCCGCGGGAACGTCCGCGTACAGATCATCGATGGAGGCTGCGCCGATGCGCGCCAGCATGGCGGCGCGGTCTTCGCTGGTCAGGGGCAGATAGCGCATCAGGAAAGCCCTTCCAGGAACGCCTGGTATTCCTGCGCGCTCATCAGGGCGTCGAGGTCGGCGGGATTGGACGGCTTGATCTTGCAGAACCAGCCCTCGCCTTGCGCGCCCTCGTTGACGAGTTGCGGCGCATCAGCCAGCGCGTCATTGACCGCGACGATCTCGCCGGCGATCGGGGCGTAGACGTCGGACGCGGCCTTGGCGCTTTCGACGACGGCCATTTCGCCGCCCTGGCTCACGGTTTTGCCGAGCGCGGGCAATTCCACATAGACGACGTCGCCCAATTGTTCGGCGGCGTAGGCGGTGATGCCGACGGTCGCGACATCGCCCTCCAGGCGCACCCATTCGTGGTCTTTGGTGAACTTCACGGTCACGGCGCGCTCCTTTTGTAGCGGTGCGGGACGAAGGGCAAAGGCACGATCTCGGCGGCGCGCGGTTGGCCGCGCACGATGAGATCGACCAGGGTTCCAGGCTTGGCGAAGGCGGCTTCGACGTAGCCCATCGAGATCGGCGCGCCGACGCTGGGGCCGAAGCCGCCGCTCGTGACGATTCCGATCGCGCGACCGTCGATCGCGATTTCAACGCCCTCGCGGGCCGGGGCGCGGTCTTTCGGGCGCAGGCCGACGCGCTTGCGGGCCGCGCCGTTCTGCACTTCGGCGAGGATGCGCGCGGCGCCGGGAAAATCGGCGCTGGCGCGGCGGCGCTTCTGCAGGATCCAGGAAAGATCGGCTTCCACCGGCGAGGTCGTCGCGTCGAGGTCGTGGCCATAGAGGCAGAGACCCGCCTCCAGGCGCAGGCTGTCGCGCGCGCCGAGGCCGATCCAGGCGACGTTGTCATCGGGGAGCAGCGTGTGCGCGAAGGCCGCGGCATGCTCGGAACCGACGAGGATTTCGAACCCGTCTTCGCCGGTATAGCCCGAGCGCGAGACGAGCAAACGTCCGTAGGCGGAGGTTTCGAAGAGCTTCAGGTTCATGAAGCCCATCGCCGCGACGCCCGGCAGGACCGTTTCCAGCACGGCCTCAGCCTGCGGCCCCTGCAGCGCCAGAAGCGCGCGCTCGTCGGCGCGCGTCAAAGTCGCAGCGGAGCCAAGCGCCGCCTCCATAAGCGCCCAGTCGGCGTCTTTGCAGCCGGCGTTGACGACGATGTAGAGCATGCCCTGGCGGTCGGGCGCGGCCGGGCGCGCGATCATCAAATCGTCGAGGCAGCCGCCGTCTGCGTTCAAGAGCACGCTGTAGCGGATCTGGCCGGGCTTGAGGCCGGCGATATCGGAGGGCACGAGGCGCTCGATCTGCGCGGCGATGGCGGCGTGGGCGGCGTCGCCCGAAAGGCTCTGGTCTTTCAACGTCAGGAAGCACGGGCCCATGTGGGAGACGTCGAACAGGCCGGCCTTTTCGCGCGTCCAGGCGTGCTCGGCGATCAGGCCCTGGGGATAGAGCACCGGCATGTCGTAGCCGGCGAACGGGCCGAAGCGCGCGCCGGCGGCGCGGTGGAGCGCGTCGAGCGGCAGCTTTTTGAGTTCGGCCTGCGCCATGACAACCCCGGATTCGTTGCGCAGCGGCGCTCCTGCGCCGCGCGCCCCCGCTGTCCGTTGGCCTGAGAGATTCTCCCACTGCTCGACCGGGGCCGTGCGACGGGGCTGCTCCTTCGGCGGCCGCAGCGCGAACGCGGCGACGCTCTCCAGCGTGTTCATCCCCCCACGGTCCGGATCCCTGAGAGTTTCCGGGGCGGTTGCTCCTTCGGGGGCGTCCTTTTCCGGCGAACCGGACCGACGCGCTCTCCCGCGGGGTTCATGTGTCTGACCGCACCGGGGGCGACTCGCGTCGGCCCCAATCGTTAAGGGGAGAAGTGCTGTGCAAGGCGCGCGAAGTCAACGCCGGCCGCGGCGCGCACGCGCCGCGCATCCGATGCGCCTGTGGATGAGGCGCCGGCGCCGCCCCCTCGTCATCCCGGGCGAGCGTGAGCTCGACCCGGGACCCCGTTCCTGGTCCTGGACAAGGTCCCCGCTCTCGCTTCGCTCGGCGGGGATGACGAGGCGTGGGAGGCCGCCTTCCCTAGCGGCGGGATTTGCTTTGGCGGCGGGGCCGGTATGGTTCGCTGACAACAAGGAGGACGCGCCATGGACGCATCGCAGCTCATGTTCAAACCCGGCCTGATGAAAGGCCAGAAGATCCTCGTCACCGGCGGCGGCACCGGTCTCGGCAAGGAGATGGCGGAGGCCTTCCTGCATCTGGGCGCCGACGTGGTGATCTGGGGCCGCCGCGGCGACGTGCTCAAAGAGACCGCCGCCGAACTGATGGGCAAGCACGAAGGCACGGTGACGCCGGTCGCCTGCGACATCCGCGTGCCCGACGCGATCAAGGACGCGGTGGACGAATCCTTCGCCGGCGGCGGCGTGACGGGCCTTGTGAATAACGCGGCCGGCAATTTCATCAGCCGCACGGAGGACCTCTCCACCCGCGGCTTCGACGCCATCGCCAACATCGTCTTCCACGGCACGTTCTACACGACGCTCGAGGTCGGCAAGCGCTGGATCGAAGGCGGCGTGAAGGGCAACGTCATCTCGATCCTGACCACATGGGTGTGGAACGGCTCGCCGTTCGTGGTGCCCTCCGCCATGTCGAAGGCGGGCGTCAACGCCATGACGCAATCGCTGGCCGTGGAATGGGGCCGCTACGGCATCCGCTTCAACGCCATCGCGCCCGGCCCCTTCCCGACCGAGGGCATGTCCAAGCGCCTCAATCCGAACTCCGGCGAGGACGCCTATGCCGACATGGCGCGCAACCCGATGGGCCGCGTGGGGGCCATGCACGAACTCTGCAATCTGGCGGTGTTCCTGATGGGCCCCGGCGCGGAATATGTGAACGGCCAGACGATCGCCATCGACGGCGCGGAATACCAATCGAGCGGCGGCAATTTCTCCGGCCTGCGCGCTTGGAGCGACGAGCACTGGAAGGCCGCCCGCGACGCCATCCAGGCGCAGAACGCCAAGGACCGGGCGAAGCGGACGGTGTAAGGGGGCTGGCTTGCGCTTTTGCAGTCATTGACTAAAATGCATTCAATGACTGCAAGACCTCCTTCGGCCATGGCCACGATGACGATCCGCAACATCGACGAGAGCCTGAAGGCGCGGCTGCGCGTGCGCGCGGCGCAGCATGGCAAGTCGATGGAAGAGGAAGCGCGCGACATCCTGCGCGCGGCGCTTTCGGTCGAGGCGCAGGCCGGCGGTGATCTCGGGGCGGCGATCCGGTCGCGCTTTGCAGCGCTGGGCGGCGTCGACCTGCCCGAGGCTCCCCGCGAGCCCATCCGTACGCCGCCCGCCTTAGAGACATGATCGTCCTCGATACGAACGTGATTTCAGAGCTGATGCGGGCAGCGCCGGCGCCGGGGGTCGCGGCCTGGATCGCCGGCAAAGCGCGCGCATCGCTATTCACCACCACACTCTCGCAGGCCGAGATTCTCTACGGCCTTGAACTGCTTCCCGAAGGACGTCGGCGCGACGCGCTGATCGCGGCCGCGCACCCGATGTTTTCGGAAGACTTCGCCGGCCGCGTGCTGCCCTTCGACGGCGATTCAGCGGCCGCCTACGCCGACATCGCCGCTGCGCGACGCCGCGCCGGCCGGCCCATCGCCCAGATCGACGCGCAGATCGCCGCCATCACCCGCGCACGCGGGGCGCGCCTCGCGACGCGCAACACCGAGGATTTCGAAGGCTGCGGGATCGAGCTGATCGATCCTTGGGCGTTCAGCTGAGCGGGCGGGCGGACAAATCGGCGGGAAGCTGCGCCCTGCCGCTCGCTCCGCGTCACTGAACTGACGTCTGGCGATGCTACCCCGCCCCTTCATCGCACGGGGCTTTCATGGTTCGGACATTCGGTTTTCTGCTGGCTTTGCTGCTGTGCGCCTGGCCGCACGCGGCGGGCGCGAAGAATGCAGACGTCGTCATCGTCAATGCGGCGATCAAGACGATGGATCCCGCCCGGCCGAAGGCCAGCGCCTTGGCGATCGCCGGCGAGACGATCGTTTTCGTGGGCAATGACCGCGGCGCGCGCGCGCTGATCGGTCCAGCGACCCGCGTGATCGACGCGGAAAAGCGCACCGTCACCCCCGGCTTCATCGATACCCACATTCATCCGCGCCCCGTGTTCGACGAGATGGGGCCGTACGGACAGCTTGATCTGACGCCGGAAGGCGGCGTGACGTCACGCGAGAAGCTCCTTGCGAAAGTGGCGGCGAAGGCGGCCGTGACGCCGCCGGGATCGCCGATCCTGGGGCGCGGCTACAACGACAATCTCGTCGGCGGGCATCCGGACGCGAAAACGCTCGACGCCGTCTCGCCGAACCATCCGGTGATCCTGGTCCACAGCAGCGGCCACCGCAGCGTCGTCAATTCCATGGCGCTCGCCGAAGCTGGCGTGACGCGCGATACGCCGGACCCGGACGGCGGCAAGTTTGAGCGCAACGCCGCCGGCGAACCGACCGGCATCGTCCTGGAACGCGCCGCCGGCGCATTTTCCGGCGTGCGCAGAAAGGCGCCGCAGGCCAGCCCGGCTGAGGTGCGCCAAGCCTACATGCGCGAGTTTCGCGGGTTCGCCGCGTACGGGATCACGTCGATCGGCGACGCCGGGTTGAGCCCGGAAAAGCTGCAGATCTATCGCGATATCCTCAAGGCGGGGATGCCGATCCAGATCTACGCGATGATGCGCGCAGACCAACTGGACTGGCTGCTGGAGCATCGCGCCGATGCGGACTTGACCGTTCCTGGGCTGACGCTGCGCGCTGTGAAGCTCTTCCACGGGAACTCATTGTCAGGCCGAACCGCATGGCTCTACGAGCCCTACGCCCATGATCCGACCTATTACGGTTTGCCGCCCCGGATGTCCCAGGACGAGCTCAACGCCCTGGTCAAGAAGGTCCACGACGCCGGTCTGCAGGCTGCGATCCATTCCAACGGCGACCGCGAGATCGACATGGTGTTGACGGCGTTCGAGGCGGCGCAGACGGCCAATCCGCGCAACGACGCCCGCCACCGGATCGAGCACGCCAGCGTGGTCAATCAGAAGATCCTCGATCGCATCAAGCGCAACGCCATTGCGATCGCGCCGCATTCCTACGAACTCAATCACGGCGAGAAGTTCGAAGAGTACGGCGCGCAGCGCTGGGAATGGATGCATCCCAACAAGCGGGCGCTGGACATGGGCATTCCCGCCGGTGGCAATTCCGATCACCCCGTGAGCCCGCCGAACGTCATGCAGCGCATCGAGAGCCTCGTCTCCCGCCGCGCGCGCAGCAACGGGAAGGTCTATGGCCCCGGTCAGCGCATCAGCCCCGACCAGGCGATCGGGCTTTGGACGATGGGCAGCGCGTATCTGCAGTTTGAAGACAAGGTCAAAGGCTCGATCACGCCGGGCAAGCGCGCCGATGTCGTGATCCTGTCTGCTGATCCGAGCCAGACGCCGCCCGATGAGATCGAAACGATCAAGGTCATGACGACGATCATCGGCGGGAAAGTCGCCTTCGAGCGCATCGGGGAGACGTCGCGCTTCAGCTGGTGAAATGGCGCGCGCCGTCGTCACCGCCTCGCCTCGACGCCGCGCCGCCACCCCGATAGGCTTCGTTCAAGGGCCGCAGAGCCCGCCGTAGAAACGAACCCGGGAGGACTTCATGCGCGCCGCCATTCGCCGCGGAACCGCGATCGTGTGCGAGGACATCGCCGAACAGCCGCTCGCGATGGGCCAGGTGCGGGTGAAGACCCTCGCCTGCGGCATCTGCGGCTCCGACCTGCACGCCGTGCACCATCTCGATCGAATGGTGGATCTTGGCCGGCGCGCCGGCGGTGGGATGGGGCTCGATCCGGCGAAGGACGTGGTGTTCGGCCACGAGTTCAGCGCGGAGATTCTTGAGCACGGGCCCGGAACGCAGAAGATTCTGAAGGAGGGAACGCGGGTCGTCAGCGTGCCGGCCGCGATGAACCCAAACGGCGGCATGGAGTTGATCGGCTATTCCAACCTTTATCCCGGCGGCTATTCGGAGCGCTTGATCCTTACCGAGGCGATGCTGATCGAGGTGCCCAACGGCCTCTCCAGCGAAGCCGCGGCGATGACGGAGCCGTTCGCCGTCGGTGCGCACGCGGTGGCTAAGGCGCATCTGGAGCCGGGCTCGGCCTGTCTTGTCGTGGGCTGCGGCCCGGTGGGCCTTGCGGTGATCGCCGCGCTCAAGGCGCGCGGGCATGGCCCCGTGATCGCGGCGGACTTCTCGCCCGTACGGCGGCGCGCGGCCGAAGTGCTGGGCGCGGACGTCATCGTCGATCCGGCCACGGACAGTCCGCACACGCACTGGACCGCGTATGGCGTCCCCGCGACGCTGATGGAGGCGCAGCTCGCGCGAATGATGGGCCGGTCCGTGGCGCGGCCGATCGTGTTCGAATGCGTCGGCGCGCCCAACATTCTGCAAAGCCTGATTGAGGGCGCGCCGCCCGGGGCGCAGATCGTCGTGGCGGGCGTATGCATGGAGACCGATCGGATCGAGCCTTCGCTCGCCATCAACAAGGAACTCGAACTGACCTTCGTGTTCGGCTATTCGCCCAACGAATTCGCCCAGACGCTGCGCGACATCGCCGAGGGGCGGATCGACGCCGAGGCGATCGTCACGTCGCGCGTGGGATTGGGCGAAACGCCGGACGCGTTCAAGCGGCTCGCGCGTCCCGATGCGGACGTGAAGATTGTCGTCGAACCTTGGCGGTGATCGCACGTCATGGTTCTCCCCTCCCCAGCGGGGAGGGGTCGGGGGTGGGGAGAGTGCCGCCCTATTCCGCCGCTTTCGGACCCATGCCCATCGCGGCGAGGATTTCCGGGGCGATCTTGTCGGCGCCCTTTTCCTGAATGTGCTGCGCGACGCGCGTTCCAACCGCGACCATGGCTTCGCCCATGAAGGTCGGACGGTTCTCGCGCGCCCAGTCGAGCGAAGCGACGCGATTGTCGTTCGAGCCCTGGAACTTCGGGAACACATAGCGCGCCATCAGCTCATAGGAGCGCTGCGTCGCCGGCCAGTCGGCCCAATTGTGCGCCATCTGGAGGAAAGCGCCGAACCCGCCTGATTGCCGCTCCAGACGTTCGATCTGGGCGACGGCGTCATCCGGAGTCCCTATGACGGCGAGGCCGCTCTCGATCAGCCGGTCGACGGGATCGCCGCCGTCATCCGTCGCCAGCGGCAGCGCGGCGACTTCGCGGAAATAATAGAGCCATTTTTCGAGGCCGAAGCGGACGTTCTCACGCGCCTTTTCGCGGGTTTCGGCGATGTGCACCGGACCGACGAGGCGCCACGCCGCGCGATCGACCTGCGCGCCGCTGGACTGCGCCATGTCCTCGGCGATCGCCCAATTGGACGCGAGCGCATTGAAGCCGCCTGCACTCGTCGCGCCGATCGACAACAGGCCAAGCCCGAGCTTGCCGGCGGCGCGCGCGCCGGTCGGCGAGACCTGGCTTGCGACCGCGATTTCGACGTGCGGGCGCGTAAAGGGCGTCATCTGCAGGCGCGCGTTGGCGAGGGTGAACCAATCGGACTTGTGCGTGACGGTCTCGCCGCGCAACAGCCGCACGATCACTTCGAGCGCCTCGTCCATCATGTCGCGCTGTTTGGCGACGGGAATGCCCATCATGAAGGCGTCGCTCGGCAGTGCGCCCGGGCCAACGCCGAACATGACGCGGCCGCGCGTGATGTGATCGAGCTGGTTGATCCGATCCGCGAGCATCAGCGGATGGTGATACGGCAGCGAGGACACGCCCGTGCCGAGGCGGATGTGGCGCGTGCGCTCCGCGACGGTGGCGATGAACAATTCCGGGCTCGCGATCAATTCGTAGCCGGCGGAATGGTGCTCGCCGATCCAGGCCTCGTCATAGCCAAGCTTGTCCATCAGCACGACGAGATCGAGATCGCGCTCGATCGCCAATGTCGGGTTTTCGTCCAGCGGATGAAACGGCGCGATGAACGCGCCGAACCGCATTTTGCTCCGGCTCATCAAATCCTCCCAATTTCTTGTCGTTTCTTTACATTCTGTGGCCCGGCGATGGAGCGGTCAAGGCGCGAAGGTAAGCCTGTTCAAGGTTTGCTAAGCCTTTTCAGATATTCGGAAAGTCCGAAATTCGCCCGGGCCCTTAACATGCACTCCAGCGCTGAGACCGACATTTCCGCAGCCAGCGTAGTCGTGCTCGACTCCAACGGATTCACGCGCGCGATCGCCGCCGGCTTCCTGCGGGCAGCGGGCGTCAACCGCTTCGCCGAAGTTGCAACGCTCGAGGACGCGGCCGCCAAGTGCCGCGAATTGGAGCCGCACGCGCTGGTGATCGAATGGGAGGAAAAGGGCCTCGACGGACTCGAAATCACCCGCGCGATCCGCGCCGGGAAGACTGAAATCGACCGTGCGACGGGCATCGTCATCATGACCTCCCGCGCCTCCATCGGCGACGTCGAACGCGCCCGCCGCGCCGGCGCCACCGAATATCTCGTCAAGCCGATGTCGGCGCGCGCGCTCTTGACGCGCATCGAGCAGATTCTTTTCCGTCCACGGCCGTTCGTCGTCACCGAGTCCTACGTCGGCCCGTGCCGCCGCCGGAACATCGATTCCTACTTCATGGGGCCGTTCCGGCGCGCCGATGACCCCAAGCTCGACCCGAACGCCGATCCAATCGAACAGAACATCAAGTTCCGCCTGAGCGCGCACCTCGGTCGCCTCGCCTTCGAAGCAAAATCGCATCTTTCAGGTGAGCGGTGGCGGGTGCGGTTTGTGCTATCCGCGGCTGGCGCGCTGCGCGATCTGGCGCGCGAGGTCGGCGATCCACCCGTCGAGATCGCCTGCGAATCGCTGCACCGCTATTTGTCCGTGGTCGGAACGGATGCAAGGCTCGACGCTACCGTTGTAGAGATGCACATCGCCGCACTTGGCCAGCTGATCGGGCTGCCGACGGCGGAACGCGCGCTGCGCGAACAGGTCGCGGCCGGCCTCGAGAAGGTCGTCGCCAAACGCCTTAGCCTGACCCAAGCAGCGGCCTACGCGCGCTAAGGAGCGCGGTCAGGGCGCGATCACCGCCTTGCCGATGACTTTGCGGTCCTGCAGCAGAGCAAGCGCTTCGCGCGCCTGCGCGAGCGACATCGTCGCGTGCACATGCGGGCGCAGGCGCTGCGCGCCGAGCATCGACCAAATCGCCTCAAGGTTCTCGCGGCCGCGTTCGGGAAACTGCCGGCCGTATTCGCCGGCCCGCACGCCGATGACCGAGAACCCCTTGATCAGCGGCATATTGGACGAGATCGTCGCAATCCGCCCGCTCGTGAATCCGATGACCAGCAAGCGCCCGTCGAAGGCGATCGCGCGGACACTCTCGTCGAAGACGTCGCCGCCCACCGGATCGTAGATCACGTCGGCGCCGCGCCCGTCGGTGAGCGCCTTCACCGGTTCGCGAAAGCCCTGGGGCTCGAGCACCGCGTGCGCGCCGTAGGCGGTGAGGAAAGCGCGCTTCTCCGGGGTTGAAGCCGTGGCGATCACGCGCGCGCCGAGCGCCAGCCCAAGATCGACCGCCGCCAAGCCAACCCCGCCCGCCGCGCCGTGCACGAGCAAGGTCTCGCCAGGCTCGATGCGCGCGCGGCGCACAAGCGCCACATAGGCGGTCAGATAGGCGGCCTGGAAAGACGCCGCCGCGGCTGGATCGACGCCTTCGGGCAAGCGGCGCAGCCCCGAAACCGGCGCGAGGCAGTACTCGGCGAAGCCGCCCAGGCCCGCGCCGCCCACGACCAGATCACCGACTTGAAAAGCTTCAACGCTAGGCCCCGTCTCGACCACCGCACCGGCGACTTCCATGCCGGGGATGAACGGCGGCTCGGGCTTGAACTGGTATTTGCCCTGGCACATGAGCACGTCGGGAAAATTGACCCCGGCGGCCTGCACCCGCACCAGCACCTGACGGGGGCCGGGCGTCGGGATCGGGACGTCCTGCAATCCGGTTCCGGACAAATCGTCGGTGATCGCCGCGCAGACGAAGGCGCGCATCGCGCCGCGTTCGACGCTCACGGCGCCGTCTTCGAGAGCCCGGCCATGCCGGACAGGATCATCGCCGCGCAGAAGCGCGCGGCCTCGTCCGGCTGCGGCTCGGGGCGCGTCATCATGCGTAATCCGACCTCGCGGGCGAGCCCGATGCAGGCGGCGGCGAAGAAATCGGAATCGATCGCACGGGCCCTGTCGTCGCCCAGGATGCGAACGATCGCGCCGCGCACTTCGTCGAACACGGCCCGCATTTCCGGGGTGTCGCCGTGCCAGGGCGCCTGATGCACGGCCGCGACGCCGGTCTCGCGCTGTTCGGTGAGCAGGAAGCGGAAATAGGCGACGAGGGCGCCTTCCACGAAGTCCTCGAAAGTACGAGCGCGGGCAACCTCTGCGCGCAGGATCGGACGGAAGCGGCGGGCGCCGTCGTCCTGGAGGGCTTCAAGGAGTTCCTCCTTTGACTTGAAGTAATTGTAGAATGTCCCCGACGCGAGATCGGTGCCGCGGATGACGTCGCGCACGCTCGCGGCCTCGTAGCCGAGTTGACCGAACACGCGGCGCGCGGCGTCAATGATCGCCTGGCGATTGGCCGCCTTGGACCGCTCGCGCTTGCCAGCGGCGACGTCGGCGGCGGATGCGCTCCCGACCTCAACAATCGTCAGCACTTCCTGGCTCATGGCCCGAACCGGCGAACCGGCCTCCTCCCCGCGTCGTTGCGCGGGGCCATGATGCCTGGACCGACCGCTGCGTCAACAATGAGCCGAGGTTAATTCCTGCGGCAGGTCAAACCGCTAAGGCCGCCCGCGGCTCGACCGGCAGAGGACGGCCGGCGCGCGCCGCGCGCGCCTCGCCGCGGGTGATCTCGGCCATGAGGTCGTGGCAATAATGCCCGAAATCGAGCTGCATGGTGTGGCGCGGCGAGGCGTAATAATCGCCCAGGTAGCGCTTGTCGTCGGCCTCGATCTGGCGCGTCATCTCCTCCGGGCTGGGCGCGCGATAGGCGCCGGTGAGGTAGCGCGCCACGAGCTTGGATTGCTGCTCTGGGAAGTTAACCAACGTCGGCAGCGGTTGGGCGAGCCCCATGAAGAACAGATTGGGTATGTCCGGCTTCATCATCCGCTTCCACAGCGGAAAGGCGTTGTCCTGGGGCTGCAGGGCCGGGTCGACGAAGAACGGGAAGCTCACCTTGTAGCCGGTGGCGTAGACGATCGCGTCGACCTTCTCCACGCTGCCGTCAGTGAAACGGACTTGGTCGCCGTCGAAACGCTCGATGCCGGGCTTGGGGAGGATGTCGCCGCAGCCGACGCGCGTGAGGAATTCTCCGGACACGGACGCATGCGCCTGCAGCGGCTCATGGTCGGGCTTGGGCAGACCGTAATCCTCCATCCGCCCGATCGCCTTCTTGATGATCGAACGCCCGAGCGCTTTTTGCAGCTTCAAAGGCATCCAGGCGGGGGCCGGGTTTTTGTCGGCCGGCTGGCCGTTGAGGTATTTCGGCAGCACCCACACGCCGCGCCGCATGGAGATCATGAGCTTCGCCGCGATCGGCTTCTGGGCGAGTTCGGAAGCGATATCCATCGCCGAATTGCCGGCCCCAACCACGACCACATTCTTGCCGCGCATATCGATCGGCGAGAACGGATCGCGGTAATCGTGGCTGTGAATTTGCGCGCCGGAGAAGACGCCCGGATAGGCGGGCTCCGGCCAGCGCGGGTCCCAATGATGGCCGTTCGCGACAATCAGGACGTCATACATCCGCGTCTCGCCGGTGGAGAGCGTCACCGCCCACAGGCCGTCGGCGCGCCGCTCCGCTTGCTTCACCTCGGTGTTGAAGGTGATCAGCGGACGCAGGCCGAAATGGTCCACGTAATCGCGGAAATAGGCATGCAGCTGGGCATGGTGGGGAAAGTCGGGAAAGTGCGGCGGGATCGGAAAATCCTCGAAGGCGAGGCGCCATTTCGAGGTGTCGATGTGCAGGCTTTGGTAGACGCCCGAGCGGCCGTTGGGATTGTTGAAATACCAAAGCCCGCCGACGTCGTCGGACATCTCGAAGCAATCAAACGGCACGCCGAAATCCTTCAGGCGTTTGGCCGTGGTGAACCCGGCGCAGCCGGCCCCGATGATGCAGACTTTCGGCGCGCGTGCGCCGGCGGCGGTGTTCATGGCGTGTCTTCCCGTGTTTTCACGAGACTAGCCGGACGCCGCCCGGCCTCCAACCGGCGCCGCAGCGTCAGGGCTTCTCCGCCGGGGCGGATTTGGGCGCCCGCAGGGTTGCAAGGCGCGGTGCGATGAGCGCGGAGAGCCGTTCGCTGCGGGCGTCATCGACCGCGCCGTCGCCGCGCTGCACGCTCGCCTCGATCATCCAATCCCCAGCCCGGCGCACGATCAGGCCGCTCGGCATGACGCAGCGGTCGCCAGCCGCGGACCCGCAGCGCAGCTCGTACAATTGCGCGGCCGTCACGCCGGCATCGCCGTGTGCGACCGTGACCTGCACGAGACCGGGCCGCGCGGGATCGCCGACCTTCCAGCTGCATGTCGTTTGCGGGCCGAGGATGCGGTCTTCGGCCATCTGCCCCCGGAACGGCGCGCCGGCGATCTCGGCGGCTTCGGCGTTGGTCAGCAGGGAGCACGGCGAGCGCTGGTCGGCGGCCGCCGCGTCATAGCCTCCGCGCGCGCCCGGCGGCGGCGCCGACGGAACGCCGCACGCGCAAAGCGCCAGGGCGGAGGCAAGCGCCATACGCCATCCGACTGCTCGCCCCCTCATGGATCATCCCCCAATTCAATCTCCGCGGCGCGGCGCGTTCAGCTTCTATCCGGCTGCGCCGAACGCACAAAGCCGCCCGATCAATGCCGCGGCGTGCGTTTGCCGGTCACGCCAACCGGGGCGCCCTCGGCAGTCGCGATCGTTCCCGTCATCCGGTCGCCGTTGACGCGCACCGCCAGCGTCTCTTTGCCATCTGCCAGTTTGAACGTCGCATCGGGCCCCGCAAGGCTCGCGTCGGCGACCGCAAGCGCGCGCCCGCCGCGTCGCGCCTGAACGGACAAGATCTTCTGATACTTCTGCTCGATCTGCAGCGTGATCGCGCGGCCGGTCGCAGGTTTGAGGCGCCATTTTCCGGAAACGTCCGCCGGAACCACCCAGAAATACGCGTTGCGCCGGTCGACCGTCAGCACGCGGTCCGGCTTCCAATCGCCCATCGTGAAGGAATTGGAGATCACCCGCACGCCGGGGCGCATTTTCAGAATGTCCTCGCGGATCTGCAGATTGATCTCGGGGAGCAGGTACAGCGTCAAGACGTCGGCCATCGACCAGTCGAGCTTGAAGATGTCGCCCTCGATGAACTCGACCTTTTCGGCGACGCCTGCTTTGCGCGCATTTTCCCGCGACAGCGTGACGAGGTCTGGATTGTATTCGATGCCGCGGGCGCGGGCGCCGTAGTCGCGCGCCGCGACGATCGGGATGCGACCGTCGCCGGAGCCGAGATCGATGACGAGTTCGCCGGGCTTGACGGCCGCCGCGTCGAGCATCGCCGTGAGCAGCGTATCGACCGTCGGCATCCAGATGACGTCTTTGCCCGGCATGCCGATTTCCGGCGTGAAGGTCGCCGACGGCGCGGTCTCCTGCGCCGTCGCCGCGCCGCCGAACACGGCAAGGCCGACGGCGAACACGGCCGCAATGATCGTTCTCATGTGTCGTCCCCTACGCGCCGCGCATCGATTTGCGTCAGCGATATCCAATCCCCACCCGCAGTTTCGCCTAACGCGACCTAGTCCCCGAACCCCTCCGATAGAAACCGCTCGGCGAGCGCGCAATGCGCCGCCACGCCCATCGCCATCGCATCCT
>JBMOIB010000059.1:0-17079 GCA_049317545.1 Caulobacterales bacterium | reverse complement strand
TGATCTGCGCGCGCGCTTCGTCGAGCAGTTCGGCCATGCGGGCGCGGATCTGGTGATCGCTCTGCGCGACGCCTGCGGCGTCGAAATCAGCGCGGATCTTGCGGAACACGTCGTCGTCGCCGGCTTCCTCAAAGTCCGCCGCGACGACTGCCTTTGCGTAGACATCCGCCTCGTCGGCCGGCTTGCCCATCAGCCCTGCGGCCCACAGGCCGAGCAGCTTGTTGCGACGCGCCGTCGCTTTGAATTCGAGCTCCTGGTCGAGTTCGAACTTCTTCTCCTGCGCGCGCTTGCGATCGTCGAAATCGTTCATGACCATCCTCGTTTAGGCCGGACTTAATCGGCCTCGGCCGGCAAATCAATCCAACGCGCGCGGACGTGATCCGGTTGCGCTCGCGCAGCGCCCACACTTCTGTCGCGCCGACCTGTCACCGACGCCAGACGGCCTAGATTGTGACGCGAACGGGGTTCATCTAGGATGGACGAAGGCCCATCGGCCGTCGATTCCCAAGACTACGGGCGCGTTCGCGGCGCGCTTTGACCATTGGCGCCCGCAGGGGTGAGCAGGTCGTTCGGAGGACAAGATGTCCACACGGCGGAAGAAGATCTACGAAGGCAAAGCGAAGATTCTGTATGAAGGCCCAGAGCCGGGCACGATCATTCAGCACTTCAAAGACGACGCCACAGCATTCAACGCCCAAAAGAAGGCAATTCTTGAGGGCAAGGGCGTCGTGAACAATCAGATCTCTGCATTTATCATGCAGAACCTGAACGCGATCGGCGTACAGACGCACTTCATCAAGCGCATGAACATGCGCGAGCAATTGGTCCGCGAAGTCGAGATCATCCCGCTGGAGGTTGTGTGCCGCAATGTCGCCGCCGGCTCGATCAGCCAGCGCCTTGGCCTCGCCGAGGGCGCGCCGCTGCCGCGGTCGATCATTGAATTCTATTACAAATCCGATGCACTCAGCGACCCGATGGTCGCGGAAGAGCACATCACGGCGTTCAACTGGGCCTCGACCCAGGAGATCGACGACATCATGGCGCTGACGCTGCGGGTGAACGATTATCTGCACGGCATGTTCGGGGCCGTCGGCATCCGCCTGGTCGACTTCAAACTCGAATTCGGCCGACTCTACGAGGGCGACATGGTCCGCACCGTCATCGCCGACGAGATCAGCCCGGACTCGTGCCGCCTGTGGGACGTCCAGACCAACGAGAAGATGGACAAGGATCGGTTCCGCCGTGATCTGGGCAACGTCACCGAGGCCTACACCGAGGTCGCGCGTCGACTTGGAATTCTGAAGGCCGCCGTGGCGGGCGAATCGGTCCATTGACAGTTTCTTGAAGGTTGACCTGCGCCGGGCCCTTGGCTGCGCGTTCGCGCAGGCCTACCGATGGTCGCGGCGCAGTCTGCTCACGCGTCGGGCCAGGGGTAGCGAATGAAAGCGATCGTCACCGTGGGGCTTCGCCCCGGGGTATTGGATGCGCAGGGCAAAGCCGTCGCAACCGCACTCAAGGGCCTCGGATTCGGGGACGTCGAATCCGCGCGCGTCGGCAAGGTGATCGAACTCGACATCCCAGGCCTCGACCCGAATACCGCCGAGGCTCAGGTCCGCGAGATGTGCGAGAAGCTGCTCGCGAATACGGTCATCGAAAGCTACCGGATCGACATAACGCCCTGATTACGCCGATCGCGGCTGCGACGAGGACGCTAGGATGCGGCTCAATCAGGTCACGCTCGCCGCGGTCGATATGGCCGCTTCGCGCGGATTCTTCGAAAGCCTCGGTTTTCAGGTGATCGTCGATTCCGCGCCGCGGTACATGCGGCTCCTCGCGCCGGACGGCCATTCCACACTGTCGCTCCACGAGACGTCGAACCCGCCTTCAGGCGACGGGCCGTGCATCTATTTCGAGTGCGACGATCTCGACGCCCGCTTTGCGGACCTGACGCGCGCCGGCGTCGTTTTCGAAACGCCGCCCGAGGACCAGACATGGCTCTGGCGCGAAGCTTGGCTGCGCGATCCCACCGGCAATCGCGTCTGCCTGTTCCATGCCGGGGCCAATCGGATCGACCCGCCGTGGCGCGTAAGCTCCTGAAACTCTTCCGCGGTCCCGCGATGCGGTCTATGACGAACCCATGAAGTCCGCCGTCATCGTCTTTCCCGGCTCGAACTGCGATCGCGACGCCGCGGTCGCGCTCGAACGCGTCACCGGCAAACGCCCGACGATGGTTTGGCACGCCGATCAGACGTTGCCGGACGGTCTCGACCTCGCCCTATTGCCTGGCGGTTTCAGCTACGGCGATTATCTGCGCGCCGGCGCGATGAGCGCGCGCGCGCCGATCATGGCGGCCATTCGCGCGCACGCCGAACGGGGCGGCCTCGTACTCGGCGTCTGCAACGGGTTCCAGGTTCTCGCCGAAGCCGGGTTGTTGCCTGGCGCGCTCCTGCGCAATGCGGGGATGCGGTTCGTGTGTCGCCCGGTTCGCCTGTCGATCGCCAACGTCAACACGCCGTTCACGCGCGCCTATCGCGAAATACGCGAGACGACGATCCCGGTGGCGCATGCCGACGGGCGGTTCTACGCCGACGACGAAACGCTCGACCGCCTCGAAGGCGAAGGCCGCGTGACGCTGCGCTATATCGACAATCCCAACGGCTCGATGCGCGACATCGCCGGGATCGCGAATGCGCGGGGCAACGTCATGGGCATGATGCCCCACCCCGAGCGCGAGGCCGACCCGACGCTTGGGCGCATGGGCGGCTGGCCGATTTTCCAAAGCCTCGCCGAAGCGGCTTAGCTCCGGCGATGATCAGAAAGGACGACGATGGGCTTCGATGACGAGATCGACGCCGCGCGAGAACGGCTGAAGGCGGCGATGCAGGAGGACGAGACGGAAACGTTCGACGACCTCGCCGCTTTGAACGCCCTGCTCCCGGAGTTGAAGAAGAAAATCCAGAGCCGCCGCTTGGCGTTTCAGCTGGGCGCGGACGAAGACGAGGCGGCCATCGAAGTCGTTCATCTGCCGTCAGATGACGTGTTGGGCTTCGTCTATGCCGAAGACGGCGAATACGTCTTCGAGAGCAATCTTGAGGACTATTTCGACGATTTCGTCGACGACGACGCGTTGAGCTTCGTCAGCCGCCTCTATGAAACACTGCGCGCAGATTTGCCGAAGTACGAGGTCGAGCAGGCCGGCGGCTAACGCCGCCGGCGCGAGCCGATCAATCGTCCAGGTCGATCTGGAGGATGCTCATCGTAAAATAATAGCTGAGATCACCGTCTTCATCGTCGCGCGAAAGCGTGCCGACGAACTCGTCTCCGAGGAAGACTTCAGCTGAATCCTTCGAGCGGCCCTTGGGCTTCACGACAAGGCTGGCCGAGCCAAAGCGGGCGCGCAGATAGGATTCAAGTTTAGCGCGTTCAGTCGGTTCCAAGGTTCGTGCTCCAATGAGATCGACGGGACCGTCGTCCGCGCCGCGCCAGCCGTCAAGCCTGCGAAGCCTGCGCGGGTGCGATGCAGCGAACTCAGATGCCGTCGCCGAGGCCGGCGAGGATCCGCTCCTCGAGTAGCTGGTCCATCTTCTCAGACGGCGCCTCCTCGCAGCAGACGCCGCCAACTGGGCGGGCCGGAACGCCTGCGACAGTGCAGCGCGCCGGGACCGACGAAAGCACGACAGAGCCGGCCGCAATCCTGGCCTCTTCTCCGACTTCGATTGCCCCAAGCACTTTCGCGCCGGCGCCGATGAGGACGCCGCGCCGGATTTTGGGATGGCGGTCGCCGCGCGCCTTGCCGGTGCCGCCCAAGGTCACGGAATGCAGCATCGACACGTCATCTTCGACGACGGCCGTCTCGCCGATGACGATGCCATGCGCATGGTCGATGAACACGCCCGAGCCGATATGCGCGGCAGGGTGGATGTCGACCGAAAACAACTCGCTGATGCGGCTCTGCAGATAGAATGCGATGACTTCACGGTCCTGCGTCCACAGCCAGTGGGCGATGCGATAAGCCTGCAAGCCGGCGAAGCCTTTGTAATACAGGAACGGCTGCAGATAGGAGCGGCAGGCCGGGTCGCGCTCGCGCACGACGAGCATATCGCGCTCGGCGTTCTGGGCGATCTCGGGGGCGTTTGCGAAGGCCTCCTGGCAGACTTCGCGCAGGTGCAGCGGGTTCATGTCGCCGCCGCCAAGCTTGGACGCCAAGTGATAGCTCAACGCATCGCCGACTGATTCATGGTGCAGGATGGTCGCGTGCAGGAAGCTCGCCAGCAGCGGTTCTTCGGCGGCCGCCTGCATGGCCTCGACCCGCAATTGCGCCCAGACGCCGCCGGTGCGGCCCAGGGACGCCACTTTTCCCGACGCCGTATCAGCCATGGCCGGCTCCTTCGAAATCAGTCTCAACGGCCCAGCATGTTGCGCGCCAGATCGGCCGGGAGGTCCCCGATTGTAGCCATGTGGTGGGCGCGCAGCAAAGTCGCAACCGTCAGCGCATCGGTGATGCGGCCATCGAGGGCCTCGGCCAGCGCTTCCCTGAACGGCAGGCGGCGTTGGGCGAGCACTTCGGTCTCTTCCGGGGTCGGCGCGCCTTGCGTGAGGCCAAAGGCCAGAAAGCACGCCGCCGCCTCGTCGGTCACGGAATTGGACATGTGCAAGCGCAAGACCTCAACTAGGCGCGCGGCGGTGAGGCCGGACTCCTCGGCAAGTTCGCGCCGCGCGCAGTGTTCCGCGGTTTCGCCGGCCGGCGCGCCGCCCTCCGGCATTTCCCAGGAATATCGACCGATCGCCAGCCGGTATTGGCCGACGAGGTGGACGTCGCCATTGTCGTCGATCGGCAGGACGCCCACCGCGAGGTTCTTGAACCGCACCAGCCCATAGCGCGCCGGCCGCCCGGCCGGGTTGAGCACATCGGCGTCGTCGACCGCGATCCATGGATTTTCAAACGCGCGCCGCACGGTGCGGATGGTCCAGGGATTTTCCTCGTCGGCGGGCTTGTCGGGGGCGCTCATGCGGAAATCTCCTAGCGGCGCGCCGACGCACTCGTCAAAACCGATGCATGACGACCTTCGATCCGTTTTCCCGGCCGCTCGTCCCCGAGCGCGGCTTCGACGCGCTGCAGATCGGCGAGCGATTTCCTTGCCCGGCGCGCACATTGACCGACGCGCATTTCACCGCCTTCCAGGCGCTCAGCGGCGACAATCACCCGATTCATTACGACCGCCCCTATTGCGCGGCTCTCGGCCATCCCGACCTTCTGGCGCACGGCCTCCATATCCTGGCGCTCACCGCGGCGGGCGCAGGGCTTTTTCCTCACGTCGTCGGGCGTCGCCTGATCGGCTTCGTTGATGTTCGGGCGCGATTTCTCAAGGCGGTCTATCCCGGCGATACGCTCTACCCGCTTTTGGAAATCACGGCGCTCACCCGCCAGCGCACCACCGGCCTCGTCCACATGGCTGCAACAATCGACAACCAAAACGGCGTGCGCGTGCTCGACGGCGAACACGCGTATCTTCTGCGCCTTGATCCATTGGAGCCTGCATGATCCCCGCCGCCGACATCCCCGCGCCTCCGGCTGAAAACGACACACTGCAGGCGGCGCATCCATCGCTCGAAACGCTTCGCCTGCTCGCTGCCCGCAGGTCGACCAAGGCCGTTTTCCTGACCGAGCCGGGACCGGACGGCGCCCAGATCGATACGCTCCTGACGCTAGCCGCGCGTGTGCCCGATCACGGCAAGCTGGGGCCGTGGCGGTTCATCGTCCTCGCCGGTGAGGGCCGTGAACGCGCGGGCGCGGCGATCGCGGACGCTCTCGGCGCGGACGCGCAATCGCCGGAGTTCGAGCGCGCGCGATTCCTGCGCGCGCCGGTCGTCGTGGCGGTGGTTTCATCAGCGGCGCCGCATCCGAAAATCCCGGAATGGGAGCAGGTGCTCTCGGCCGGGGCCGCGTGTTTCGCGATGATCACCGCAGGCTCCGCCATGGGGTTTGCCGGATGCTGGCTCACTGAACCGCCAGCCTATGACCCCCGCGCGCGGGCCGCCCTTGGCCTCGCCGACCATGAGCGCGTCGCCGGCTTCATCTATCTGGGAACTGCTACCGCCGCTCCGACCGAGCGCGAACGTCCGAGCGCAGCGAGCCGCACGACCTGGTTTTAGGACCGCCTAGACGCGCCGGAACCGCATCACCTTGGTGAGGAATGCGAGCCTCTTCTCTTCCAGCTTGAACCCAACCGCCCCGAACAAGGCTTCGAGGTCCTCGGCGACGTAGGACCCGTAATAGGGCTCGTGGAAGCCGATCGGGAAGTACTCGAGCATCGCGTCGAGATCGGCCTGATCGCCGGTCTGAACGCTGTCGGCAAACACGAAAACCCCGCCCGGCGCGATGATCCGCGCGATCTCGGCGGCGACGTCGCGCCGCACGCGCGGCGGCAGCTCGTGGAACAGATAGACGCAGCTGGCCGCTTGGAAGGCAGCGTCCGAGAACGGCGCCGCCTCGGCCTTGCCGATGACGATCTCCGCCTGGGGCCAGGGCGCCACGCGCGCCCGCGCCTCCTCCGCATAGGACGGCGATAGGTCGAGCCCAGTCGCCTGCAGGCGGGGGAATGCGGCGAGGATCTGCGACAGAAACCGCCCGTTGCCGCAGGCGATGTCGATCAAGGGCGTGCGTCGCTGGTCGCGCCCCTTCAGGCCGCGCGCGAGGGCGCCAAGCGCGATGCGGCGCATGGCGTCGGCGGCGCCGCCGAACAGCACTTCGACCTGGGTGTCGTACAGCTGGGCGCTCTCGCGCGTCAGCCAACCGCCGGTCTGATAATGGAAATTCTGGAGATAATAGGTGGGGTAGCGGCCGCGGTCCGCGGCGTCGCGCACCTCCACGCCATCGCGCGCCATACGACGCGCGTCCACATGCGGCAGGTCGGAGAAAAATCGCCGCGATCCGTCGAGCGCGGCCGCGAGTGCGCCGGGCGCGAAATCGCGCGGGGCAGGATAAAGCCCGGCGTCGATATTGGCCCAATCCTGGGTGAACAGATCGAGGAAGGCCGAACGGATGCGCTCCTGACTTCCCGGCCGCGCCGCTGGCTTGAACGCCGGCTCCCCCGGCGGAATGACCGGGCCGGAAAGACGTCGCGCCGCGATGTAATGGCCCATGTACCACGCCACCCGCGCGCCCTGCGCCAAGGCGTAACGGGCCCGCCCCAGCGCGCGCGCTGGGCTCAGGTTTTCTTGTCGCGCCGTTTTGCGGCGGGCTTGGGGGGCGGCAGCGACGTCGGTTCCGGCCATTGCGTGATCCGTCTAATCAGATTGCGCGTCTTTACTGACGTCTCCGGCCGAACCTTGCCGCGCACGGAGACGTTGGCCTCGTGCACCGACTCGGGATCGCCGGACACGAGCGGATGCCAAGGATAGAGCGGGCGCCCCTCGTGGACCAATCGATATGCGCAGGATTTCGGCAGCCATGTGAGCGTTGGCACAAGTTCGGGCGTCAGCTTCACGCAATCGGGGACCTGCGCCTTGCGGTTCGGGTAGTCCGAACAGCGGCAGGTGGCGCCGTCGAGCAGCTTGCAGGACACGTCGGTCAGATAGATCTCGCCGGTGTCCTCGTCTTCAAGGCCGATCAGGCAGCATTTGCCGCAACCGTCGCATAGGCTCTCCCATTCGGCCTCGCTCATCTGGGTGAGCGTCTTCGTCCGCCAGAAGGGCTCGGCCAAGCCGTCCCCTATTCTGCAGGGTGCTGGGCGGGCTCGACCTTGCGGGTCGACAGCCGCGCGAAGGCAGGCTTCACGAGGCGCTCAAGTCGATCGATCAGGACGAACACCGCGGGCACGAACAACAGGCTGAGAAGGGTCGAGGTGATCAGGCCGCCGATGACGGCGACGCCCATGCCCTGGCGCAGCGCGCCGTCGACCCCCCAGCCGGCGGCGGCGGGGACCATGCCGGCCGACATGGCGATCGTCGTCATGATGATCGGGCGCGCGCGTTTCACGCCCGCTTCCAAAAGCGCCTCGTTGCGCGACTTGCCGAGCCGCATCTGTTCGATCGCGAAATCCACGAGCAGAATGGAGTTCTTCGTGACGATCCCCATCAGCATCATGAGCCCGATGAGCGCGAACAGCGACAGCGGCTGGTTGGCCACCAGAAGCCCGATGAAGGCCCCGCCGATCGAGAGCGGCAGCGCCGTCATGATCGTGACCGGCTGGAAGAAGTCTCGGAATAGAAGAACAAGCACGCCGTAGATGAGCAGGATGCCCCACAGCATCGCGTTGCCGAACTGTTGGAGCATGTCCATGCTTTCCTCGGTATCTCCCGAGAAAACCAGCTTGACCCCTGGCGGCGGCGTTTTGGCGGCCGGCAGCGCGAACACGATTTTCTGGACTTCGCCTGGCTGCCCCTCGGTCACGTTGGCCGACACGGTCACCGCGCGCTGGCGGTCGCGACGCTCAATCGTCGCGTCGCCAACGCCGAAACGCACGTCGGCGACGGCCTCCAGCCGGACGGGTTCGCCATTCGAGCTCTCCACACGCAAGGCGCGGATGACATCGAGGTCAGCGCGGCTGTCCGCGCGCAGAAGAACGCGGATCGGCACCTGCCGGTCGCTCAACGTGTACTTCGCGAGGTTTTGGTCGACGTCTCCGCTCGTGGCGATGCGCACGGCCGCGGCCAGCGACGCCGCCGAAACGCCAAGCCGCGCCGCTTCGTCCGCACGCGGACGGATCTGAATCTCCGGGCGCTTCAAACTGGCGGAGGATTTGACGTCGGCGAGCATCGGCAAGGCGCGCATTTGTGCGACCAGCACCTCGGCGGCTGCTTCCACCTTTGCAGGGTCGTCGCCGACGAATTGCACCGTGACGTCGGAGCCGCGCCCGCCGCCCTGGAAGTTCTGGAACGTCGCGCGCACGTCCGGCTCGCGTGTGAGCACTGGGCGCAGCGTCTGCTGGATCTCGTAAGAAGACCGCGTGCGTTCTTTGCGCTCTCGCAATTGCACGTACATCGACGCGTCCGTGGCGCCGCCGTTGACGCTGTCGACGTTGGTGAACACCTGCTGCACGTCCGGATCGCTGCGCAGACCTTCGCTAAGCCTCTGGAGAGAGGCGTCCGCCTCTTGTACGGTCCAGCCCGGCGGGAATTCGACCCCGACCTGGATCGAGCCGTTGTCCAGGCGCGGAATGAACGTCACCGGGACCTTGGTGGAGATCGCCAGCGAAAGAACGAAAATCACAAGTCCGGAGGCGACGGCGATCCACGGCCGGTTAATCGCGCCGCGCAGTAGGCCTTCATAGGCCTCGCGCATGCGCGATGGTTTCTCTTCGTGGACATGGCCCTTCATGAAATAGGCCGCCATCAACGGAGTGATCAGTCGCGCGACGGCCAACGAAAAGAACACCGCGATCGCGACGGTGATGCCGAATTGCTTGAAGAACTGCCCTGTCACGCCGGTCATGAAGCTGACTGGCAAGAAGACCGCGATGATCGTCGCCGAGGTCGCCACGACCGCGAGCCCGATTTCGTCAGCGGCCTCAAGAGCGGCTTCGTAGGGGTCTTTGCCCATCTGAATATGGCGGACGATGTTTTCGATCTCGACGATTGCGTCGTCCACCAACACCCCGGCCACCAGACCGAGCGCGATGAGCGTGATCATGTTGAGTGTAAAGCCGAGCGGCTCCATCAACGCGAACGTCGGAATGGTCGCAAGCGGAATGGCGACCGCTGAAAGCATCGTCGCGCGCCAGTCGCGCAAAATCAGGAACACTACCAGTGTCGCAAGGAACGCGCCCTCGATCAGCGACATGATCGAGCTTTCGTGCAGGCCCTTGATGAAATCGACCGGGGTGCCCAGCAGAACGAAACTGACGCCGGGCGTCTTTTTCTCGATCTCTGCGAGGCGCGCAACGACGGCGTCGTAGACCTTGACCTCGCTTGCTCCCTTCGTCCGTTGGATCAAGAAGCTGACGGCGGGCTGGCCGTTGAAGCGCGAAAACGACGTGATCTCGCTGCCGGTGTCGGCGACCGTGGCTAGGTCCTGCAGCCGAACGGAACGCCCGTCGGGCAAGAGAATGCGCGCGAGCGCGAGATCTTCGACGCGCACGGCGCCGCCGAGCGTGCGGATGGCTTGCGCCTGCCCGCCGATTTGCGCCTGCCCACCCGGCAGATCGATGTTCTGAGCGCGCAGCTGCCGGCTGACCTGATCGGCGGAGACGCCAAGCGCGAGCAGGCGTTGCGGGTCGAGTTCGACGCGCACTTCGCGCTCGACCCCGCCCAAGCGGCGGACTGCCGAAACGCCCTTGATGGAGAGCAGATCCCGCGACAGATCGTTGTCGATGAACCAGGACAAATCCTGCGGCGACAGCGCGGGCGCACGGATGGCGTAATAGGCGATCGGCTCGGCCGCCGCATCCTGGCGCGAGATGATCGGTTCGTTGACGTCGGCCGGAAGGTCCTGGCGCACGCGCGAAACGGCGTCGCGCGCATCCTCGACGGCGCGCGTCAGATCGGCCCCGATCTGCAGTTCGACGTACGTCGTCGAAACGCCCGGCTGGAGCGAAGACGTGATCCGCTTGACGCCGTCGACGCTCGTGAGCGCCGCTTCGATCTTTTGCGCGATCTGGGTCTCCATTTCCGCAGGCGCGGCGCCAGGCTGGGCGACCGAGACGGCGAAGACCGGAAACTCGACGTTCGGAAACTGGTTGATCGGCAACCGGAAATACGCGGTCAGCCCGGCGAAGAGCAGCGCGAGGAACAACACGATCGGCGGGATCGGGTTGCGGATCGCACCGGCGGAGATGTTGAGAGCCATGTTTGTCTCACCCGCCCTTGGCGGTTATCGCTGCAGCTGAGGCCGGCGCTGTGGGCGCGACCGGTTCGACGGGGCGCACCAGTTCGCCGTCGCGCAGGAAGGCCGCGCCGCTCGCCGCGACGCGCGCATTGGCCTGCAAGCCCTCGCGGATCGCGACGAAATCGCCGTCGCGATCGCCGACCATGACTTTGGCCTTGCGCGCGACATTCTTCTCGTCGATTGCAAAAACAAAGGCCTGCCCGGCGTCGAACACGACCGCGGCGGACGGGGCCGCCAATTGGTCCGTAGCCGGAAGACGCGCCTGACCGCGCAGGAACATGCCGGCGCGCAATTTGGGATCGCGCGGCAGTTCGAACAGCGCCTGGCCGGTCCGCGAGCGTGAATCGACCGAGGCCGGCAGGCGCCGCAGCTTGCCTGTGACGCTTGAGCCGTCGACCAGCTGGAATTTCGCGGATTGGCCCTTCGTCATCGAGAGCATGTCGGCCTCTGACACCTCGACGGCGACTTCGAGCGCATTGTTCGCCGCAATGCGAAACAGCGCCTGACCGTCGACGAGCGCGCCAACCTGAGCCGTGCGCGACAGCACCAGACCGGACTGCGGCGCGCGGACGAAGCCACCCTGCAGGCGCGCATTCACCTCGGCCAGTTGGGCCTTGCGGGCCGCGAGCTGCGCTTCCGCGGCCTCGGCTTGCGCGCGTCTGGTCTCGATCGCTTCGGCCGAGAGAGCGCCCGACTCGCGGATCGAATAGGCGCGGTCGAACTCGGCGCGCGCCTTGCGCGCGCCGACGTCGGCCTCCTTCACCGCCGCCTCGGCGGCCAGGGTCTGCGCCCGCGAGAGGTTTACGTCGAGCCGCGCGAGCGGCTGGCCCGCCTTCACGTAATCGCCTTCATCGACCAGCAATTCCACCAGGCGCACGCCGGAGGCGGGCGCGAACACGCGCACGTCGATGCGCGGCCGGGCCTCGCCCGAGAGCGTGAGCGTGCGCGCGAACGGGCGCACATTGACGTGGGCGACGGTGATCGCCTGCGCGCGCTCCTGCGGCGACACCGGCTTTTCGCGCTCGTCGCCGGCATGGGTGACAGCATAAATGCCGCCGACGGCGAGCACCGCGACGGCGCCGCCGATCGCCATGGTTCGGCGTCTGCGCCCGGCATCGTCAGGGACGGCGGCCTCAGTCATTTCACGGTCTCCTGGGCGTCTTGAGCCGCGCGGGTTGAGCCCTTCATACGCGGCGGGTTTGTTTGCGGATGCGAAGGCGGCGGCGCAAGGAACCGCCGCAGCATGGTCATGAAGTCGGCGGCGGCTTCTTCGGGCGGTGCGTCGCGGATCACCGCCACCCGAAAGCCGAGCCCGTCGAGCGTCGCGAAAATCAGCCGGACGACCATCAGTGGGTCGAGTTCCGAGGCGATCTGGCCACGCGCCTGAGCAAGTCGCACGGCGTCCGCAAGACGGTCCTGAATTTCGATCCCATTGCGGGTGATCTCAGCGGCGAGCGCCCGGTCGCGGACGCATTCGGCGAAGACGTCGGCGATCAGAGGCGCGTCGTCGTCGCTAAACTTCCGTAACCATTCGATCGCCAGAATCTCCAACGTGTCCAGAATATTGGCGCCGGCGGCGAGGGAGGCGAACAGGGGCTCGATCTGCGCATGCTCTTCGGCGGCGATGGCGGCGATGATGTCGCCCTTGGAGCTGAAATAGCGGTACAGCGCGCCCGGCGAGACGCGCGCTTCGGCGCAGATCTCCTGCATCGTCGCCTGGTGAAAGCCGCGGCGACGAAAGCAGACGAGCGCGGCCTGCAGGATTTCGCGGCGGCGGCGCGCAGCCAGCTGGGGATCGGGAAGGCGAGGCATTCTGACCAGGGTTCGCGTTGACGGGGCTGTGTGCACCGCATATAAAGCGAATGTTCGTTCTTTAAATGCTAACTGGAAGCCGGTCAATGTCGTTCGCCTGCCGATTTCGGCGCCGCGCGGCGCCAAACGGGCTTGGCGGATGGTCTGATCCGAAGCGGCGCGCGTAAGCCGCGCACGGCGGGGACCAGAACGGCCCATCGCCGCAAGGAGTTTGGAAGGTTCATGACCCAGTCGCCGTCGCTCAAGGCCGTCGCGCTCGCGGGCGCCGCCAGCGCGTTCTTCCTGTCGGCCTGCAGCACCGTGCCGAACGACAAGCCAACCGCCCCGCCTCTGCCGAGCGCCTGGACCGGCGGCCCCGAAGGCGTTGCAGCGCCCGAGCGCGTCAATTGGTGGACGGGCTTCGCCGATCCGACGCTCGACGGCCTGGTCGCCGATGCGCTCGCGAACGGCCCGAGCGTTCGCCAGGCGATGCTGCGGGTTCGTGAAGCGCGCGCGCTGTCCTTTCAGACCTTTTCGGCCTTCCTGCCGCAGGCGTCCGGCCTCGCCAGCGGGTCGTACGGAAAAGTGACCGAAGGACCGGAATTTCCGCGCGCCGGGGGCGGCAGCGAGGCCGAGCAGGCGACCGGCTTTTCGGGCGCGCGGGTCTCCTGGGAAATTCCGCTGTTCCAGCGCGTCGACGCCGCAGCCGTAGGGTCGCGCGCAAACACCCGCGTGGCGATCGAGGACGTGCGCGCCGCGAAAGTCGCCCTCGCGGCCGATGTGGCCGATTCCTACATTTCCCTTCGCGCGGCGCGTAGCCAAAAGGCGGCGCTGAGCGAGGCGGTCGATCTCGCTGACCAATTGGCCAAGATCCTGGACGTCGGCGCCAAGGCCGGCTTCGCCGCCCCCGCTGACGCGGCCGACGCCCGCCGCTTGGCCGAGAGCGCGCGGGCGCGGCTGCCGGATGCGGAAATCTCGGCCCGCCAGGCTGAAGCGGCCCTTGCCGTGCTGCGCGGGAAAGCGCCGGGCACGGAAAGCCCCGCCCTGCAGTCCGAATTCGCGGCGATCAAACCGTCGCCGACCTACCCGCTCTTCGGAGCACCGCTCTCGCCGGCGGAACTCATCCGCGCGCGGCCGGACGTCGTCCAGGCCGAGGGACGCGCCATCCTCGCGGCCGCTGAAGTTGGAATCGCCCGCGCCGATCTCCTGCCGCAACTGTCGTTGACCGGCACGATCGGGACCACGGACAATCTGATCGGCCAGCCGCTTGGCCAATCGATCACACAGATCAGCGCTGCGCCGACCCTGACGCTCCCGCTGATCGGGTGGGGCAATCGCCTCGCCGTCGTGCGCGCCAAACGCGCACGCTTCGATCAGGCCCTGATCAGCTATCAAACGACCGTGACGCAGGCCGTGCAGGAGGCCTCAAATGCGCTCGTGGGGCTGTCTGAAGGGGAACGTCGCCTCGTCGCGGCGCGCGCCGCAGAGACCGCCGCCGAGGAAACGGCCCGCGGCCTCCGCGCCTCCTATCAGGCGGGGATTGCGAGCCTTTCGGATCGTCTGCGTGCGGATCAGCAATTGATCGACGCGCGCCTGACGCGCATCCAGGCCGAAGCCCAGCAGGCGCGCGCGTCGGTCGCGACCTTCCGCGCCTTCGCCGGCGGCCCCGCCCTCGATCAGGCGCAGGTGAAATCCGCGGGCGCGGCGGCGAAGAGCTAAACGAGACCCGCCGCGAGCATGCTTTCGGCGGTGTCGACGATCGTGTCTTCCGCCGAACGCATCCGCCAGCCCAGACGCTCCATGGCCTTGGCGGCAGTGACCGGGCGCTCCATGCCGAGTTCGAACACGACGGACTTCGTCACGGGGTCGAAATTGGCGAGGATCTTGACTATCCAATCCGGCACCTTGCCGGTCGGAACTTTCGAAGCTCTGGCTCCAAGACGCTGCTTCAGCACCGCGGCGACGTCGGCCATCCAGTAGAATTGCCCGGCGCCGAGGAAGCGCTCGCCGACCACGCCCGCCGCCGGCGCCTTGAGCGCACGGATATGCAGATCGGCGATGTCGCGCACGTCGACGATCGGGAAGCCGAAACGCGGCATGCCCGGCAGGCTGCCTTCCATGAGCTTTTTCACGATCTCGAGCGAGGCGGAGAAGTCTTTACCCAAAAGCGGGCCGAGCACCGCGCCGGGATTGATCGCGACGAGTTCAAGCCCCGCGCCTTCGCCTTTGACATAGTCCCAGGCGGCGCGCTCGGCGATCGTCTTGGAGCGGATGTAGGGGCTCGTGTCCTTGTGGGTTGGGTCGGTCCAGGACGTTTCGTCGAAGGGCTTCGAGGGGCTGCGGTCGAGGCCGTAGGTGATCGCGGCCGTGGACGAGGTCATGACCACGCGGGCGACGCCGGCGGCTTGAGCGGCCTTGAGCACGCGCAGCGCGCCGTCGCGCGCCGGGCGGACGAGTTCGTCGTCGTTCTTGGGCAGCGTCGGCGGGATCGGCGAGGCCACATGCAGGACGCCGCCGACGCCCGTCGCCGCCTCGGCCCAGCCCGCGTCGCCATTGAGATCGGCGGCGACGAAGCTCAGTTTATCGACCGGGACCTGGAGCCATTCGCGCACTTCGGCCTCGCGACTAAGCGATCGGACCGTCGCGCGCACGCTGAAGCCCTCGGCGATGAGCTGTCGAATGCAGAAGCCGGCGATGTAGCCGGATCCGCCGGTGACGAGGACGGGCTTCGTTGAATCGATCATGCGGCGCGGCCCCTGATCGCGGCGCGCAGCGGCCGCATGGCCTGGACAATGTGGCCCACGGCGCGGCAAAGGCCAATCGCGACAGGGAGGTGTTGAGCGATGGACGCGGTCGAGACGGCCTTAGCGTGGAGTTCGGTGCGGTTCGCCGACGCCGCCAAGGCGCTGTGGGCCGCCTATGCGGCGCTGGCCCTGCCCTTCGCGCTGTTTGCCGCGGTGGGGCTCATCGTGCGCGGGCGCGGCGCCCTTACGGTCGCGCGGCGCGCCTGGCCGGCGAGCCGCACAACGCTCGTTCTGATTGCCGCGAACCTCGCCTTGGCCGGCCCGATCGTTGCCCTCGCTGCGAGCGCGATCAATTGGGCCGCCGCCGCCGCGCCCGGGCGGCTGATTGCGCCGGAATTCTGGGCGGGCCTGCCGCTCTGGGCAAGCGCGGCCTGCGCCTTAGTGATCGGCGATTTCGTCGGCTATTGGCGCCACCGGCTGGAGCACTCCGCACCACTTTGGCCTTCGCATGCGATCCATCATTCCGACGCGACGATGACCTGGCTCACGCTCGAGCGCTTTCATCCGATCAACATCGCGACGACCTACGCCATCGACACCGCGGCGCTCGCGGCGCTCGGCTTTCCGCTCGAGGTGATCATCATCAACGGGCTCGTGCGCCATTGGTACGGCTATTGGATCCATGCCGATCTGCCCTGGACCTATGGCCCGCTCGGTCGGGTGTTCGTCTCGCCCGCCATGCACCGCTGGCATCACGCCGGCGATCCCTCCGCGTACGGAACGAATTTCGCGACCTTATTGTCGATCTGGGATCAGATGTTTTCGACCTATCGCGTGCCGGGTCCCTGCACAGCGCCGCTGGGCGTCGAAGGCCTGTCGCACGCCGGCCCCGGCGGGCAATTGCTGCACCCGTTACGGCCGTCGTCATACCGGACCTTCACCCGCGCCGCGTCGGTCGAGCCGTCAGCGCAAGGCTGAGTGCGCGAATGCGGGATGGGCATTGGCGCTTGCGGACAGCGCCGCGAGCGCGGGCCGCCCGCCGGCGAGATCGGGGAACATGTGGGCGGTGAAATCGTAGCTCGCGACGGCGGCGGCGACAGAGCCTGGCGCTCCCTCCAGCGAAATGCGGCTCGCCGTTTGCTCGAGCAGATCGAGCCCCGCGGCGACCTGGCCGCGCAAGCGGGCGATCCAGTCGCCGTAATGGAACTCGGCGGGTCGGCGCGGGACTTCGTAGACGAGCGCCACGGCTTTTTCGGCGACGTTGTGAGCGATCGCGACGTCCTGCAGGGCCTCGCGGCGCGCCAGGCCCGTTTCAGGCAGGAGGCGGCGGCCGGCCGGGGCCGTGTCTTCGAGCCAATCCAGGATAGCCCAGGTTTCGATGAGGACAGATCCGTCGTCCAGGACGAGCGCGGGCACGCGGCCGACCGGATTGACGGCCCGCAGCGCGTCGTAATCGTCCATCACCGCGAGCGGAGAATGCTCGAAAGGGCGCTCCTGCAGCGCGAGCCAGATCGCTGCGCGACGCACGAAGGGGGACAGGAATCGGCCGTAGAGGATCATTTGGGGCTCCGACGCTGCGGTTCAGTGGGTCTAGCTGCGCGGTCCGCCCCGGCCAAACGAAAACGGCCCCTGCCGTGAGGCAGGGGCCGCGTCTGATCGAGATCATGGGTGCGGGGGCAGGATTTGAACCTACGACCTTCAGGTTATGAGCCTGACGAG
>JBMOIB010000058.1:0-17109 GCA_049317545.1 Caulobacterales bacterium | reverse complement strand
AGCTCTCCAAGCGCCACGGCGCGCAGGCGATCCAGGACTTCCGCGACATGGGCTATCTGCCCGAGGCGATGCGGAATTATCTGATCCGCTTGGGCTGGAGCCACGGCGACCACGAGATCATGTCGATGGACGACGCGGCGCGCTGGTTCGACCTCGCCCAGGTCGGCAAATCGCCAGCGCGGCTCGACTTCGCCAAGCTCGCTTCCGTCAACAGCCACTACATGAAGGACGCCGACGACGCCCGCCTGTTTGATCTTGCGCTGGAGTTCGGGACGCGGGCGCGCGACTGGTCGTTGACCGCCGTCGAAGCCGCGCGCGTGCGCGCTGCGATGCCTATCTTGAAGGCCCGCGCCAAGACGATCGCTGAACTAACGGACCAGGCCGCCTTTCTGATCGCGCGACGCCCTGTCCCGCTTGACGAAAAGGCCAGGAGCGTCCTGAAAGACGACGCCAAGGAGCGGTTGCGGCGGCTCGCGGCGCGGCTCGCCGATGCGCCCTCCTGGGACGAGGCCGAGCTTGCGGCGCTGGTTAAGGCTTTCGCAGCGGACGAAGGCGTAAGCATGGGGCAGATCGGCCCGGCGGTGCGCGCAGCCCTGACGGGCGGCGCGCCGGCGCCTGATCTCCCGCAAACGCTCGCATTGCTCGGGCGGGATGAAACGATGGGGCGGGTCGCGGACGTAGTGTGAACGCGGGGCGCGCATGGCGAACCCCGCGCAGCGAGGATGAGGGCGATGGAAAACAAGGTTCAGTCCAAAGGCGTGGCGACGCTGGAGATGGGCGGCAAGCGTGTGGAGTTGCCGGTGCTCGGCGGCTCGACCGGCCCGAACGTCGTCGACATCCGTAAGCTCTACGGCGAGACGGGCGCCTTCACCTACGATCCGGGCTTCACCTCGACGGCGAGCTGCGAAAGCCAGATCACCTTCATCGACGGCGACGCCGGCGTGCTGCTCTACCGCGGCTATCCGATCGATCAGCTGGCCGAAAAATCGAACTTCCTCGAGGTCTGCTATCTGCTGCTGCACGGCGAACTGCCGAACGCGGCGGAAATGGCCGAGTTCAACTATGCGATCACCCATCACACGATGGTCCATGAGCAGTTGTCGGCGTTCTTCCGCGGCTTCCGCCGCGATGCGCACCCGATGGCCGTCATGGTCGGCGTGGTCGGTGCGCTGGCGGCCTTCTATCACGACAGCACCGACATCGAAGATCCGGTCCAGCGGATGATCGCCAGCCACCGCCTGATCGCCAAGATCCCGACGATCGCGGCCATGGCGTACAAGTACTCGGTCGGCCAGCCGTTCGTGTACCCGCAGAACAGCCTCGATTACGCGTCGAACTTCATGCGCATGTGCTTTGCGGTTCCGGCCGAGGAGTACAAAATCAATCCGGTTCTGGCGCGCGCGCTCGACCGCATCTTCATCCTGCACGCCGACCACGAACAGAACGCCTCGACCTCGACGGTGCGGATTGCGGGCTCGTCCGGCGCCAATCCGTTCGCCTGCATCTCGGCCGGGATCGCCTGCCTGTGGGGCCCGCTGCACGGCGGCGCCAACGAAGCCGCGCTGAAGCAGCTTCACAAGATCGGCTCGGTCGACAACATCCCCGATTACATCCGGCGCGTGAAGAACCGCGAGCTGCTCCTCGATGGCTTCGGCCACCGCGTCTACAAGAATTACGATCCACGCGCGAAGGTCATGAAGCAGACCTGCGACGAGGTTCTCGCCGAACTCGGGCACAGCAATGATCCGCTTCTGAAGATCGCCATGGAGCTCGAAAACATCGCGCTCAACGACGATTTCTTCGTCCAGAAAAAGCTCTACCCGAACGTCGACTTCTATTCCGGCATCGTGCTGCGCGCGCTCGGCTTCCCGACCAGCATGTTCACCGTGCTGTTCGCACTGGCGCGTACGGTTGGCTGGATCGCCCAGTGGAAGGAAATGACCGAGGACCCGACGCAAAAGATCGGCCGCCCGCGGCAGATCTACACTGGACCGACGCAACGCGACGTGACGCCGATCGCGAGCCGCTAAGCGCAAATGTTGTGAAGGCAGACGAAGAGGCGCGGCTGTCGCAAGCCGCGCCTCAATCGTTGTTAGCGCTCATTAAATATTAACGAACATCTTAACCCAGCTCCTTTACGTCATACTCATGCTGCGCAGGCACTCTCCGGCCTTAAAGACTGGAGCTCTCGATGCGTTCGCCTGCGCTCGCCGCCGTCGCCTGCCTGTTCGCCGTCTTTGGCGTCGCCGCTCATGCAGCGCCCATTGCAGCGCCGTCCGCCCAGGAAAAAGCGTGGTCGACGCCGGCTGCGCAGATCGGCCTGTTCGCGCCTTCGGTCTGGGCCGGGCCCGTGGGCGGCGGCGTGACGATCGCCATCATCGACACGGGCATCCGGGCGACCCATCAGGAATTCAACGGCGCTGGTAAGATCGTCGGCGGCTACGACGCGATCACCGGCGTTGCGAGCATTGCGGCCGCTGCGGATACGGCCGGCCACGGCACGCACGTCGCCTCGCTCGCCGCTGGCGAGGCCGACGGAACCGGCATGATGGGCGCGGCGCCGTTCGCGAACATCCTCGCCGTGAAAGTGTTTGCAGGCTCCTCCACCAGCGATTTCTACGTCGCGCGTGGTCTCGCCTACGCGCGCGCCAGCAAGGCGTTCGTCTTCAATATGAGCCTCGAGGGCAAAACGGCTTCGACCGCGATCCGCACCGAATTGCAAAGCGCCGTCACAGCGGGAAAACTCGTGGTCATCGCCGCCGGCAATGACGGCGCCGCCAATCCGAGCTGGCCGGCGCGGCATGCGTCGGAAGCCTGGGCCAAGGGCCAATTGATCGCCGTCGGCGCGGTGGATTCCAAGAACGTCATCGCCTCGTTCTCGAACCGCGCGGGCGACGCCAAGAACTTCTTCCTCGTCGCGCCGGGCGTTCAAGACATCGGCGCCTATCCGACCGGGACCAACACCTACGCGATGATGAGCGGAACCTCGATGGCGGCGCCGATCGTGGCGGGGGCGGCGGCGACGGTGAAGTCCAAATGGCCCTTCCTCGGTCCACAGAGCGTCGCTGGCATCCTCTTCGCCTCCGCCACCGACCTCGGCGCGGCCGGGATCGATCCCATCTATGGCCGCGGCCTCGTCAATCTGGAACGCGCCATGCAGCCCTCAGGCACGCCGAAGGTGCTCGCGAACGGAACGGCGGCGACGGTCAAGCTCGTCTATCCCACGGGATCGGTGACCGTTGGCCCGATGGTGGCGGCGGCGCGCGGCGGCGTGTTTGAAGCCTCGGTCTTCGACGATTTCGGCCGCGACTTCGCGATCGACCTCGGCCAGCGCGCGCGCACCTGGACGCCGGACGGCGCGCCGGATGCGGCCGCGCGGTTGAGCGCGCGCCTGTCGGACGCGTTCGACCTCTCGGCCTGGGGCGGCCCGGCGCGCGTGCAGAGCTTTATTGCTCCGGATACGGATCATGTTGCGGCCACGCACCTCGCGTTCGCGCCCGACGGCGCGGCGCTGGCCATGTCCAATGGCGCGCCTTCGCCCCTGCTCGGCCGCCAGGCCTTGGCGCCGCTGGACGGTCCCGCGGGCCCCGCCCTCGCCTTCGCCGGCCACGACGCCTTCCTCACCGCCGATCGCCTCGGCGTGGCGGTGCGTCGCCGTTTGGCCGATGGTCTGTTCGTGACGTTCGGCGCCGAGCGCGCGAAGGCTGAGCAACGACCGCAAGATTCTGGGCTGCTGACGCGCGCACGTCCGAATGCTCCGGCGACGGCTTTCGAGGGCGAAGTTTTGTGGCTCGCGGGTCGCGGGTCGCTGGGCGCCGCCGCGATTGCAGTGTCCGAGCCGCACTCGAGACTGGGCGACGCCGGCGCGGCCCTTGCCGTTGAGGGCGAGGCGACGACGCAAGTTGCCCGCGTGCAGGGCGCATACGCCTTGAGCCGGAGGATCACGTTCGCCGGCGCGGTCTCGCTCGCACGCACCGATTCTCAGCGTGGCGCGGCGGGTTCGCTCGCGGATGGCATCGGCGAAACTGACAGCGTCGGCTATGCGATCGGGCTCGCGGCGCAGGATCTCGTCCGCCCCGGCGACCGCCTTGACCTTTCGGTCGGCGCGCCCCTCGCCGCTGCGCGGGGCGAAATCGAAACCGCGTTCGCGATCGGCGCCGATCCAGACACCGGCGCTCCGATCTGGTCGGCGCGGCGCATCAGCCTCGCCTCGCAGACCCCAGAAATGCGGCTTGAACTCGGCTACGCCCGGCCAGCCGGCGCGCGCTCTCGCATCGGGCTCGCCTTCACTGGACGAGACAACGCCGATGGCGTCGCGGGCGCGCGTGAGATGATCGTGGCGACGGCCGTGCGCAGCGCGTTTTGACGATCAACGTACGCTGAGCGTCTCGGTGCGGCGGTCGATCTCGCGTCCTCCGCGCAGGAGCGTCACCTCGCCCTGGTAGCGCCCGGCCGGCCAGCCGCTCGGCGGCGTCCGTTTGCCCACATAGCGCGCAGCCTGGGCCTGGTCTTTCGCCTGGACGTCTTCGGACTGTGCGAGCACCGACCCGTCCGGGCCCAAAAGTCGCACGCGCATCACGTCGCCCGTCTGCGGACCGCCGAAGAACCCATAGAACAGCAGCGCCGGCGCCCGGGCCGATCCGTCGTGCGGCGGCGCTAAGTCAGCGTCCTGCGGCCGCGTCGGCGGCGCCGCGATGAAGCCCCAGTCGACGATCCGTGTACGGACATCGAAGGGCAAGGCCTTGCGGGCCGCCGCGCTCCAGGCCGTCTGGTCGCCGACGAGCGCCGCCCCGGGCGTGCAGACGCCGCCGGCGAGCGCGGCGCCGCGACCCGGATCGACGGGCGCGCCTGCGCGGCGCAGCGTCATGTGCACATGGGGAAAAGCGGAGCGGCCCGATTGGCCGACCAAGCCGACGACGTCACCGGCAGCGACGCGCTGGCCCGCCGCCACGCGAATGCTGCCCGGACGCAGGTGGCACATCTGCACCTCGTCGCCCTCGTCGGCGACCAGAACAACGCCGTTGCCGCAGTCCTTGCCGGCGAGCGCCTCCTTGCCCTTCTCCCGCATCAGCGCATCTGGTTCGCCGTCGCGCAGCCGCAATACGCGCCCGGAAAACGGCGCAAGCACCGCGACGCCAGCCCGCATCGCAGCGGCGCGTACGCGCAGATCGACGCCGTCGTGACCGTCATAGGTGCGCGGACCGCAGACGGGGTCGCGCCCGGCGGGGCTGGGATCGAAGTCGGGGAGGTTCTGCAGATAGCAGGCGCGATCAGGCGGGCACGCCAGCGGCGGGCCGAGTTCAGCTGCGCCGGCGGCGGCTGCGAACCCCGCGAAAACGGCGGTGAGAACGATGCGACGCATCATGGGCGGGCCTTTTTGAGTTCGGCGAGCACGACGTCGGCGGCGACTTCCGCGGCGGGGCGCGCACCGCGCCCCATGGCGGCGAGCGCTGCGTCCTGGGCTGCGACCTGGCGGGCGCGCGCCGCCGGATCGGCGAGCAGCGGCGCGGCGGCGGCGACGAGGTTAGCGGTCGTGAAGCGCGTCTGGATGAATTCCGGCGCGACCTCCCGATCGGCGGCGACGTTCATCAAGGTCACGAAGCGCGACTTCAGAAGGAAAGCGCGCGCCAGCGCCCAGGTGATCCAGCCGAGCTTGTAGCCGACGATGACCGGCGCGCCCTGCAACGCCACTTCCGTGGTGACGGTGCCGGAGGCCGCGATCGCAACAGTCGCCGCGGCGAAGGCGTCGGCGCGGTCCGCGGCGCTCACGATCCGGACGCCAGGAATGGCGGCCGCAAGCGTGCGGGCCTGGGCCTCTACGTTTTCGGCCGCCACCAGGACCGGCGCTGCATCCGGAAAGCGGCGCGCAAGCTCCGCTACCGCCGCAACGATCGTGGGGCCGACGCGGCGCAGCTCGCTTGACCGGCTGCCGGGCAAAGCGAGGAGGATTTTTCCGTCGGGCGCGATCCCTTCGCGCGCACGAAACGCGGCCCCGTCGCCCGCGATCGCGCGGCCGACGGCGGGATGGCCGGCGACCGTCACGGGCAGGCCGAACGGCGCATAGAAAGGCGCCTCGAAGTCGTGGATGCAGACGAGATGATCGACCGCTGCGGCCAAGGTCTTGGCGCGCCCGGGACGCGTCGCCCACACCTGCGGGCCGACATATTTGACGAGCCGGGCGCGCGAGACGCTGACGCGCAGGCGCTGCGCGACCCGCAAGGTGAAGCCCCAGGAATCGATGAGGACGGCGACGTCGGGATCAAAGCGCCGCGCGGCCTCGGCGGTCTCGTCGGCGCGCGCGACGACGCGGGGATAAGCTTTCAGGCCGTCGATCAGGCCGAGCACGGCGAGGTCGGCGATGTCGAACGCGCTTGCGACGCCCGCCTCGGCCATTGCCCGCCCGCCGACGCCGGCGAAAACGGCGTCAGGCGCACGCGCCCGCAGCGCATGCACGAGGTCAGCGCCCAGCGCATCGCCAGACGGCTCGGCGGCGACCAGGAAAATGCGCGCCGGCCGCGTCATTGTCCGGGTCCGGACGCTCTGGCCGCGGGCGATTCCAGGTCGAGCGATTGCGCATCGAAGCCCACGACGAAGAGGCCGAGCGCATCGGCGTGCGCGATGGTTGCGGTCTCGTCGACGATGAGCGCGCCGCCGGCCTCGACCGCGACGCCGGCGAGACCCGCAATGGCTGCGGCCTCGATGGTCGCACGCCCGATCGTCGGCAGGTCGATACGCCGGTCCTGGATTGGTTTGGCCCGTTTCACCAGCACGCCGCGGCGCGCCTGCGCCGTGCCGCGGATCGCTTCGGGAAGGGCGGCGACGCGCGCCAGCATGGCGTCGGTGCCTTCGGCGGCCTCGAGCGCGAGCACGAGCCCGTCGCACACCACAGCGCCTTGCGCCACGTCCCATTGGCCCAGCGCAGCCGCGACCGCAGCGCCTTTGGCGATGTCGGCGCGCGCGGCGGCGTCGGGCGCGTGGCGGCCGAGCACGCCGGAACGGGCTGCAAGCGCATGCGCAACCTCCTCGGCCCCGCGCACGCGAAACCCTTCCTTTTCGCACTCCTCGACGAGCACGCGCAGGAGGGCGTCGTCACCCTTTTGGGCTGCGGCGAGGACCTTTGGCAGCATCAGCGCGGCGCGCGCGTCGAGCTTGAGCGATTTGAAGTCGGGCCGTTTGACGAGCCCGGCGAAGACGACCTCTACGCACCCGGCCGCCTTCAACGCCTTGAAGCGCGCGCCCATTTCGCCAAGGCCGAAATCGGCGCCCGGATAGGCCATGAGAGCCTGATCGGCCAGACCGGCGATGCGTGCGACGAAAACTGTTCTGCCCGCGCGGACGCATTCGGCGGCGATGCGAACCGGCAAATCGCCCGCGCCGGCGACGATGCCGAGCGGCGCGGTCATCGACGCTTCGGCGGGTGGCAAAGCTCCCGCTTTTCGCCGGCCTCGATGAAGGCGATCATCTCGTCCACCTCAGGCGTCACGTCGACGGCCGCGCGCACGCCGGCCATGCGCTCGGCGAAAACGCCGGCGCCATTGAAGATGTGCGTGTACGCGCGCGTCAGGGCGCGGATCCGTTCGGCGGGCAGTCCGCGGCGTTTCAGTCCGACCGTATTGAGCCCGGCGAGGCGCCCGGGATTGCCGGCGGCGCGGGCGAACGGGACGATGTCGGCGGTCACCGGCGTGAGCCCGCCGATCATCGCCTGCCGGCCGACGCGGGTGAATTGGTGCACGGCGCACAGACCGCCCAGGAACACCCCGTCGCCAATTTCGGAATGGCCGCCAAGGGTGGCGCAATTGGCGAAGATCACGCCGTCGCCGACCACGCAATCATGCGCGACGTGCGCGCCGACCATGAAGTATCCGTCCGAACCGATCGTGGTGACGCCCTTGCCGGAGGAGGCGCCGCGATGAAACGTGACGCCTTCGCGAATGACGTTCCGGTCGCCGATAACGAGGCGCGTGTCGGCGGCCGCGTATTTCGCGATTTGCGGCTGGCCGCCCAGCACGGCGTTGGCCCCGACGCTGTTGTCGGCGCCAAGTTCGACGCCGGCTTCAATGACGACGTGGGCCGCGAGCCGGGTGCGCGCGCCGATCACTGCGCCCTCCCCGATGATGCAGAACGGTCCGACCTCGACATCCTCGCCGAGCCTGGCCGAAGAGGCGACGACCGCGCTCGGATGGATGCGGCTCATGCGCCCGGCAGCTCCGCCTTCATGGCCGCGAATTCGCATTCCGCCGCCAGTTCGCCGTTCACTTCCGCACGGGCGCGAAACTTGAAGATGTTGCGCCGCTGGAACAGCACTTCGACCGGCATCTCGAGCGTGTCGCCCGGCCGCACCGGCCGGCGAAAGCGCGCGTTGTCGACGGACATGAACAGGATCGCCGCGCGGCTGACGTCGACCTGCAGCGTCTTTGACATCAAGACGGCGCCGGTCTGCGCCATCGCCTCGATCATGAGGACGCCGGGCATCACCGGATTGTTCGGGAAATGCCCGACGAAGAAGTGCTCGTTGCTGGTGACGTTCTTGATGCCGCGGATCGACTGGCCGGCGACGTAATCGAGTGCGCGATCAACCAGGAGAAACGGGTAGCGATGCGGAATGAGCCGCATGATCTCGTCGCAGGCGATCGACGCGACGGCGTTGTCTTCAGGCTTGTCCATCTTTTTTTCCCGCCGCCGCCTTGCTCAACCAAACCCCTTCGCGAACCCAGCGCCGCAGCGGCTTGGCGGGGTAGCCGCCCCAGGTCTCCCCGGCCGGAACATCTTCGAGGACGCCAGATCCAGCCGCAATGTTTGCGCCCGCCCCAACGGTGAGATGATCGGAGACGCCTACGCGCCCGCCGAGCATGACGCCATCGCCGATACGCACGCTACCTGAAATGCCCGCATAGGCGGCCATCACGACGCTGCGTCCAACAACGACGTTGTGGGCGATGTGGCAGAGATTGTCGATCTTGCAGTCCTCGGCGATCAAGGTGTCGCCAAACGCGCCGCGATCGATCGTGGAGCCGGCGCCGATCGTGACCCGGTCCTGGATGATGACGCGCCCGATCTGCGGCACGTCCACCGGCCCGGTCGATCCCGCAGCCACGCCGAACCCGGATTGTCCGATCACGGCGCCGCCGAGAATGGCGACGTCATCTCCGATCAGCGCAAACGACGCCACGACGTTGGGACCGATCCGCGTGCGTCGCCCGATGCAGACGCCGGGGCCGATGACGGCGTTGGGGCCGATGTGCGCGCCGGCGCCGATCCGTGCGTCAGCGCCGATGACGGCTCCGGGGTCGAGGGTGACGCCCGGCTCGATCTGCGCGCTCGGGTCAATCCGCTCGGCGCCCGCTGGGAAGCCGCGTTCGCGCACCAGAAGCCCCAAAGCGCGCGCGAAGGCCGCACGCGGATGGGCGGTGACGAGCAGGGTTGCTCCGGTCGCGGCGAAAAGGTCGGCCGCAGCCGGTGCGACGAAAATGGCCCCGGCCGCGGTGCGCGGGGCTGCCGCATCTGCCGCGAGCCGCCCATGAAAGAACGCGACGTCGTCCGGCCCTGCGTCCTGCAGAGCGGCCGCGCCCATGATCGGGCGATCCGCCCCCCCTCGAACCTCGCACTGCGTCGCCAACCTCCCGGCGGCGACCGGCCCGAGACGCTCGTAGAAGCGCGGATCGATCATCGATGCACGATTATTGCGCGACGGCGGCGACGCTCGTTTTCTTCGCGTTGAGGCGGTTGATGACGTCGGTCGTCATGTCCGCGCTCGCCGCGGCGGCGAACGTCGATTCCTGGTCGAGCACCACGGCGGCGCCCCGCGCTTGCATGGCGTCTTTCACGGCGCTGGCGACGGCAGGGTCGAGGTCACGCCGATACGACGCAGCCGCGCCTTGGAATTGCTGGGCCGAAGCCTGGCGCTTCGCTTCGAGCGTTTGGACGCGCTTGAAATAGGTCTCGAGGCGCGTCTTCATCGTCGGGTTCTTTTGCGCCTGATCGATCAAAAGCTGGTCGAATTCCTGCTTCAGCTTGCCAGCTTCCTGGGCCTGCGCCTGATCGACCTTCTGGGCGGCCTTCAGGCGGGTTTCCAGTGCGTCGATCCGCTGCTTGAGGCCCGGATTGGTGGCCAAGAGCTGCGTGCGGATATCGGCGAATTCCTTGTCGAGCGCATCGCTCTCCGGCTTCAATTGGCCGTTCAGTTGCTGAACCAGGCCATTGAGCTTGGTGGACATGTCCTTGCCGGCCGTAGAGTCGGTCATGACGCGATTGAAGTCGACGACCACGACAGCCCCAGCGGCCTGCGCCGAAGCGACCGGCGCCGTCGCCACGAGAGCTGCGCCTAGCGCGACGCCCGCAATCACGCGATTGAAAACACCCATGGATCCCACCTTTTCTTGTTTGAACGACGCCGATTTCGATCGGCGCTCATGTTGTTTGAAGCCGGCCCGCGTCAGAATTTGGTCCGCGTCGAGAACCGGAACGATTGCGTGCGGTCATACTTTTCGTTCGCCAGAAGCTGGGCGAAGTCGAACTGGACCGGTCCGAACGGCGAGTTCCAATAAATGGTCACACCGGCGGACGCGCGCAGCGCGAAGTCGTCCTTCACGAAGAGGTCCGTGCGGACGCCCGTCGTGGGATCGGTCACCGTGGCCGAACGGCGGCTGCCGGGATCAAGGATGCCGACCGAACCGAAGTCGGTGAACACGGCGCCGGAGACCCCGAATTCCTTAGGCAGCCCGAGCGGGAATTCGAGCTGAGCCGTGCCGATCGCGTAGGCGTTGCCGCCCAGCGCATCCTGATTGAAGGTTTCGACCGTCGGCTTACCGCCCGCAGTGGCGCTCGGCGTCGTGGTGGTGACGATCTGGCGCGGACCAAGACCCGCCACGTCGAAGCCGCGGAACGTCGAGCCGCCCTTGAAGAAGCGGTCGTTGATGCGGATCTCGTCGCTGCCCCAGCCGACGATATAGCCAGCGTTGACCGTGAGGCTCGCCACGACGTCGCGGAACAGACCGCGATAGGCGCCGGCCTGCATTTCCGTGCGTAGATACTTCACGTCGCCGCCCAGGCCCGCGAGATCCTGGTTCAACGAAAAGTCGAAGCCGCGGGTCGGCTTCACGGGATCGTTGCGACGGTCCCAATTGAAGGCGTAGCCGGCGACGGACGTGAGGAACTTACCCTGCTGATCGCAGATCAGCGCCGGCGTGGCCGTGCCGATGCAGAGCGCCTGGTCGACCGTCGTATCGTCCTGACGGATCGTATAGGTCGTGCCCATGCTGGTGGTGTCAGTGATCGGGAAGCTCGCCCGCAAGCCGCCGCCCGTTGACGTGTTCTCGTAGCTCGCTTCGGACAGGAAGTCGGTGCGCAGCGAGAAGAGATCGAATCCGGCCGCGAGGTTGCGGCCGAGGAACCGCGGTTCGGTGAAGCGAACGTCGATCTGGCGCCGGCGCGAGCTGGTGGAAACGCGCAGCCGCAGGAACTGTCCGCGGCCGCGCAGGTTGCGCTCGGTGACCGACACGTCGAACAGGAACGAATCGCTCGATGAATAGCCGGCTGCAAAGGCGAGTTCGCCGGTCGTGTCTTCTTGGACCTGCACCTCAACGATCGAGCGGTCCGGCTGCGTGCCCGGCTTTTCATCGACTTTGACGTCTTTGAAATAGCCCAGTGCGCGCACGCGCGATTTCGAACGATCCAGCAGAACACGGTTGAACGTATCGCCTTCGACGAGGCGCAATTCGCGGCGAATGACCGGATCGACCGTGCGGTTGTTGCCGACGATGTCGACGCGTTCGATGAAAACGCGCGGACCTTCGTTCACTTCGAAAGTGATGTTGACGAGGCGCTTGTCGCGATCGCGCGAAATGCGCGGACGAATCTCGACGTTGGCGTAGCCCGCGGCGCCGGCGGCGAACGACATTGCGTCGATCGCCTTTTCGATCAGGTCGCCCTGGAACATCCGCCCTTCGCGGATAGGGATCACCGCCTTGAGCAATTCCGGCGGCACTTTCGAGAGCGCCGTTTCGACTTTCACTTCGCCGAAATCGTACTTTTGGCCTTCATCGACCGTGAAGGTGATGAAGAAGTCTTTTTGGTCCGGAGTGAGTTCGGCGACAGCCGACACCACGCGGAAATCGGCGAAACCGCGGTTGGTGTAATACTGGCGGAGTTGCTCGCGATCGTAATCGAGACGGTCTGGATCGTAATTGTCGTTCTTGGCGAGGAACTTCCACCAGCGCGACTCGGTGGTGACGATCGCTTCGCGGAGATCGCGATCGGACACGTCCTTGTTGCCGATGAAATTGATGTTGCGCACGCCCGTCACAGGGCCTTCGTCGATCTCGAAGATGACATCGACGCGGTTCTGCTCGAGCTCGCGGACCTGCGGGGTCACCGTGGCGGCGAAGCGGCCGGCGCGGCGGTAAAGCTCGATGATGCGCTGCACATCGGCCTGGGCGCGGGCGGCGGTGAACACCGAGCGCGGCTTGGCCTGAACTTCCTTTTGGAGGTCGTCTTCCTTGAGGGCGCGCACGCCTTCGAACAGGACCTGGTTGACGATCGGGTTTTCCGCGACCGTCACGGCCAGGTCGACGTCGCGCTGGGTGATCTGCACGTCGGCGAACAGGCCGGTCGCGAACAGCGTCTTCAGCGAAAGATCGATCCGCTCAGCGTCGAACGCGTCGCCGGGCCGCAAGAGCAGGTACGAAATGACCGTGCTGGCTTCGATCCGCTGATTGCCCTCGACCAGGATCCGCCGGATCGCCGCCGCCGGCGCAGGTTGCTCGGCCGCTGGCGCGCCCGGTTTTGCGGCTTGCGGCGTGGCAGCCGACTTCTGGGCGTCCTGGGCCACCGCAGGCGATGCGACGACCAGAGCCGCGCCGCTCACGGCGGTCGCATAGCTCACGGCGCCGAGAACCGCTTCCCGCAATACGCGCTTCATGCAGGCCTCAATGGTAAGCGCGCCCCCGGGCGCCGCGTTTTAAGACAGTATCCCGCTCAGAAACTCAAGCACGTTGAGCCGCTGCAGGTCGTTCCACGTCGCGAACAAAAACAGCGACGCAATGAAGGCGAGCCCGGCGCGGAAGCCCATTTCCTGAGCCTTCAGGCTCAGCGGACGGCCGCGGGCGGTCTCGACGCCATAGAAAAGAAGATGGCCCCCATCGAGCATGGGGACCGGGAGGAGGTTCACGAACCCGACCGCAACCGACAGAATCGCCGCCCATTGGAGCAAGGCGACCCCGGCCTGACCGATCCGCTCGATCAGGGGCGTCTGGGCCCCGCCAGCCGCCAGGGAGCCTTCGAGCACCTTGCCGGATTGATCCATGATCCCGAGTGGCCCGGCCAAATGCTCGGCCGAGGCCCGTCCGGAGACGATGTTGCCGATATAGGACACGGTCGAGGAAATGATCGTCCAGACCTGCCCCGCGCCCGCAGCTAGGGCCGTCAGCGGGTTGAAACGCTCAACCTTGCGCTCCTCGGGCCGCGTCGTGCGGCCAACGCCGAGCACCCCCCGGGTGACGCTGGCGCCACCCTCGTCGATCCCTTCACGGGCGCTTGGCGTGACCGTGAGCGCGATCGGCGCACCGTCGCGCAGCACCTGGAAGGCGAGCGGTTTTCCGGGCGAGGAGACGACGAAGGTCTGCATGTCGCCGAAGGAGGCCACCACAGCGCCGTTTACGGAGGTCACCAGGTCTCCGGGCTTGATCCCCGCCTTCTCGGCCGGCGAGCCGGCCTGAACGATGTCGATCCGCGGCGAAAGCTCAGCGGTGCTCGTTGCGTCGCGGCCAAAGGCCAAAAGGAGGGCGGCGAAGACCAGCGTGGAGAAAATGAAGTTCGCCGCAGGTCCGGCGGCGACGACGGCCGCCCGGGTGGATACCGGCTGGGCGTGGAAAAACCCCTTCGCGCGCGCTTCGGCGCGCTTGGCCGGCGCATCGTAGGATTCGCTCGGCGCTGTGCTCATAGGGTCGGCGTCGTCCGCGAACTTGACGTACCCCCCGAGCGGCAGCGACCCGATCACCCAATTGATGCCGGCCTTATCGCGCCAAGACGCGAGCGGTCGTCCGAACCCGATCGAAAACGTATCGACCGCCACGCCGCGCCAACGGGCGACCTGGAAATGTCCGAACTCGTGGACGAACACCACGACGCTCAGAACCAGGACGAAGGCGCCGATGTAGAAAACTGCGGTCTGCAATGCGTCGAGCATTCAAAGTCCCTTTCGGCTGGCCGCCCCGTCCTCAGGCGGCGCGCCGGCGATCAGCGCAAGCACGGGCCTCACCCCGGGCCCATGCATCGATTGTGGCGACCTCATCGAACGAAGAGGGCGATTTTGAGATCAGGTCCAGCCCCCCGGCCCGATCGAGCGTTTCCGCTACGACCGAGGCGATGTCGAGGAACCCGATCTGACCGCTGAGGAAAGCATCGACCGCCACCTCATTGGCGGCATTGAGCACGGCCGGCGCGGCGCCGCCCATCCGGAACGCCTCGCGCGCGAGGGCGAGCGCTGGAAAACGCGCCACGTCCGGCTGTTCGAACTGGAGTTGGCCAAGCCGCGCAAGGTCGAGCCGGCGCGTCGAAAGCGCAACCCGATCCGGCCAGGCGAGCGCATAGCCGATCGGCACGCGCATGTCGGGCTCGGACAATTGCGCCAGGACCGACCCGTCGCAGAACGTGACCAAACTGTGGACAATGGATTGCGGGTGCACCACGACGTCGATCGCGCTTTCCGGCAAGTCGAACAGACGGCCGGCTTCGATCAGCTCGAGGCCCTTGTTCATCAAGGTCGCGCTGTCGACGGAGATTTTACGGCCCATCGACCATTTAGGATGGGCGCAGGCCTGGTCGGGCGTCGCCGCCGCCATGCGCTCGCGCGTCCAGGTCCGGAAGGGACCGCCCGACGCGGTCAGCGTCAGGGTCTCCACCCGCCCCTGCCCCTGGAGGCATTGGAAAATGGCGTTGTGCTCGGAATCAACGGGCAAAAGGCGCGCGCCGCTCTTGGCCGCCTCGGCGAGCATCAGATCCCCCGCGCAAACGAGGCATTCCTTATTGGCGAGCGCCACGGCGGCGCCGCGGCGCACGGCGGCCAGCGTCGGGCGCAGGGCCGCGGCGCCGACGATCGCCGACATGACCCAATCAGCCGGGCGTTGGGCGGCCTCGATCAGCGCCTCGGGGCCGGCGGCGGTCTCGATCTTTAGTCCACGATCGGCGCAGGCGCGGGCGAGGTCCGCGCCTAGAGAGGGCTCGGCGACCACCGCAAAACGGGCGCGCAACGCGGCTGCTTGATCCGCAAGCGCCTCGATATTGCGGGCGCCGGTCACCGCCTCGACGACGATATCGGCCTCGCCGGTCTGGCGGACCTCCTGGATCACGGCGGCCGTGGAGGCCCCGATCGAGCCCGTGGCGCCGAGGATCGTGACCGAGCGGGAAAAACGCGGCGCGGTCACATCGTCCTCGCGAATAGAATCGCGGGCGCATCAGGAGCCGCGAGGATGACCGCCAAGGTCGCGGTCGTCACGGCGAGAAGACTGTCCAAACGGTCCAAAACGCCGCCATGCCCCGGGATTAAGCTGCTGGCATCTTTCACACCAAAATGCCGCTTGCAAAGCGACTCGAACAGATCGCCCGCCAATCCGACCGCGCCCAGCGTCGCGCCGACCGCGGCCCAGGCGGCCCACGGCCCCTGGTGATACTGGCCAAGAGCAAGCCCCGCGGCGGTCGCCGCCGTCACCCCGGCGACCAGACCGGACCAGGTTTTCTTGGGCGAAAGGCTCGGCGCAAGCCGCGGCCCGCCGATGAACCGCCCGGCGAAATAAGCTGCCGAATCGCTCGCCCAGACGATCGCGAACATCGACAACAGGAGCGCGAGGCCGTCGGGCGTGGTGCGCAGCCAGATGAAGCCGACGCACGGCGCCGCCACATAGGCGATCCCGAAGGCGGCGACCGCCCCCTTGCTCGCCGGGCGCAGCCGGACCATCGAGACCAGCGCGCCGAGGACGACCACGGCGCCGGCAACCGCCAATGCGCCCCAGGCCGCCGCGCATACGGCCGTGAACGCGGCGGCGCCGCCGATCGCGAAGCCGGTGGGGGCGGTCTGCGGCTCGCTCATGCGCGCCCATTCGAAACTCATGGCGACGGCCGCCGCCGCCGTCGCCGCGGCGAGGGCTGGACCGCCGATGATGACCGATGAAAGCCCAACGGCGATCAGCGCCAGCGCCGAGGCGGACCGGACCGCCAGATTGTCCGCGTGACTGTCGGTCCAATCGCCCATGGCTTGGTTGTTTCAGGCGCTGACGGCGCCGAATCGCCGCTCGCGACGGCGAAACTCGGCGAGCGCGCTCTCAAGGTCAGCGCGCCCGAAATCGGGCCACAGCGCGTCGACGAAGACGAGCTCGGCATAGGCCGCCTGCCACAGCAGAAAGTTCGACAAGCGCTGCTCGCCGCTCGTGCGGATCACCAGGTCCGGATCGGGAATGCCGGCGGTGTCGAGGTGGGCGGAGAACACGTCTTCGTCGATCGTTGCCGGATCCAGCCGGCCGGCGGCGACTTCGATGGCGATCCGTTTGGCGGCGCGGGAAATCTCGCACTGCCCCCCGTAATTGAACGCGATCGTCAAATAGAGCTGGGCATTGGACGCGGTCCGGGTTTCAGCGCGCTCGATGATTTGCAGCAGGTCGGGTTCGAGCCCATCGCGCGCGCCGATGATGCGTACGCGCACCCCTTCGCGCTCCAGGCGGTCGAGGTCCATCCGCACGTACAGCCGCAACAGGTCGATCAGCGCGCTGACCTCGTCAGGCGGGCGCGTCCAATTCTCCGTCGAGAAGCCGAAGACGGTCAGATATTGGATGCCGAGATCGCCGGCGGCCTCAACGGTGCGGCGCAGCGCTTCGACGCCGGCGCGATGGCCGAAGGTCCGCGGCCGACCGCGCGCACGCGCCCACCGGCCATTGCCGTCCATGATGATGGCGACGTGCTGGGGCGCGCCAGAGGATGGAACGGATTCGGCGGGAACGCCCATTGGAGAAGACCTGCAGGTTAAACCTGCATGATCTCTTCCTCCTTGCCCTTCAAGGTCTCGTCGACCTTTTTGATGTGCGAGTCCGTGGCCTGCTGGACGAGGTCGCTCTGCTTCTTCTG
>JBMOIB010000057.1:0-17222 GCA_049317545.1 Caulobacterales bacterium | reverse complement strand
GTGCCCGTAACGACGATCTCGTCGCTGGCCGGCGCGGCCGTCGGCTGCTGCGCTTCCGCTTTGGTCGCCGCGAAGGCGCCCGTGAGCGCGAGCGCGATGCCCGCAACGCTGATCCGCATCGTGTTCTTGAAATTCATACCCACGCCCCTGCCGAAGACGCACCCTCATTTGGTGCGAAGCCGGTGCCTTAGGGGCGGCGTGCGACACGCATGCAAAGGTTCTGACAAGAAATGATCACGTGTCTGTTATATGGAAACTCAGCGCGGAACCGTGCTTTCGTGGCAACTGTGTTGCGCCAGTCAGTGGTCATGCCGGCGCGATTCAGGCGTTGCGCGCCATTAGCCCGCCGTCGACGGGGATCACCGCGCCGGTGATGAACGACGCCGCGGGCAGGCAGAGGCTTGCGGTGATGTGGGCCACCTCTTCCGGCGCGCCGTAGCGCGCCAACGCGGTGCGCCGCTTGGCGTAGATCGCTTTCTGCTCGTCTGGGATCGCGGCCGTCATCGGCGTGCTGATCGGGCCGGGACAGACGCAATTAACCGTGACGCCGGCGCGGCCGAGTTCGACGGCCAGCGCGCGCGTGAGCCCGGCGATGCCGGCCTTCGCCGCGGAATAGGCGCTGTGGCCGGCGGTCGCGCCGAGCGCTTCGGTCGAAGCGATGTTGACGATGCGCGGCGCGTCCGAAGCCTTCAGGTGCGGCAGGGCGGCGCGCACCATGCGTTGCGTGCCTGTGAGCATCACCGCCAAGGCGCGGTCCCAGGCGGCGTCGTAACCGTCGGATTCGATAGGCATGAAGACGGAGATGCCGGCATTGTTGACGAGCACATCGATGCGCCCGAAGGCAGCGGCGATCTCGGCGGTCACTGTGCGGATCGCGTCGCCATCCGCCACGTCGAGCCGCCAGGCGCGCGCGCGGCCGCCGGAGGATTTGATCATGGCGGCCGTCTCGGCGGCGCGATCGGCGTCGATGTCCAGGACCGCGACTTCAGCGCCTTCAGCCGCGAGGATGCGCGCCGTGGCGCGCCCCATGCCGCCGGCCGCGCCCGTCACGATCGCCGCCCGCCCGTGCAGGCGCCGCGCCGCGATGAGGTCTTCGCTCATTTCCGCCCTCCGCTGCTCTGGTCGGACATCCGGATCGCGCCTATTGCGCCGAAAGCGCCAGGAGCGGCTTCTGCCGCGCCGCCCGCCAGCCCGGGAAGAATCCACCGACGAGGCCGATGACGAGGGCGAGGATCAGCGCCTGCACGATGATCTCGGGCCCGAGCTGCAGTCGGAAGGCGACCTGCGTGAACCCCGCGCCGAGCGTGGAGGCCGACATGCCGTTGAAGAACAGGCCGACGATGCCGCAGCCGAGCAGCGCGCCGAGCAGCGCCAGCGCAAGCGCCTCGGCCATGGTGCCGACGAAAGCTGAGAACCCGGAGAAGCCGATGATGCGCAAGGTCGCGATCTCGGCGGCCCGCGCCGAGACGGAGCTGTACATCGTGTTGAGGGCGCCTGCGAGCGCGCCGATCGACATCATGATGCCGAGCGGCCAGCCGATGTAGCGGATGATGGCGCCCGAGCGCGACGCCTGCTCCTGGTAATAGGCGAGCTCGCTCTGCGCCTTGAGCTGGATGCGCGGGTCGTTTTTCACATAGGCCGCGAATTCCGGCAGCGCTTTCTCGCTCGTCAAAACGACACGCGCGGTCTGGAACGAGGAGCCGCGGTCGAACAGGCTCTGCACCACTGCAGCGTCTGCCCACAGCTCGGATTCGAACACCGTGCCGGGCGCCTCGAACACGCCCACGACGCGCCACGTGGCGGCGCCGAAACGGACGGTCTTGCCCATCTCGAACCCGGAGAACTCCCGCAGCAGGCCGGCGCCGACGACGATCTCGTTCGAGCCCGGCGTGAACATGCGGCCTTCGCGCAGGCGCACCTGCTTGCGAACCGCGAGGCCTTCCGGGCCGATGCCGCGCATCGGCATGTTCGCTTTCGTGCCCGAGGATTTTTTGATGCCGTCGACGATTACGTACAGCTCTTTGGAGATGCGCGGCGAGCCGTCGGGATTGCGCGCCACGCCCGGTGCTTCAGCGAGCAGGTCGCCCTGGGCGCGCGTGATCACGCTGTTCAATTCCGAACCCGACCCGTCGCGCAGGATTATGGCGACGTCGGCGCTTCCGGAGCCAGAAAGCGTCTGCTTGAAGCCGTTGCCGAGCGCGAGAAAGCCCAACAGAACCGCCACGACGAGCGCGACGGCGACGACGGTCGCCGCCGACATCCACAGGCGCTGCGGGATCGAGCGGACGTTCATGGCGATGACGGCGCCTGTTTGATTCAGGATCGACATGGGCGGTCTCCTCAGCGCGCGGTCATGGCGTCGACGATGCGCATGCGCAGCGCGCCGATGGCGGGAATGAGGCCGGTGACCAGGCCAAGCGCCAATGCCAGCGCGAGAGCAATCACGACGACCGGCGGCTGGAGATCGAGCGCACCGAACGGCGCCACCTTCTCCAGGACTTTCATCATGCCCGCGCCGGCCAGGACACCCGCAATCGCCCCCCAGAGCGCCAGCAGGACGGATTCGCCGAGCACCATCCGCAGCACGCGCGGCCCGGTGAAGCCGAGCGTCTTCATCACGCCGATCTCCTTGGTGCGCTCGCGCACCGCGGTGACCATCGTATTGCCGACGATCATCAGGATCGCGAGGAACGCCGCGCCGACCACGAGCCCGATGATGAAGTTGAGGTCGCCCGCCTGCGCGAGGAAGGCGCGGCTGAAGCTCTTTTCGTCCACGGTCGAGGTTTCCGACGGCGAGTTCGCGAACCCAGCGTCAATTGCCTGCGCGACGCGATCATTGAGGTTCGACGAGGCGGTGAGCACCGCGATCTGCCCGATCTGGTCGCGACCGAATGTGCGCGTCTCGTTGAAATAGGCGTAATTGGCGTAGATGACGCTCGTATTGTCCGCCGGGTTGGGGCCGCTGAAGATGCCGACGATCTTCATGTCCCAGGCGCTACGGCCATTCGTCTGGCTGAAAATGTCGCTCGAAATCGGGACGGTTTGCCCGACTTTCCAGCCGTACAGGTCCGCTACCGTCTTGCCGACGATCATGCCCGTGCGTTCGGAGATGAACGCCTTCTTTTGGTCGTCCGGCATTTTGAGTTGATCGGCAAAAACCCGCACGAAGCTTTCCGGCTCGACGGCGAAGCCCACGAACCGGCTGCGCGCCTGATCCTGAAAGTAGGCGCCCATCCAGCTCTGGTGGGTGTAGTCGACGACGCCGTCGACCTGGGCGACGCGGTTGAGGTAGGCGATCGGCAAGGGCTGGGTGAAATTGATCTTGTTCGAAACGACCAGGCGGTTCGCCAGCGAGGTCGTTTCGAGCGTGCGCTCATAGGCGAAATTGAACCCCACGAGGATCGTGAAGATCAGAAACGCCATGAAGATCGAGACGAGCAGAAGGATCGTGCGCAGCGGCTTGCGCCAGAGATTCTTTGAAACGAGATCGAGGTCCCTCATGCCGCCATCCCCTGCTCGACGAACCGGCCCTTGTCGAGGTGCAGGGTGCGGCTGGCGTACTTCGCCGCTTCGGGATCGTGCGTCACCATGACGATCGTCTTGCCGAGCTCGCGATTGAGGAGCTGCAGCATCTTGAGGATCTCATCGGCGGTGGTGCGATCGAGGTCGCCGGTCGGCTCGTCGCAGAGCAGAAGCTTGGGATCGGACACGATCGCCCGGGCGATGGCGACGCGCTGCTGCTGACCGCCGGACAATTCCTTCGGCTTGTGGCGCGCGCGATCCTCGAGCCCGACGATCTTCAGCGCGGTGGCGACGTTGTCGCGCCGCTTGCCGGCGGGAAGATTGGTGAGCATCAGCGGCAGCTCGACGTTCTGCGCCGCCGTCAGCACCGGCATCAGATTGTAGAACTGGAACACGAAGCCGACGTTGCGGGCCCGCCAGGCGGCGAGCTTGCCCTCGTTGAGGCCGTCGATGCGCACACCGTCGAAGTTGATTTCACCGCTGTCGCACTGGTCGGTGCCGCCCAACAAATTGAGCAGCGTCGTCTTGCCCGAACCGGACGGCCCCATCATGGCGACGAAATCGCCTGCAGCGATCGACATCGTCAGTCCGTCGAAGATCGAGATCGATTCTTTGCCGCGCTTGTATGCTTTCTTGACCTCACGCAGGGAAATCAGGTCGCCGGACATTGGCATGCTCCGTGTGCGGATTGAAAGGTCTTCAGGTCGTGCTGTCGAGGAAGGTCACCTTGATCGCCATTTCGGGCAGGATGCGGGCGTCCTTGGTTTCGAAGGCGATGCGCACGCGCACGGTCGCTTTGTCGCGGCTGGCCGCCGGGATCGTGGCGATCACCTTGGCCGGCAGGACGACGTCCGGATAGGCGTCGAGCACGGCTTCGACCTTCTGCCCGGCTTTGACCCGCGCGATATAGGCCTCGTTGACGTCGACTTCGATTTCGAGGCTGTCCATGTCGACGATCGTGCAGATGCCGGTCCGGGTGAAGCCGCCGCCGGCCGACAGCGGCGAGATGATCTCGCCGGCCTGGGCGGCCTTGTCGATGACGATGCCGGAGAACGGCGCGCGAATTTCGAACTTCGACAATTGCACCCTGGCGCGCGTGGCGTCCGAGCGCGTCGAATTGGCCTGCGCGCGCGCCTGGGCGAGCAGCGCCGCGGCGGTGTCGAGGCGCGCCTGCGCTGTTTTCAGATTGGCGTCGCTGACGAAGCCGTTGTTGGAGAGCGATTGAAGGCGAGCGAGGTTGCGCTGCGCCTCGGCAAGCTCCGCATCGCTCGCGCGGATCGCCGCCACGGATGAAGCCGCGCGCGCCTCAGCGCTGGCGGCATCAGCGCGCGCTGAAGAGGCGTCGAGGACGGCGATGACCTGACCCTTCTTGACGGCCTGCCCCTCTTCGACCCGCACTTCGACCACCCGGCCGGTGACTTCGGCGGCGATCGTGGCGCGGGCGCGGGCCACCACATAACCGGAGGCCGTGAGTCCGCCCGCGCGCGGCGCAGCGACGGCGCCCGCGGCCCCGGGGGTTGTGGAGGTTGCTGCAGGCGCTTCGGCCGGCGCCTTGGGCGCGGGCTTGGCGAGCCAGCCGACCGCAACCCCGACGGCCAGGCAGGCGGCCGCGCCGCCCAGAACGACGGCGAGGCCCGGTCCAGCCGGACGCTCGGCTTCTTGGCTCCGGTCGATCTGCAACGATCGGAGAAGATCGGATTTTTCGTCGCTCATCGTCGCCCCATCGGCATTCTGGCCGGCCTTTCTTCTAGCCGACCTTCCGGCAGCCGCCAAATTGGCCATCGGCGGTGCAACGACCACTACGCGGACGTCCCGCTGTTAACTGCCGGTTTCCCCAACGCGGGTAAAGTGTCGCAAAGGGAGGCGCCATCCAGATGCACCGCAGTCCGACGCACACGGCGCCGCATGCGTCGCCTGACGCCCAGCCGAGCGGGCGCGCCAGCGCCCTGGCGATGTCTCATTTTATGGAACGGTCTTGGTCCGGGCACGCCGGAACGCGCGTCATGGCGATCGCCCTGGTGGTCGGCGTCACTTTCGTCTTCACGGATTGGCGCTGGGGCGTGGTCGTTTTGTGCTCCTCGCTCATTGGCTTTGCGTGCGAATTCTTGCTCGTGTCGGTTCTCGATCGGAGCATCAAGGCGGCCGCCACCCAATCGCCGGCGACCGCGAAGGCCGCCGTCGATTCGACGGTCCGCCGGATCGCAATGGTCTGCCTGATCTACACGCTGCCCTATTCCGCGCTGGCTTTTGCGCCGGGCGCCGGCCCGGTGATCGCCACCGCTTTCGCCGGCGGCGCAATGGCGGTGACGATCGGTCAACACATCCTGACGCGCACGATGTCGTTGTGGACGCTGCCCGGCCCGACGCTGGCGATGACCCTTTCCCTCTTTGTCCTGGGCGGCGGCGGTGTTGTCGGCCTTGGCTGCGCGGCCCTTGGACTGATGGCCGGCTTCAACGCACACATGCTCGCGCGCGCCGCGTGGCGCTCCGCCCAAGACCTGATCGTGGCGCAGATCGCCGCCGACGAGGCCGCCGATATGCTCGAAGGGCGCGTGCGCGCCCGCACAGCCGAACTCGAGGCCGCAAAGCGCGACGCCGAGACCGCCAACGTCGCGAAGTCGCAATTCCTGGCCACGATGAGCCACGAACTGCGCACGCCGCTCAACGCCATCATCGGCTACAGCGAATTGATGCGCGATTCCGCCGCCGCGGATGGACGCGTCGACGATTGCTTCGACCATGACCGCGTTATCTCCGCCGGACGAAGACTGCTCCGCCAGATCAGCGACGTTCTGGATTTCGCCAAGATCGAAGCCGGACGTTTGGATGTCGAATCCGCCCCGTTCGCGGTCGCCGACATGGTCAACGACGCCGTCGAGACCGCGCGTCCGGCGATCGAGGCCAACGGCAACGCCTTGACGGTGGCGATCGATGCGTCCGTTGGACTGGCCGAAACGGATGCCTTCCGGCTCAGCCAATGCCTGATCAACCTGCTCTCCAACGCCGGGAAGTTCACTTCGCGCGGCGCGGTTCATGTGCGCGTGCGCCGTGACGACGCTGATCGCCTGGTTTTCGAGGTCGCCGACAGCGGCATCGGGATGGACGCGGACGTACTGGCGCGCCTCTTCCAGCCGTTCACCCAGGCCGACGCATCGACGACACGTCAATACGGCGGCACGGGCCTGGGCCTCAGCATCACCGCCAACCTCGCCGCGCTGCTGGGCGGGAGCGTGTCCGCGGAAAGCCGCAAAGGCGAAGGGTCGACATTTACGCTCGCGATCCCCGCCGTTTGGCCGGGTGCGGCGGACGAGCCGACAGCCGCGCGCATCGCCGCCTGAGCGCGTCCCGCCGCCATTGACACCTGCAGACGCCCGGCCCAAACCGCCGCAATGTCTCGACGCCTCAGCCTTACGCTCGACGGCCGCAACATCGCGGTCCATGTCCATTCCGGCGATCTCCCCGCCGACGTCGCCTTCGCCGGCCCGATCGCGGTCGATTGCGAAACGCTCGGCCTTTCCCTGATCCGGGATCGCTTGTGCCTGGTTCAGATGAGCGACGGCGGCGGCGACATCCACCTGGTTCAACTCGACCGCTCGACCTACGACGCGCCGAACCTGAAAGCCACGCTCAGCGACCCTTCGAAGCCCAAGATCTTCCACTTCGGGCGGTTCGATCTCGCCGTGATGATGCGCGACCTCCAGATCGCCTGCGCGCCGGTGTTCTGCACCAAAATCGCCTCCAAGCTGGTGCGCACCTACACGGATCGGCACGGGTTGAAGGACGTCGTGAAGGAACTTCTCGGCAAGGATCTGTCGAAGGAGCAGCAGAGTTCCGATTGGGGCGCGGCGCACTTGAGCGATGCGCAACTCGTGTACGCGGCATCCGACGTTCTGCACCTGCACGCCGTGCGCGAGCGGATGATGGAGATGCTTGCGCGCGAAGGCCGCACCGGGCTCGCCGACGCGTGCTTCGCCTTCCTGCCGACGCGCGCCGCCCTTGACCTCCAGGGCTGGGAACAGGTCGACATTTTCGCTCACGCCTGATCGCGCTTCCCTCATTTGCTTCAGAAGCCGCCGCAATCGATCGGCGCGGCGTGAACGTCTAAGATCCCAGCCGCCGCCAGCGCCGCCAGCGCCCCGCGCGAAATCAGCTCGACATTGGACAGGAGCGGATCGCGCAGGACATGCGCCGACGGCGGAATGTCGGCGCGCATTTCGAACGCATACGAGCGCGAAACCAACCTCAAGCCGCCGCGCACATGCGCAATCGCCCCGCGGAAGCGCGACAAGTCCACGACCTGAAGGGTGCGGACGACGTCGAACAAATGCCACTGCCCCGGCGCCGACCGCCCATCGGCCAAATGCAGGTCTACCGGATGAAAGGCCGCGCCTTGCGGGTCGAGCCTTTCGATGACCGCTCGGAACGCGTCGCTGACCACCGGGAACGGATCGAACCGGGATTTCAGGGCATCGAGCGAGCGCCCGATGTGGAGGCGCGGCCTGTGTCCGCCGAGAATAGAAAAGCCCCGGCCCTGCCCCGCCGCCGCAACCAAGACCTCGGTCTCTCGGTCGGCCCACTGGCGGACCTCGGTGCAGGCAGGGCGATCGCCGCCCTCCGCCAAGCTCAAGAACCGGCCCGCCGTCGGGGTGACGCCGCCAAGCGGCTCGAAATAGCGTTCCTCGCCGGGCTGCATGTCGAGCAGGAGATCGCCGTAGGACGTCCGCGCCGAGGGTGCGAGCGCGAGATCGTTGGCGGCGTCGCGGACGTCGGACGGGGTTGCGCCCAGAAGTGCGCCAAGACGCGCGGCTAGATCCAAGGCCGGCACGGCGCCTGCGCGGGCCGTCCGGACCTGGAACGTCATCAAAGGGCGCCAAGCGCGCATTCGGTTTTCCCTTCGCGCGAGACACGCGAGTAGGCGAATATCGAGCCGTGAACGCGTTCAATATCTCGTAAAGGCGGTGCACGCGGCGCGGTCGCTATCGCCCATTTTGGTGGGTGATCCGCGGCGCAGTTGAATCGCATCGCGCACACGGGCACTGGTCGGTGATGAGCGACGAGGCCGCCCCCCACATGCCGCCGCGCCTGCCGCCTGGCGCCGCCGACCGTGCGATCGCCGCGGCGCTGCGCGATCCCTTGCTGATCGAGGCCGCCCTGGCCTTGGGGCAGAACCGCATTCCCGACGCCGAGCGCCTGCTGCGGACCCACCTGAAAGCGCGGCCGCTGGACGTCGCGGCGATCCGCATGCTCGCCGAGGTCGCCGCGCGGATCGGCCGTTTCCGCGATTCCGAGACCCTGCTGCGCCGGGCGCTGGAGCTCGATCCCGAATTCGGCGCCGCGCGCGCCAATCTGGCGACGGTGCTCTACCGGATGAACCGCTCCGAGGAGGCGATCGCCGAACTTGACCACCTGATCGGCGACGATCCGCACAATCCGACCCACGCCAATCTCAAGGCCGCCGCGCTCGGAAAGCTGGGCGAGTTCGAGGAGGCCATCGCCCTCTATGAGGAGGTCCTGCGGACCGCGCCGCGCCAGCCGCGGGTCTGGACGAGCTACGGCCACATGCTCAAGACGCTCGGCCGCACGGACGCCGGCATCGCCGCCTATAAGAAGGCGATCGAGATCACCCCGGGCCTCGGCGAAGCCTGGTGGAGCCTCGCCAATCTCAAGCTTTATCGGTTCGACGATGCCGAAGTCGCCGCAATGCAGGCGGCGCTGACGCGCGGGGGCCTGACCGACGACGACCGCCTGCAGCTGGAATTCTCGCTCGGCAAAGCCTTTGAGGACCGCGCCGACGCCGCGGCGGCCTTCGCGCACTACGAAACCGGTAATCTCGTCCGTCGCCGCAGCCTGCCCTACGATCCCGCCCAGACGACTGAACTGGTCGACGCCTGCCGGGACCTCTTCACCGCCGACTTCCTGACCGAGCGGGCGGATTGGGGGTGCCCGGCGCCGGACCCGATCTTCGTGGTGGGCATGCCGCGGGCCGGCTCGACGCTGATCGAGCAGATCCTGTCCAGCCATTCCACCGTCGAAGGCACGACCGAGCTGCCCGACATCCCCGCGCTCAGCCAGCGTTGCACGCCCTACCCCGCGGGTCTCGCTACCTGGACGCCCGAGCGCTTTCGCGCCGTCGGCGAGGCCTACCTCGAACGGGCGCGCGCCCAGCGGAAGACCGACCGGCCGTTCTTCATTGACAAGCTGCCGAACAATTGGGTCCACGTCGGCTTCATCCGGCTGATCCTGCCGAATGCGAAGATCGTCGACGCGCGTCGCCATCCGCTGGGCTGTTGCTTCTCGAACTTCAAGCAGCACTTCGCGCGCGGCCAGGCGTTCGCCTACGGGCTCGACGATCTCGGGCGCTATTATTCCGACTATGTGCGGCTGATGGCCCATTTCGACGCCGCTGCGCCGGGCGCGGTGCATCGGGTGATCTACGAACGCATGGTCGAGGATTCGGAGACGGAGATCCGCGCCCTGCTCGCCGCTTGCAATCTGCCGTTCGAGGAGGCCTGCCTGCGGTTCTACGAGACCGACCGGGCGATCCGGACGCCGTCGTCCGAGCAGGTGCGCCGGCCGATCTTCCGGGAGGGCGCCGAAGGGTGGCTGGCGTTCGAGCGGTTTCTCGATCCGTTGAAGCGGGCGCTTGGACCGGTTCTCGACGCCTATCCGGACCCGCCGGCCGAATGGCCCGGCTGAGGACCTCGGAGCGGGCGGCGCGGTTAAAAAACCCTCAAAATGTGTGGCCTTTAGGCAACCCTCGGATGTTAAGACTAACTTCGGACGGATGGCCGATTGACGAAGCGCCGCGAACATCAAAGCGTGTTCGCCAGTCCATTTTTCGGCGAGGTCGGCATGTTCGCGCGCTTTTCGGCACTTCTTCTGTCCACGACAATTCTGACGGGCGTCGCTCAGGCTCAGACCCCGCCAGCCGCTGGGAAGGGCGTCGAAGAGATCGTCGTCACCGCGACCAAGCGCTCGGAAACGTTGCAGAATGTGCCGCTGAGCATTCAGGCGCTCTCCACGAAGAAGCTGGACGAGCTCAACGTTTCGTCCTTCACCGACTTCGCGACCTTGTTCCCGTCGGTGTCGTTCCAGAACTCGACGCCCGGATCGGCCAACGTCTACATCCGCGGCGTGGCCTCCGGCGGCGACGGCAACCATTCCGGCCCGCTGCCCAGCGTCGGCGTCTATCTCGACGAACAGCCGGTGACGACGATCGGCGGCGCGGTCGACATCAACATCTACGACATCGCCCGGATCGAATCCCTGGCCGGGCCGCAAGGCACGTTGTACGGCGCGTCCTCGCAGGCCGGAACGATCCGGATCATCACCAATCAGCCTGATGCTAAAAGCTTTTACGGCCGCTGGGACGCCGAGGCCAATAAGGTCCTCGACGGCGAGGTCGGCGGCAAGCTGCAGGGCATGATCAACGTCCCGCTCAACGACAAAGCGGCTCTGCGCGTCGTCGGCTGGTACAAGAAAGAAGGCGGCTTTATCGATTCCGTCCCCGGTCGCCGCGCGTTCCTCCCGCAACCGGGCGGGATCACCATCACCAACGCGCCGTTCGTCAAAGACGACATCAACGACGTTGAAGTCTACGGCGGCCGCGCGGCGCTCAAGATCGACCTCGACGACAACTGGACCGTGACGGCCTCTGGCCAAGGCCAATCGCAAAAAGCCAACGGCCTGTTCGGCTTCGATTCCTCGGTCGGCGACCTGAAAGTCCAGCTTTTCAACCCGGAAACCGGCGTCGACCAATTCTATCAGGCCGCGCTCACGATCCAGGGCAAGCTCGCCAATTTCGACGTGACCTACGCTGGCTCCTACATGGGCCGCAACGTCGCTACGACGTCGGACTACACCGACTACGCCGAAGCCTATGACGCGCTCTATGCGGGCGCCGGCGGCGTCGCCGGCTATTTCTACTTCACCGACGCGGCCGGCAATACGATCGACTCGCGCCAGACCATCCTGGGCGGCGGCGATTTCACCAAATCCAGCCACGAGTTCCGGATCGCATCGCCGCAAGACTGGCGCCTGCGCTTCATCGCCGGCGCCTTCTACCAGCTGCAGACGCACGAAATCACGCAGGACTACCGCGTGAAGGGCCTCGCGCCTGCGGTGTCGGTCAACGGGCTGCCGGGCACGTTGTGGCTGACCAAGCAGGAACGCGAAGACAAAGACACCGCGATCTTCGGCGAGGCGACGTTCGACGCCACCGACAAATTGAGCCTCACCGCGGGCGTGCGCGCATTTGAGTTCGACAACAGCCTGATCGGGTTCTTCGGCTTCGGACGCAACCCGGCAGGCGCGCCGTTCAACGCCGCCGGCAGCTCGCGGACCGGCGTCGCCGGCTGCTACACGACCACCGGCGCCATTCTGCGCAACAATCCGACCGGGACGCTGCTGCCGCCGAAGGTCTCCGGCAGCTTCTGCACGAACTTGGCCGACTTCGCGAACGGCGGCCTCGTTCCCAAGCGGGCTGAAGGCGACGGCACGACCTACAAGTTCAACGCCACCTACAAGATCACGCCTGATGCGATGGTCTATGCGACGGCGTCGAGCGGGTTCCGCCCCGGCGGCATCAACCGCCGCGCGACCGTCCCGCCCTATCAGGCCGATGAGATCAAGAACGTAGAACTCGGCTGGAAAACGACGCTGTTCGATCGCGCGCTGCGCTGGAACGGCGCGATCTACCAACAGAAGTGGGAGAAGTTCCAGTTCGCCTTCCTGGGCCAGAACAGCTTCACCGAAATCCAGAATGGTCCGGACGCCGAGATCACCGGCATCGAGACCGATTTGACCTGGGTCCCAACCGCAAACTTCACGCTCAACGCCAGCGCCGCCTACACGGACGCGAAGACGGAACAGAACCTCTGCGCCGTCAACGAGCCCACCTTCACCTGCACCGGCGCCGGCAACTCGATCCTGGCGCCGAAAGGGACCAAGCTGCCGATCACGCCCGAACTGAAGGCCTCGGCCTCGGCGCGGTATGAATGGTCGGCGGGCAAGGCGAAGCCCTACACGCAGCTGGTCGCCAACTACCACGGCGACGCCTCGAGCGACCTTCGCGTCGCGCAGGCCGCGACCATCGGCAAGCTTCCCTCCGCGACAACGCTCGATTGGGCGATCGGCGCCACGTGGAACGATCTGACGGCGGAATTGTTCGTGGAAAACGTCACCGACGAGCGCGACCAGCTGACGCGCTTCGTGCGCTGCAGCGTTTGCACCCGCGTGTACAGCGTCGTCGAGACGCCGCGGACCATCGGCGTGCGGGTCGGATCGAAGTTCTAACCGCGGCCCGGCCGCGGGGCGATGGGGACCGAGCGAGGCGCGCCGCCTTCGGGCGGCGAAGCCGCCGCCGGCCCGCCGGCGGTTGATGTGCGTCTGCAGGCGTTCGCTGTCTCGCGGGCCGCACGCGCCCGGCTCCTCGGTCAGTCGCCCCTGACCGTCTGGTTCACCGGATTGTCGGGCGCCGGCAAAAGCACGATCGCCAATCTGGTCGACGCCGGGCTCCACGCACGCGGCCGCCACACCGCGCTGCTCGATGGCGACAACCTGCGCCATGGCCTTAATCGCGATCTGGGCTTCACCGCCGCCGACCGCGCCGAGAACATCCGTCGCGCCGCAGAGGCCGCCCGGCTGATGACCGACGCCGGCCTGATCGTCCTGGTGGCGTTCATATCGCCGTTTCGCGCCGACCGGGCGCAGGCGCGCGCGCTGATGGGGCCGGGCGAATTCCTCGAAGTCTTCGTGGACACACCGCTCGCCGAAGCGGAACGGCGCGACGTCAAAGGTCTGTACGCCCGCGCCCGCGCCGGCGAGCTCAAGAACTTCACCGGGATCGACAGCCCCTACGAGCCGCCCGAAGCGCCGGACCTGCGCATCGAAACGATGACCACACCCGCGGCCGTCGCCGCAGACCTGATCGTGGCGCGCATTCTGGGCGCAACCGCCGCGCCCTGACCGCACGTACGCACGGTCGGCGAGGCTTGCGTGGCGGGCCTCGAACCGGCACAGGTCGCTGCAATGGTCGCTGTAACCGAAATCTGGGAGCCGAGGCGGCGTGCGTCGCTCGAGACCGCGCGGCGTCGCTCGGCCTTTCTGCGCGCTTTCCGCCAGATCTGCGCCGCGCTTTCGGGGGCCTGCATCGCCGCTCTGCTGCTCGCCACAATGCTGAACGCGCTCGGCCCGAGCGTTTCGGGTCGGCGCACGCTGGGCGTCGAGGAGACGCTGACCATGCTCAATCCGCGGTTCGTCGGTCAGGACGGCGACGGCTCCCGCTATGAGATCACCGCAGACCGGGCCGTCCGCCAGGGCCTCGACACCCAAAAGATGGACCTGACCGCGCCGCGCTTCAAAACGACGTCCGGCCAGACTTTGACCGCGATCCGCGGCATCTACGACCCCGACGCCCGCACGATCGAGCTGTTTGATAAAGTCGCGTTTTCCGACAGCCAGGGCCGCGCATTCACGACGACCTACGCCTTCATCGACGCCCGTGCCGATGTGATCCGCGGGGCCCGCGCCATCTCCGGCGCCTCCGGACTTGGCGAGGTTCGCGCCGACGCCTATGAAGTTGATAGAAACGGCGGTCATTTGGTCATGCGGGGCCGCGTGCGCGGCGTGATCAATTCCGGCGGCGGCGAAAGCCCTCCCGGCAAATCCGCCCCATCCAAGGCCGCAACGCCCAAGTCCGGGAGCGCTCCGTGACACGCATTGGTACCGTCCTCGCCGCCCTCGCCGCTGCAGCGGCGCTCGGTCTGTCGACGTCCGCATTCGCGCAATTGAGCTCCAATGGCGGGCCGATCGCGTACAGCGCGGACAATCTCGAGTATGTCGACGGGCAGCGCCAATTGGTGCTGACCGGCAATGTCGAAGTCGCTCAAGACACCTCCACGCTGCGCGCCGACAAGCTGGTGCTCTACTTCGCCAAGGCGGCCAAACCCGACCCGGCGGCGGGCGGCTTCGGCGCCGGCGACATCGAGCGCATCGTGGCCAACGGCGACGTCTATTATGTACGCCCGGAACAGACGGCGCGGGGCGATAGCGCCGTATACGAGATGAAATCCGACACCGTGACGTTCACCGGCCGCGTGGTCGTGGCGAGCGACGAGAACGTCGTGAAGGGCGATACGATGGTGCTCGAGATCGGCAATCGCCGCACCACCGTGAAGCCCGGCTCCGGCCCCGGCCAGCGCGTGCGCGGCGTGTTCCGTACGCGGCCAACTGCGGCCCAGCCCGCGCCGGTCCGTCAGCCCGGGTAAGTTTGCTTACGCTATCTTTACGGGGAACGGGTCAGATGGCCTCTGAGGGCGCGATGAGCCGAACGCCGGCCATGCCAACCGCGGAATCCGCGGCGGGACTGGCCGCGACGAAGATCGGGAAATCGTATCGAGGCCGCAACGTCGTGAAGGGAGTGTCTCTCACTCTCAAGCGCGGTGAGGTCGTCGGTTTGTTGGGCCCCAATGGAGCAGGCAAGACCACCTGCTTCTACATGATCACGGGGCTCATTCGCGTGGATTACGGGCAGATCTCCATTGACGGCCAGGACGTCACAGGTCTGCCGATGTACCAGCGGGCGCGGCTCGGCGTCGGCTACCTCCCCCAGGAGGCGTCGATTTTCCGAGGCATGACCGTCGAAGAGAACGTGATGGCCATCGCCGAGCTCTCGGAGAAGGACAAAACGCGCCGCGAGGCCGCGGTCGAGTCGCTGCTCCAGGAGCTTCGCATCGAGCACTTGCGGACGCAGCCCGCCACGGCGCTGTCCGGCGGCGAACGTCGCCGCGTCGAGATCGCGCGCGCACTGGCGGCGCGGCCGTCCTTCATCCTGCTCGATGAACCGTTCGCCGGCATTGATCCGATCGCGATCACCGACATCCGCGACCTCATCTCTTTCTTGAAGGCGCGCGGGATCGGCATCCTGATCACCGATCACAATGTCCGCGAGACTCTCGACATCGTCGACCGCGCCTACATCATTTTCGATGGCGAGGTTTTGTTCGAAGGGTCTCCGGACGCCATCAAGGCGAACGACGCGGTGCGCAAGGTCTATCTCGGTCAGCGCTTTTCGGCGTAGGGGGCGCCGATGGCCATGACGCCGAGATTGGAGATGCGCCAGGGCCAGTCCCTGGTGATGACCCCGCAGCTCCAGCAAGCCATCAAGCTTCTGCAATTCTCGTCCGCCGAGCTCTCCGCCTTCGTCGAAGAGGAACTCGAGCGCAACCCGCTGCTTGAGCGTCCGGTCGAGGATGAGCCGCCGGCCCGCGAAGAGGCCGCCGCAGCCGACGGCGCGGAGGCCTTCGCCGCCGCCGACCATGTCGACGCCGACCTCGAAAGTCTGCACCCGGATCTTTCCGCCGACGAACGCGCCGAAGCTGGCGCCGCGCCGCTGACGGATTGGTCGAAGGCCGCCTCCGGCAAGTCGCTCGACGACATGCCAGGTTTCGAGGAGACGCTGACCGAGGACATGTCCCTCGCACAGCACCTCGAGGCGCAGATGTCAGCCGCGGGGTTCGATCCCAAAGAGCGCGTGATCGGCGCCGCGCTGATCGATCAGGTCGACGATTGGGGCTATTGCCGCGCCGATCCGCTCGAGATCGCGCTGGCGTTGAATTGTCCGGAAACGGACGTTCTCTCCGTACTCCACCGGATGCAGGGCTTCGAACCGACCGGCATCATGGCGCGTACGATCGCCGAGTGCCTGACGCTGCAGCTCAAGGAGCGCGATCGCTTCGATCCGGCTATGGAGGCGCTCATCGCCCACCTCGACCTGCTGGGCAAAGGCGACCTCGCCAAGCTGCAGACCGCCTGCGGCGTGTCGCGCGAGGACATCGAGGACATGATCGCCGAAGTGCGCGCACTGACGCCCAAGCCCGGCGCCGCATTCGGCGGCGCGCCGGCCCAGACCGTTGTGCCGGACGTCTATGTGCGGGCAGCGCCCGACGGCGCCTGGCACGTCGAACTCAACAGCGACGCCCTGCCCCGCGTGCTGATGAACCAGCGCTATTACGCCCAGATCTCCAAGCAGGCGACGCGCGAGAAGGACAAGGTCTTCCTGTCCGAATGCGCCGCCAACGCCAATTGGCTGATCAAGAGCCTCGACCAGCGCGCCCGGACGATCCTGAAGGTCGCCAAGGAAATCGTGCGCCAGCAGGACGCGTTCTTCGCGCATGGCGTCGAGCATCTGCGCCCGCTCAACCTGAAAATGATCGCCGCCGCGATCGAGATGCACGAGAGCACCGTTTCGCGCGTCACCTCGAACAAGTACATGGCGACGCCGCGCGGCGTGTTCGAGATGAAGTACTTCTTCACCGCCGCGATCCAGGCGACCGGCGGCGGCGAATGCCATTCGGCCGAGGCCGTGCGCCGCAAGATTCAGAAGCTCGTCGAAGCCGAGACCCCGGCCGAAATCCTGTCCGATGACCGCATAGTCGACATCCTGCGCGACAGCGGCATCGATATCGCCCGGCGCACCGTCGCGAAGTACCGCGAAAGCCTGCGCATCCCGTCGAGCGTCGAACGCAAGCGCCGCTCCGGTTACGGCCGCTGACGCGCCTTCATCCGCACGACGCTGCGCGTCTGCGGGTTCGAATTGGGACAAGGCGGAGCGACTAGGCCCTCGGCCGATTGGAAATAAGGTTTTGTAGTTCGGCTTTCGCCGCTCCGCCTTGTTCGACGCGCCGGTTTGGTCAACCCGG
>JBMOIB010000056.1:0-17553 GCA_049317545.1 Caulobacterales bacterium | reverse complement strand
AGGAAGGCGACGTCGGCAAGGCCAAGAAGCGCACCGACGCTCTCAACGCCGCCATCATGCGCCGCGCCCGCGGCTCCAACGACGTGAACTATCTCGCAAGCCCCGTGATCGGCGAGGGCGTCACCGTCAACCGCATCGGCCAGCTCGCGCTCCTCGCCCTCAAGGACGGCCGCAAGACCGCCAAGGACGTCTCCGCCCACGTCTGGGGCGTGCTCAACGCCCAGGGCCAGAAACTCGTCAAGGACGGCAAAGCGATCGAAGCCGCCGAAGAAAACCTCACCGAACTCAACGCCCAGATCGAGGTCTTCCAGCGCGACAATCTGCCGATCCTGAAAGCGCTGCAGATCGCCTGATCCAGGCGCCGCGCGCGATTGTGGGGAAGGGCGGGCGCGGCTAGATTCGCCCCCGTAGGGAGCGCGTCATGGTCGAGGTCCGTCCGTCCGCATCGCGCGCGCCATGAGCGCCGGCTCCCCCGCGCCCACCGGCTTCGTCGCGCTCGGCGTCCCCGATGCTCTGACCGGCGTCTTGTACGCCGACTTCTACTGGCCGCTCGCGACGATCACCTATTCGATCCCCGTCGCCGGCTCGACCTGGCCCGGCTATTCCGCCGGCGAGGAGCCCTTCGGCGCGCAATACAGCGTCCTCACCAGCGCCCAGGCCGTGAACTTCCGCGCCGCCGTCGCCCAATGGGACCGCCTGATCGCCGTCGACCTCGTCGAAACGAACGACCTCACCCAGCGCGGCGACATCCGCGTCGCCTTCTCCGACGCACTCAACACCACCAACAACATCTGGGGGTACGCGAGCGTCCCGCCGTTCCGCGGCCGCACCGCAGGCGCCTCGCCCGAAGCCGGCGACATCTGGATCCTGAGCACCTACGCCAGCGCGTCCCTGGCGCCCGGGACCTACGACTTCAAATCCGCGATGCACGAGATCGGCCACGCGCTCGGCCTCAAGCATCCGTTCGAAGCGCCGATCCTGTCGAATTCCGACGCCTACGACACCCGTCGCTACACGATCATGTCGTACACGACGCCGGCCGACTTCACCGCCATCCGCTTCACAAGGACAGCCGACGGCAGCCTCCAGGCCAATTCCGAATACGCCTGGCCGACCACGCCCATGGTCCTCGACATCGCCGCCATCCAGGGCCGCTACGGCGCCGACCCCAACACCGCCAAGGGCGACGACGTCTACACCTTCGACCAGTCCAAGCCGTTCATGCTCTCGATCTACGATGCCGGCGGCACGGACACGTTCGACCTCTCAGCTCTGACGCGCGGCTCCGCCGTCGACCTGCGCCCCGGCGCCTATTCCAGCATCGCCTACTACCCGAAGGCCGACCAGCTGGCCGACGTGCTCGCCGCCTATCCCGGCTTCTCCACCGCCTTCATCACCCGCCAATTCAACGGCGAGGTCTATTCCTGGTCGCAAAACGTCGGCATCGCCTTCAACACGATCATCGAGAACGTCAAAGGCTCCCGCGCTGGCGATTCCATCCTCGGCAACGACGTCGCCAACGTCCTCTCCGGCGGCGGCGGCCATGACCGCATCACCGGTGGCCTAGGCGACGACGCCCTCTCCGGCGATTCCGGCGACGACATCCTCGACGGCGGCGACGGCATGGATTTCGCCACATACGCCGGCGTCTCCACTGACTTCACCTGGACCTCGGCCTCTGGCGGCTGGACCGTTCGCGACCTGCGCCCGAGCGCACCCGAGGGCGTCGATACGCTCACCGCCATCGAGCGTCTCAAGTTCACCGACAAGATCGTCATTCTCGGCTACGACTTCGCCGCCGCCGTCGATGCGGCCTTCGCCAACATCCTTCGCGCCGGCCCGAGCTCCTCAGCGACCGCCGCAATCGCCGCGAGCCTGTCCGACAAATACGCCGCCGGCGCCGTCACCAACCAGGCCGCCATCGCCGACCTCATCAAAGCCGCCGACGCCACGACCTCCGTCGCCACGCTCGCCTATCAGTTCTTCACCGGAAAGGTCCCGTCAGAAGGCGGCATCGACTACCTCGTCTCGCCGACCGGTCCGAACCCGAACAATCTCAACAGCGCCTATTACCAGTCGTTCTCGCTGGAGAACCGCTACATCAATTTCGCGGTCAATCTCGGCAAGCTCGGGGAGGGCAGCGCGGCCTTCACGGCGGCCTTCGGCTCCAAGTCGCTCGCCGAGGCGACACGCGACGCCTACGCGAAAATCTTCGGCTCGACGCCCACGGACGCGAACGTGACCGCGCTGCTCAACCCGTCCTTCACATTGAACGGCCAGACCCTGACCCGCGCCGAATACTTCGCCTATTACGGCCAGGACGGCGTAAGCGGCATCGGCACGAAGGCCGCCATGGTCGGTTGGCTGCTCGGCGAAGCCGTCAAGGCCGACCTCGGCACCTATTCCAAATCCAACGACGCCTTCCTTCTCGACCTCGCCGACGGCGCAACCTTCGCGGTCGATCTCGTGGGGACGTACGGGAAGCCGGAGTTCGCATACGTCGGCTAAGACCCGTTCAAGGGTCTCAGCCTGCGTAAGCCGCGTTCAGGCTTGGCCTATTCCAGGGTCGGATTGAGCGCGATCGGCGTCAGGATCGCCACTGGCGGGATCGACGCGACGTCGTTCGGATTGACCGTCGCCGCCGTCGGCTGCGCGATGGCCGACGGGGCCGCCGGGCTCGCAACGATCGGCGTTCTCACCGCGCCTTGGCTGGCGATCGCGGCGTCGCGGGCGCTCGCCACGTCGGCGGAGTCAGCGATCGGCGCTTGAGCAGGCGCTGACGGCGCGCTCGGTGCGGCCTCCGGCTTGGCCTGATCGGCGAGCGCCTTTTCAGCGGCCGATGCGGCGGCGATCACGGTCGCGATCGGCGCGTCAGCCTTGTTCTCGCCCGCGCCGCCAATCGGCTTGTCGGTCGACAGGGCGTAGGCCGGCGTCGGCAGGGCCTGATCGTCTTCGGCGAGTTCCTGGTCGATGCTCGCGATGATTTCGCGGGCGCCGCGGATTTCGGCGATGGTCGGCGTCGGCTCGAGCGGGGCCGGTGCGAACGGCAGAACGGGCTTCTCGTCCGGCGGACGGGCGTCGTCGAACGGCTTGCCGACATGATCGAGCGCACGGCCGATGTAATCGGTCGGCGGTGCGATGCGGCTGCGCGTCTTGCCGTAATGCGCCTCGGGATCATAGGCGACAATGCCCGGGGCGAGCGCTTCGGGCTTCAGGACGCCGACGGTGGCGAGCAGGCGGACGCGCGCGACGTATTCGTTGAAGCGCTCGCGGACGAGCGCGCTTTGCGCGTTCTGCATTTCGAGTTGGGCGTTGAGCACTTCGATCGTCGAACGCTGGCCGTAGCGCTCTTCGATGCGCACGCCGCGGAAAGCGGCCTCGGCCGACTTCATTTCCAGTTCGCGGGACTTCAGCGCGAGACGGGCGGTGTTGAGCTGAGACCAGGCGACGCTGACGTCCTGGATGAGGCCGCGCCGGGTGTCCTGGACGAGCAGGAAGTCGCGCCGATTGTCTTCGAGCGCCTGCCGCACGTACGACGTCGTCAAACCGCCGGTGAAGATCGGCTGGGTCAGCTGCAGCGAGACCGAAACGCTCTCTTCTTCGGGGGAGCTGCGATAGGGAACGACGGGATTGACGCCCGCGCTCGCGCGCATACCGACGGAGAACCGGCGTCCGGCGCGGGCTTCGGCGACCCGCGCACGCGAGACGCGTTCGACCTCGAGCGCGCGCAGCAATTCCGGATTGTTGCCCTCGGCCGCGGCGATGGCGTCGTCGAGCGAGTTCGGCAGGCCGGGAATATCCGGCTCGGCTTCGAGCGTCTGCGGAATATCGCCGACGATTGCGACGTAGCGGGCGCGGCTTTGATCGAGCTGGTCGCGCGCCAGAAGCAATTGCGTCTGCGCCGAAGCCAGGCGGGACCGCGACTGCTCCACGTCGGTCATGGAATTGCGGCGTTCGCCGAACAGGGTGAGCTCGTCTTCGAGCTTCTTTTGCAGCGCGTCGACCGTTTCTTGGCTGATGCGCACGATCTCGAGATCGCGCCGCATGCCGCTGTAGGCGGCGACGACGCGCGTCAGAAAATCCATTTCAACGCCGCGCAGCGATTGCTGGGCCGCGCGGACCTGGCGGTTCGCGGCTTCAAGGCGCGCCGTCAGGCGGCCGCCCGAATACAATTGCTGCGACAGGCTGACCTGCGAGGTGTCTGTTTCGGCCTGATTGGTCGTCGATCCGATGTCGGTCGATTGATAGGCCTTGCCGAAGGATACCGAGATCGTGGGGCCGAACCCGGCGCGGGCCTGCGCATAGACCTCGTCCACGGAACGCATGGACGCGCGCTGAGCTTCAATGCCCGGGTTGGTGCGGTATGCCTTTGAAACGGCATCCGAGAGCGTGTCCGCGCTCGCAGGCAGTCCCTGGCCGATGCCGAGAGACGCCAAAGCGAGAACAGCCCGTCCCTCAACGAACGTTTTCTTCATTCCGATCATCCCTGAGGGAAGGTCGTTATCAGTGTGACGGGCCTGCAAGCAAGGCCGTTTCGCGTCGACCGCCGGGCGAGAGCGTGCTTTTGCGCCGAAGGTGCGACCCACCAGACACAATAAATCATTGATTTTCAGATGTAAACCAATTTTCCCCAACACGTCCCCCATCGGCAGCCAAGCCCGCGAACGCGAGCGGCGGCGACCGCAATGTCCAAGTCCACGCCGTTACAAGGGAAATGCGGAAAACTGCCGCCGCCCCTTGTCCAGCGCCGCCGCTGCAACCCGCGCAAGGCCAACAGGGTCCTCGGCGGCCGCCCGCAGGCGATCTGCAGCGTCGATGACATCAGCATCGGCCCAAACCTGGGCTTTTTCGCGGTACTTTCCCTGCGGATCTTCGACCGGGGTCAAGCTGAACGCGACCGGAAAGCCGTTTGATTCGTCCATGTATTCAGCGTTCGCCGACCAGTTCGTCGCCAGCGCCGGCACGCCGCGGCACATTGATTCGGCGATGCCGAGCCCAAATCCCTCCGATCTGTGGAGGGATCCGAACAGATCCGGCGCGCCGTACCAGGCGAGATAGTCCCCCCGCGACAGCGACGGCGAGACCAGGAGCTCGATCCGCTCATCACCCTCGATGGCGGCGACCAGCGCCGCCCGGCCGGCGGGAAAGTGCTCGATATTGGTCGCCAGGATGCGCAGGCGGGCGGCGGACGCGCGACTTGGAAAGGCGCGTCGGAAGGCGGCGATCAGAGCGGTCGGGTTTTTGCGCGCAAAGCCGGAGGCGGCGTTGAACGCGGTGACGATCGTGAAGGGGCCCGCGGGCCGGGACGGCAGGTCGCCCCAATCCTCCACGGCGACGGGATGGGGCGCTACGACCACCGGTTCGGGCCAACCAAGGCCGGTGATGGCGTCGGCGACGAACTGGCTTGGCGCGGCCAGGCGATGGGCGAACCGCAAACCGTCCGCCCAGTCCTGCGGCATCTGCGGCAATTCCCACGCCCAGTACCCGGTCACCCATTTGCCCTTGAAGAACCGAGAGCCCATCGCGCTGGCGGCGAGGCGCATCAGCGGCGCATTGACGTTGATCAAGACCTGGCCTTCGCCGGCGAGACGCGCGGCGTCGCGGAATTTGAAGTCGATCTCGGCCCCCGCCGTGACCAGGAAGCGCGAAAGGTCGATCCCGTAGACGTCGCGGCCGGCCCGTTCGAAGGCGGTGTAGGCGAGACGGGCGGCTTGGCCGAGCCCGGACGCGCTCGTCAGGAAGCCGGCGACGATGCGCGGCGCGCCGTCATCCAGTGAGGCCGGAAGCGGATCGGCCAAACGAGGCGAAAGAGCGCGGATGGCGACGCGCGCCAAGGCCTGCCGCGGCCCGGTCGGCAGGACGCGCCAGATCCCCGAGGCGGCGCGGCGCAAGCCGTCGCGTGCGTTCACGCCAAAAGCGCGCGCAGCGTCGCGTCCCAGGTCAGCCCGAGGGCGGCGAGCTTGGCGGCTGCAGCCGCGCCCTTGCGACGCACGAGCGCAAGATCGGCGCAGGCGGCCAGCGCCCGTGCGAGATCTTCGGGATCCGGTTTGCAGACAAATCCCGTGTCCGCGGTCGCAAGGCCAAGGACGCCGCCGGAATCGGTCACGGTGACGACCGGCTTGCCGGCGGCGCAGGCCTCCATGGCGACATAGCTCAGGGAATCTTCGTCGAACGGCAGGCAGGCGCAGGCGCGTGCGCCATTGACCCACGCAGCGATCCTGTCGCGCGGATGGAAGCCGAAGTGCAGTTCGACGCGCGCGCCTAGTCCATGCGTCTCTACCAGCGAGCGAAGGCGCTCGGCATAGGCGTCCGATTGCGGCGGCCCGGCGATGATAAGGCGTGGCGCGCTGGGGGCCTGCGCGAGCGCTTCGACCAGGAGGTGCTGACGTTTGCCTTCGCCGACGCGGCCGCCCGCGAAGACGTAGTCCCCGAATGGTCCGCCAGAGAGCAATTCCGCGTCGTTCAGCGGCGGATAGAGAACCGCGGCGTCAAAGCCGTTGTAGCGCTTCAATCGGCTCTGCGTGACCGGCGAATTCACGAACAGCTTCTTGGCGTGACGGAAGCATTCGTCATCGGCGGCGCGGATAGAGCCCTTTATCGCGGCGCCGGTTTCATCGTCGCCGAGGTGGCTTTGACCAGCGTCGGCGAGATCATAGGCCTGGCGGAACTGGTGCAGGATCCACAAGACCTTGTTCGGATGCGGAATGAGGTAGGCGGGGAATTTCAGCCCGATAACGCGATCCACATTGGCCAATTGCAGCACGCGGTGCAGCGCAACCTCGTCGATCAGACGCTCGCGCGGCTCCCAGGCGAAGGGCAGGCGAAAGCATTCCGCCTCGACGCCGTCGCATCCGTTCAGCCGGCGCACGAGCTCGTCCGCCAACTCTTCGGCGCCGCCGCGAATGAACGGGGCCGCATTGTTCAAGACGAGCACCTTCATGACGTCAGCGCCTCGGTGACGCGGTCCCAATCGATGCGGAGTTCGTGGAGACGCGCGCGGCTCTCCGCGCCCATGCGACGGGCACGAGATTTGTCTGCATGCAGAGCGTCAAAGGCGGCAGCGACGGCGCGCGGATCGGCGCCGGAGATGAAGCCGTTGCGGCCGTCTTGGACGAGTTCCAGCGTGCCGCCGGAATCGACGGCCGTTACGATCGCCTTCTCGGCATGCGCCCCCTCGAGCGAGGGATACCCATAGGAATCCTCGTCCAACGGCAGATAGGCCACAGCCAAAGCGTTTTCGATGATGTCGGCCTTTTCCTCCTCGCTGATCCAGCGGTTTTCGAAGGCCACGCGGTCGCCAAGCCCGCCTTCTTTGATCTTGGCTGAAAGCGATGCGGCGAACTCTGGATTCGAGGCGAGCCCGCAGATGCGCAGCTTCACCCCCGTCGAGACATGGCGCATCGCGTCGATCAGCAGGTCCTGACGCTTGTGCGCTTCGACGCGGCACACCGCGACGATTTCGTCGCCATAGGCGCCGGGGCGGAACCTCTCCGGGCGCCAGATCGGCGGATAAAGGGGCGTCGACGCAAGACCATTGAAGCGGGCCAAGCGATCGGAGACGACCTGTGAGTTGGTGAAGATGCGGCGGCACTCGCCAAGCGTGCGCGTATCGGTCGCGATCATCCGGTCCCGGAGCGCACGGCCCTTCGGATCATTCTTGGCCGCGGCGTACGGCGTATCCCACAGATCATAGAAGCCGCGAATGTGGTGGATGAACCAGGCGATCTTGTTCGGGTGCTCGATGACGTGCGCGGGAGGGCGGAAGGTCACGATCCGATCGCAAGATTGCGTGAGGTCAATGAGGCGATAGGCGGCGATCTGGTCGAACATCGTTTCCGGCGTTTCGACGAACGGCAGAAAGAACATTTCGACCTCGTGGCCGCTCGCCTGCAGATGCGCGCGGGCCCATTCCACGATGAAGCGCCCGCCGCCGTTGACGAGCGGGACGGCGGAGGAAACGAGGCCGATGCGCATCAGGCGAGCACGGCGGCCAGGCTATCGGCGATGTAGTCGAGGTCGTCGTCCGTCAATCGCGCGTGCGTCGGCAGATTGACGCCGCGCGCGGCGCACCAGTCGGCCCGCTCGACCGGACCACGTTCGTGGCTCACGTAGGGCGGCAGCACGTGCATCGGGTAGAAGACCGGGCGCGTCTCGATCCCCATCGCGTCGAGGGCGTCGCGCAGCGCCTCGCGGTCAATGCCCGCCGCGTCGCCGAGCAGGATCGTGTACATCCAGTAGGAGTGCTCGGCCCAAGGTTCCGTGTGCGGAAGAATGAGCTTGTTCGAGAGTTTCGCCAGGCGCTCGTCATAGCCTCTGGCCACGGCGCGCCGCGCCTCGAGGTGATGTTCGATCCGCTCGAGTTGTCCAAGACCAATTGCGGCCTGGATGTTGGTCATCCGGTAATTATAGCCGACGACCGGAAACCAGTAGCGGCGGTCCGGGTCCATGCCCTGGCCGCGCAATAGCCTCATGCGCGCCGCGAGCGCATCGTCATCCGTCGTGATCATCCCGCCTTCGCCGGTCGTCACGATCTTGTTGCCGAAGAACGAAAACGTCGCGCAGTCGGACAATCCGCCGACGCGTCGACCGCGATAGGTTGCGCCCAGCGCTTCGGCGGCGTCCTCCACGATCTTCAACCCATGACGCTGAGCGATCTGGCGGATCGGCTCGATGTCGGCCGGGTGCCCATAAAGGTGCACGGGCATGATCGCGCGGGTGCGCGGCGTGATGGCCGCCTCGATCGCCGCCGGATCGATGTTCATCGTCCGCACGTCGTTATCGACGAAAACGGGGCGTGCGCCGCAATAGGTGACCGAATTCGCGGAGGCGATATACGTCAGGCTGGGCACGATCACTTCGTCGCCCGGACCAATGCCGAGCGCGACCAGCGCCAGGTGGAGCGCCGTCGTTCCGTTGTTCGTCGCGATCGCGTGCTTGACGCCGCAATAGTCGGCGAATGCGGCCTCGAAGGCCGGAATGAAGCGCCCCGCCGACGAGATCCACGTCGTATCGAGGCACTCCAGGACATATTCACGTTCGCGCCCATCAAGCACGGGGGCGGCGACGGAGATTCTGGGCCGAGGCGGGCTGACGCTCATGAACCTGAGCCTTTCCTTTCCGAATGCGCGCGAGCAGGGGCGCCTACATAAACGCCTGGCTCCAGGATCGCACGTACGACGCTGGCTCCTGCGCCGATGACGGCGTCGGCGCAAATCTCGATTTGCGGGATCACCGCGCTTCCGGCGCCGACGAAGGCGCGCGCACCGACCGTTACGCCGCCGGCGAGCGTCGCCCCCGGAGCGATATGGGCGGCCTCGCCAATTCGGCAATCATGGTCGATGCCGGCGCGGGTGTTCACGATCGCATGGTCGCCGATGGCGGCGTCGGCATTGATCACGACGCCGGCCATGATCGCGATCCCGCTCCCGAGGCGCACCGAGGGTGAGAGCAAGGCGTGGGGATGCACGGCGTTGACGAGGGTGAATCCCATGCCTTCGAGCCGCCGCGCGAGGGTCAGACGGCGCCCGTTGTCGCCGATGGCCACGATCGCCGATTTCAGCCCCTCGGCGTGTAGGCGCGGCAGGTCGTCGTCCGTCCCGATGGTCGGTGCGCCGAGGACCGCTGCATCGCCCTGCGTCCCGATCAAGCCGACCACGCGATCGCCCTGGGCGCGCAGCGTTTCGATGACGACCTTCGCATGGCCGCCGGCGCCGATCACGATGACCTCGCGCGCGCTCACGACGCGGCTCCGGAATGGCGGCGAAGGTCAGCCTCGACCATTTCATTGATCAGCGTTTCGAGCCCGATCGTCGGCGTCCATCCGAGCGCCGTTTGCGCCTTGCTCGCGTCGCCGCACACCACCGACGCTTCTGTGGGCCGGAAAAAGCGCGGCGACACGACGACATGGTCCTCGGCGTTGAGGCCGACAGCCGCAAAAGCGATCTGGCACATTTCCCGCACCGAGGCTGAGCGCCCCGTCGCGACCACATAATCGTCCGCTTGGTCCTGCTGCAGCATGAGCCACATGGCGCGCACATAATCGCGGGCATGGCCCCAATCGCGACGGGCGTCGAGATTGCCGAGTTCGAGGCTCGCGGCCTTGCCGAGTTTGATGCGCACCGCCGCGTCGGTCACCTTGCGGGTGACGAATTCGAGGCCGCGCAGCGGGCTTTCGTGATTGAAAAGGATGCCGGACGAAGCATGCAGCCCGAAGCTCTCGCGATAATTCACGGTGCTCCAATGCGCGAACGCCTTCGCCGCGGCGTAGGGCGAACGCGGATGAAGCAATGTCCGCTCGTCGATCGGCGCGCCGGAGCCGCCGCCGAAGATTTCCGATGACGACGCCTGATAGAAGCGCGCCTGCGGGCATTCGTTGCGAAAGGCCTCCAGCAGGTTGAGGGCGCCCATGCCGGTCACTTGCGCCGTGACCTGCGGCTGGTCCCACGACGACCGCACGACGCTCTGCGCTGCGAGGTTGTAGATCTCATCGGGACGCACGGTCCGGCATGCCCGCACCAGCGAGCTCGGATCGATCAAATCGCCCTGCACGAAGTGGACGTCATCGGCCACGCCGAGGAATTCCAGCCGCGCCACAGTGGCGCCTGACCGCTCTTCGGAGCGGGTCAATCCAAAGACCGAATAGCCCTTGGCGAGCAGGAATTGCGTCAGATATGCGCCGTCCTGACCCGTGATCCCGGTGATGAGCGCTCGCTTCGCAGTCACGTCCAGCTTTCCTCGTCATCGCCAGCGCGAACTGCAATGCGCCGCACCAGCTCTATTTTTCGCGGAGCGCATGGTTGAGCGTCTTGGTGAGCGGCTCGACGAGATATTGCAGGAGCGTCCGTTCGCCGGTGCTGACGACCACCTCGGCTGGAATGCCGGGCGTCAGGCTTGCGCGCAGATCGTCCGGCAGTGCGTTGGGATCTACGGTCACAACCGCAAGGAAGTACGGTTGGCGCGTCGTCTCGTCGACGAGACGGTCGCGAGAAACGGACTGCACCGTCCCGACGATTTCCGGCAGGTTGCGGGAGTGGAACGTGGGGAACCGCACCTCCGCCTTCATGTTCGGGCGGACGCTATCGACGCTCGCCGGCGACACCTGCGCCTGGATCGCAAGCGAATCGCCGATCGGCACGACGTCGGCGAGGGGCTCGCCGGGGCGGACGACGGCGCCTTCGGTAAACACCCGAAGGTTCTGCACGCTGCCGGCGACCGGCGCGACGATCTGCGCCCGCTTTGCGAGGTCGTTGGCGACCAGAACACGCTGCTCCAGCTCAGACTTCTTCACGCGGACCTCGACGACCTGACCGCTGACCTGCTGCAGGAATTCCTCCCGCACTTGTCTTATCTGGAGGTCGGTTTCGCCGATCGCCTTGCGCGCCTTGGATGCGTCGGCGATCAATCGTCCAATCGAGCCGTCGAGCCCGGCGCGCGAGCGTTCAGCTTCCAGGAGTCGCTGCTTCGGCACGAGCCCCTTGTCGTAGATGCGGCGCATGCCCGCCAACTCGTCGTCCATATAGGCGAGTTGCTGGTCGGCGCTGCGGCGCTGCCGCTCAATACCCTCAAGTTCCGAACCGATCTGCGACTTGCGCGCATTGAGCACGGCCAGTTGGCCGAGCAACGTCGAGCGCCGGTCGAGGAAGGTCTTTTCCTCGTCGGCGATGACACGCGCGAGGTTGGCGTTGGCGGCGGCGAGCTTTCTCAGTTCGTCCGGGAAACTGACCGTCGCGGCGCCGTCACGTTCGGCGAAAAGGCGCGCCTCCTGGGCCATAAGAGCCGCAAGCTGATTGCGGGATACGTCGAGATTGGCGTTGGCCTGGGTGGGATCCAGTTCGAACATCACTTGTCCGGACGTCACCTGGGATCCCTCTTTGATGAGGATTTTGCGAACGATCCCGCCTTCGAGGTGCTGAACCGTCTTGCGATTGCCCTGCGCCATCAGAACGCCGGGAGAAATCGCCGCGCTGTCGAGCGGCGCAAACGCCGCCCATCCGCCGAACACCCCAAAGGTGACGAGGATAATCACATAGCCGAAGCGGGCCGCGCCCCGGTGATCCCCGGTGGGCCGCTTCTCCTGCGCGGGGCCAGGCGTAAATGCATCGCGGATATCAGTCGCGACGGCGGAGAGCCCCGACCTCGCAACGGCGAGAGCTGTGTTCAGTGCGCCCATTTTTTGACGTCCTTGATCAAGCCGCCGTTCGCGGCGACGCAGCCGGCGCGGCGCCCATCAGTTGCGCCATCATGGGCTCCCGATCGCCGATCTGCGCTATCATGCCTTGCATTACGATCATGATCTTGTCGGCGCAATTCAAGAGCGACGGCTTGTGAGTCACGAAAATCACGGTGCGTTTCGCTTCGCGTAGACGCGCAATCGCAAGGGCGAGCGCTGCCTCGCCGTCGGCGTCGAGCGAGGCGTTCGGCTCGTCGAGCACGACGAGGGCCGGGAGCCGGAAGATCGACCGCGCCAAGGCGATGCGCTGGCGCTGCCCCCCGGAGAGCGACGCGCCGCCGTCGCCGATCTGCGTGTCGTAGCCGTTCGGCAGGCCCTGGATCATTTCGTGGACGCCGGCGATTTTGGCGGCGGCGATGACCTCGTCGGGTTCAAACGTTGTGAAGCGCGCGATGTTTTCGGAAACGCTTCCCGAAAACAATTCGATGTCTTGCGGCAGGTAGCCGATGTGGGAGCCCAATTGCTGCGGGTCCCATTGCTGGAGATCGAAGCCGTCGAGGCGAATGACCCCTTGGACGGGCGTCCAGACGCCGACGAGCGCCCGCGACAGGCTGGACTTGCCGGACGCGCTCGGCCCGACGATCCCCAAAACAACGCCCGGCTCGACCTGAAACGAGGCGCCGCGGACCGACGGTGCAGAGGCGCCTGGCGGCACAATGGTGACGCCCTCGACCGAAATGCGGCCGCCCGGCTCGGGTAGTTTCATCTTTTCGGCGCTCAGGCCCGGCCCGCCGCGGAACATCACTTGGAGGCGGTCCCAGGCGCCCTGCGCCGCGACCAAGGCTTTCCATTGCCCGACGGCGGCCTCAACCGGCGCGAGCGCCTTGCCGAGGATCATCGACGCGACGACCATGGCGCCGGCGGAGATCTGCCCTTCGATGGCGAGGTAGGCGCCGCCGCCAAGAACCAGGGTCTGCACGACCTGGCGGAAGAAGCGGATGCCCGAAATGAGGACGCCGCCGCGGTCGCTGGCGACGGCCTGCAGGGCAATCTGATCATCGCGGCGCGTGATCCAGCGCTTTTGCAGGCCGACCCACATGCCCATGGCCTTGATGACTTCGCTGTTGCGCAGCGTCGCGCTGGCGTCGTTCTGCGCGGCGATGGCGGCGGTGTTCGCGGCTTTGAGCGGGGCTTCGGTGACCCGATCGTTGATGAGCGCCAAGACCAGCATGATCGCCATGCTGGCCAAGGCCAGGACGCCGAAATACCAATGAAGGATAAAGCAAACGATCACATAGATCGGCATCCAGGGCATGTCGCAGAACGCGATCATGGTCGAGCCGGTGAACCCCTCGCGCACCGAATCCATATCGCGAAAGGCCTGCGGGCCGGCGCCTTGGCGCTTCAGCGTCGACACAAGGACGCCGTCGAAAACGCGGTCGCGCACGTTCGCATCGAACTTCAGGCCGCCGCGCACCAGAACCTGCGTTCGCAAGGATTCCAGCGCTGAACCAATGAGCAGCAGGAAGATCACGCCGACCGTCAGGATCAGAAGAGTGAACTCGTTGCGGCTTGCGAGGACGCGGTCGTAGACCTGCAGCATGTAAATTGGGCTCGTGAGAGCCAAGAAGTTGATGAACATGCTGAAAACGACCGCCGTAGCGATCGCCGGCCGCATTGTCCGGATCGCGTCGTTCAAGGGCGTCTGCTTCGACTTGTCGACTGCCGCCATATGAAAGAGACCCCTTCGAAGGACCGTGTCCAATAGTTAAGCGGGCTTCGTACCCTGTCGAGCGGGTCTCGGCAATTGGCGGGCGCCGCGCCGCGCCGTGAGAGCCGGGCGTACAGCAAAAATAAAACGAGCGAGCTTGAATAGCGCAAACCTTGAATGCGGCGCCGTACCGGTGGTATACAAATGAGGAAGTGTCACAATTGATTGCTCCCGAATCGGGGGCAAGCCACGAGGCTCGCGATGTACGGCAACCCGCAACGACGCTCGGCGTCCGACGTGCAAGACCTCCGCCGCGACGGCGGCAAATGGCTGCGCGAGCTGCGAGAGGCCGCCGGGCTGTCGCAACGCGAACTCGCGATGCGGGTCAACCAAGACTATTACACCTTCATCTCCCAGCTGGAGACGGGACGCGGACGGGTGCCCCCGGACCGGTATCGCGACTGGGCGAACGCGCTCGGCGTGCCTGTCCAGTCGTTCGTGAAGGAGCTGATGCGGTTCTACGATCCAATCACGTTTGACATCCTCTTCGGTGAAGACGAGAAGGATGAGGCAACGTCCTCAGTCGAGCGCTCGGCATAACCATGGCGAACATCGTCTCGCTTTTCGGCCGCGCCAAGGCGCGGAAACAGGATTGGACCCAGGCGGAAATCGCCGAGTTCTATCGAATCGAAGGCGCACTCATCCGGGCGGGCATCGCCGTTGGATCTGAGCGTGGCGTCACCGACGAAGGCGATCCCTGGTTCGTGTTCTTCCGCGCCGACGACGGCGAAGTCGTGATCCATCTCGCGCGGATCGACGGCGAATATGTGCTTGCCGGCGCCGCCTATTCGCATGTGGCGCGCGGTTTCGATTTCACCGATCTCGTGCGTGATCTCATCGACAAGCACCCGATGGTGCGGTCGGGGCCGAAGCGAAACTCGAACGTGTTCATGCACCCGGCGGCGATGCTCATCGCCATCATCGGCGCATCTTTTTTCAAGGCCAACGAAGCGCGCGCCGATGACGGCCGTGGCGAGCGCAAGAGCGGCGGATCCGGCGGCGGCGGAGATGGTTTCGGCCCCCTCGACCCTGGCTCTGTCCGGTCCAGCGGCTTTCAGATCGAAGCCCGTCAGGCCGCTGCGATCCTGGCGAGCGTATTCCTGGTGGTGAATGTCGGCCGCCACACTGAAATCCAGCCGGTCGACACGCGCGACATGGACCCGAACGCCTCAGGTTCGCCACTTGCGCTGTCGGCGCTTTCGACTCCGATCGAGGGCGACGGTCGTCTGCCGCTGGACGTCCGGTTGCCGTCGGAATCGTCTGAGACGCTGTCTAAGACTTTGGCGCTGGTCGCGATCCTGAAGGACCTCCAGCGGGCCGCGGAAAATGGCGCATCCGATGCCAGCGCAGCGACCGCCCAAGCGAACAGCGGCGCAGAGGGCGGCGAGGACGCTGGCGCGGCGGCGTCTGGTCGCGCCCATCAGATCGAAGCGGTCGCTCTCAAGGGCGGGCTCGACCATGTCGTCATCGAGCTCCTCTTGAAGATGGACGTGCTGCCCGACATTCAGGCCGTCCGTTTGGTCAAGCAGGCAGCGCCTGGCATCGGCGGCGGCGGCGAAGTCGCCGTCATCACCATGGAGCAGCTGCCCGCGGCTCTGGTTGAGCTTATCCGCGCCGGTATTCATGCACACGTCAGAGCAGATGCGCATTCGGGTGCGTCGACGCCGACCAATCTCTTCGCGGATTTCGGGGCGGGGCCTTCGACGGATGGCGCCCTTGTTTTCGTCGGGGCGTCCTCATCGCTGAACCGCGACAGCGACCTGACGCTGATCGGCGCAAAGCCGTCTACGCTTGGCGACGGCGATCTGTCTTTCGTTGGGATAGGAAAGCCGTTCGACGCCGGCGTGTCAGCGGGCGGGATCGGAACCGTTTCCGTTGGCGACTCGGCCATCAAAAGTGATGTGCTGTCGTTTCCCACTGCATCGCCCTCGAGCGCGGGCGTGTTCTCGTCGAGTGTAGTCAGCAAATACATTTCGTACTTCATGCAGCATACCGCTGACGTCGACGTCATCGTGTCGGGTCGCGAAGTCGTCCTGGTCGATGAAAAGGTTTTGATGGCGGGCTTCATGGGAAGGCCCGAGACGGTGACGTTCAAGCTCAGCGACGGCAGCTCGATTTCGCTGGTCGGCCAATCCCACGTGGTCCACGACACCCTGTCGCAATGGGGTTGACGCCGCGCGTCGCGGCGCCGCTTTAATCTGGCCATGTCCCGGTTCGATTTCGCGAAGGCCGTTCACATCGCCATGACGTCTGCGCCCCGCGCGAGCATTCCGAATCCGGAACCGCAACCGGAACCGCCCGAACCAAATGATTTGCGAACGCCGGCCCCGCAGCCGCGCAAGTCGCTCGCGCGACGTATCGTTCGGCGACTCGTCTACCCATTCGCGGCTGCGCTCCGCGGCTTTCTCACCTCAGGCGTTGAATCGCGGTTCGACCAGCTTGAGTTCAAGTTGGGCCCGATGTTGAGCGCGCTCGAGGCCGCACAGACGGGCACGGCCGTGCGTCTCGATTTTGTCGCCAACCGTCTCGCCAAAACCGAACTGGCGCTTGAAACGATCGTCCACAGCATACAAGCAGAGACTGCGGCCGTTCGGGCCAAGACAGATGCCGTGCTCGAAACCATCGTCAAGAGCGTCCAAGAAGAAGCCGCGGCTGTTCGGGCTGGAAACGCCGCGCATCGCCTTCAGACTTTGCAGATCCTGCAATTGCTCAGCGCTTTCGGTCCGCGCTTCGACGAACTCGAACTCAAGATTCGGCCGCTCTTTCGATTCGACGACGGCGCATGGGCAGTCCGCTTCGCCGACGGCTACGTCCTTGCGCCGGGCGAAGACCCGACCTTCGCGCTCATGCTGACGAATGCAACGAGCGCCGGCTTCGAGCCGGGCCTTCGTGCGGTGCTGAGCCGCCTCGTTGAACCGGGCATGCGAGTCGCCGATGTCGGCGCCAACATCGGTCTCATTTCGCTCGCGCTCGCACGTCTGTGCGGGCCGTCAGGCCAGGTTCATTCGTTCGAGCCTGAGCCGAAGTTCCGCGCCCTGCTTGAGCGGACCCTGGCGCTCAATGGGCTCAGCTGGGTGAAGCTCTCACCCTTCGCGGCCGGGCGCGCCGTCGCGAAAACGACCTTCCACGTGAGCACGATCCCCGGCCACAGCTCGCTCTATCCGCTGCCCAACGAAGAGACCGCGCACGACCGCGCCTTCGCCGTCGACGTGGCGCCGCTCGATGCTGTTCTCGGGACCGACGCGCCGTTGGATGTGGTCAAGATCGACGTCGAAGGCGCCGAACTGGATGTGCTCGCCGGCATGTCCGCCATCCTCGCCGCGAACGCCGACATTGCCCTGCTTGCGGAATTCGGCCCCTCGCACCTGCGCCGGATCGGCATATCGCCGCGCGAATGGTTCGACGCGTTCGCTGCTGAGGGCTTCGACGCGTTCGAAATTCTCGAGCCGTCGGGCGCTGTGCGTCCCGCTGACGTTTCCTATTTGCAGGATGTTTCGTCGGCCAACATCGCGTTCGCAAGGCCGGGCGGCCGCGCGCATGCCAAGATCGTCGGCGCGTCATGAAGATCGCCTGGGCGAGCCCGATTGCAAAACGCTCCGCTATCGGACGGTTC
>JBMOIB010000055.1:0-18153 GCA_049317545.1 Caulobacterales bacterium | reverse complement strand
CGCCTGGCTGCAGGCGCGGTGATGGACCGTGTCTTCGGGCCGCATCTGGCCGCGTTCGTGCTCTCGTTGTCCGTGATCGCGAGCTTCGTTCTGCTATGGGCCTCGCCGACATTCGCGAGCGCGCTTCTCGCAGCGATCCTGGTCGGCATCTCGACGGGCGCCGAATTCAACATGCTCGCGTTTCTCGTGACGAAGTACTTTGGTCTCGCCCACTACGGCCGCCTCAGCGGCTTGATGTTCGGCGCATTCACGACCGGCACGTTCTTTGGCCCTGTTCTCAGCGGAATATCCTATCAGGCGACAGGCAGCTTCGATCAGGCCCTGATCGGTCTTGCGATCTGCTTCGGCGTCGCAACTGGGCTCATGCTGCTGTGCTCGCCCTATCCGCGGTTTGCGCCCCAGCGCGAGTCGGTCGCCGCGTAGGCCGCGCGCGGTCTCTCAAGCGTTCTGTTCTGCAGTCAATTCAGGACGCCGTCGCTGCGGCATGGCGAGCGGCTCGATAGGCGAACACCGCTCCAGGGCCAAGCGTCGATCCGGGACCGGGGTAGCCTCGGCCCATGACGGACGCGGTCGTGTTCCCGCTCGCATAGAGCCCGGGGATCGGCTCGCCCGCGCCGGTCAGGACGCGACCGTCGGCGTCCGTCACCAGACCGCCCTTGGTGCCCAGATCGCCGGGATAGACGCGAACGGCCCAGAAGGGCGCTTGCGAGACCTCGCCAAGCGTCGAGTTCGGTTTCTGCTTTTCGTCGCCATAGATCGTGTCGAACACATGATCGCCACGCCCGAAATCGGCATCTTTCCCCTCACGGGCAAAGCGATTGAAGCGGTCGATCGTTGCGCGCAGCGTGTCGATCGGCAGTTCGCACTTGCGCGCCAGTTCCTCGAGCGTGTCGGCCTTGATGAAGAACCCGGCATCGATCAGGTGGCTCGGCGTCACGCGCCCGAGGATGTTCGTGAACACGTAATCGCGCCGGTGTCGCGCATCCATGATGAGCCAGGACGGCTTGCCGCCGAATTGCTTGCCGCGCGCATACATCTCGCGACCGACATCATTGTAGGGACCGGCCTCGTTCACGTAGCGCTTGCCTGCGGGGTCAACGATCAGGCTGTGTGGGAACGTCCGCTCCCAAAGAAGGACGTTGCGGCTCCCATCGGGAAACACGACGCAAACGATCCACCAGGCGTCATCCAGAAGCGCTGTGTCTGCGCCGAGCTTCATGGCGGCCTTGAGCGCATCGCCCGTGTCGGTTTCGACCGCGGCCGTGTACCGGGCCGGCAGACCTTGAAACTCCTGGCGGAGAGCCTCGTCGCGGGCGAACCCGCCGGCGCACAACACCACGCCAGCTCGGGTGCGCAATTCCTGATCCTTGCCTCCAGGCGTCCTGTAGCGCACGCCGCAGACGCGCGCTCCGTCATAGATGAGGTCCGTCACCGGGGTCGCAAGGCGAACCTCGATCCCCTTCTTCTGGACGATCTCCATGAGGCGCCCGACCAGCGCCTGGCCGACGAACATGGGATGCTTCCCGCGCGCGCGCCACCATTGCGTGCGCAGCATCACCCGCGCGGCGACCATCAGATTGGCGACGTTTTGCGTCGCCATCAGCATTGGCTTGACCTCGTCGCCATTGATCGCGAGCTGCGGGATCCGCCCCGCGGACTGCATCGTCTTGCGCCACTCGCCAAGGCGGGCGCCGTCGTAAAACGCCGGGCCGACGCCCCGTCCTGCGGCGGCGCCCTCAGCCTCGATGTAATAGTCCGGGAACGGACTGAACTCCCACTCGAACCCCTCCGCCGCCAGGAAATCGACCATTTCCGGGCCGGTCTTCAGGTAGGCATCGCGGCGCTCCGGCGTGCTTTCCTTCCCCGATTGGGAGGCATTGGAATCGAGGTAGCGCCGCGCGGCGTCGAGATCGTCTTTGACGCCGTTCGCCTCCATGAGCGAATGGCCGGGGATCCAGAGCGCCCCGCCCGACATGGCGGTCGTCCCTCCCCAGTACGACGATTTCTCAAAGACAATGGGCTTCAGACCATGGGACGCCGCCGCGATCGCCGCGATGAGGCCGGCCGCACCGGTGCCCACCACGGCGATTTCAGCGGCCGCCGCCGCGTCACCGTTCACGACCATCTACCTTGCTCCCGCACCCGGACGCTCAGAGGTTGTACGACTTCGGCGGGAGGTCCCAGAGGACCTTGGCGTACTGCTCGGCGACCGGATCCCAGACGAGCACCATGTGATGGCTCATGCATGAGATGTCGCGGAAGAAGCGTTGCAGGGGATTGGCGGTGTAGATGGCCGACCCGCCGGTGACGTCGAACATCCGGTTCGTCGCCTGAACCGCCAGCTTGCTCACGAAGGCTTGATTGCGCCGGAATGCAGCGCGCTCGAGCATCGTCGGCTGAACGCGCGCGTCGGCGAGTTCATGGAAGCGCTTGATATCGGCCTCCAGGACGGTGCGCGCGGCGTGAATTTCGGCGGCCGCCTCGGCGACGCGGATCTGATTGGCTTCCCGTGCGATAAACGGTTCGCCCGTCGAGATCTCACGGCGCTTCTTCATCATCTCCGTGAACAGGTCGAGCATGCCGTGCGCGGCGCCGAGAATGTTCGCCGCGATCGTGTAGCCCATCCAGGAGAAGGTCGGCAGCTGGTAGTAGCGGCTCGGGTGGATCTGACGACCGGTCGTGTCGCCGTTCGCCATCTGTGCGCCCGTCAACTGAAAGTGCGGCGGGACGAGCGCGTCGCGAACGCGAATGCGCTTGCTACCTGTGGAGCGCATGCCTGCGACGTGCCAGTTGTCGATGATCTCGACCTTCGACATCGGCACCATCAACTGGCGCGCGCTCGTGCCCGTGACCCAGCTGATCTGGACCCAGTCCGCCTCGTCCACGCCGCTCGAGAAATCCCATTCGCCATTGACGAGAACGCTGTCACCGACCTCCTGCATGTCCATTTTCACGGCGGCGGAGGCCGTGACCATGACGACGTCGTACGACTTCTCCCAGTATTCTTCCTGCGCCTCGCGGCTGAGCATTCCGATCTGGTGGTTGTGCAGCGCGTAGAACGCGCAGTTCCAGCCGGCCGAGGGGTCGACGCGGCCGACCTCGTAGGCGATCTCATAGACTTCATCCATGTCGAGCCCGACGCCGCCGAACATCGGCGGCTGCGCGACGCGAAGCAGGCGCAGGCGCTTGAACTCCTCGAAGATCTTCGGGGAAAGGCGGCGCATGTCCTCGGACTCGACGGCGTGCTCGGTGACGACCGCCTTCAGCTTTTCCAGGCGACGCATGAACTCAGCACGGTCGAACGACTCCTCGTCCTTCGCGGAGGCGGGTGACAGGTCTCTGGTGGCCAGGGAAATCGACATGGACATACCTCTTTGGGCCTGCTGACGGGGCTTTACCCGTCTCGCCCTCACGCAGGGAACGCAGGCCGCTAGATTGCCAATCCTGCGCCGGGAATGAACGTCCAGAGGGACTATGCGGCCCAAACCGTCGCTCGATAGGCTCGCTACGCTCCGGAGGCCCCCCGATGCTTCAGTCCGATCTCGATCCCCGCGCCGTCATCGATTTCGACATCTTCAATGATCCGCGGTTCGCCAAGGACCTTCACGATGGCCTCGACCAGATCCTCCAGGAATCGCCAGGGGTCTTTTTCACCGAACGGAACGGCGGGCACTGGGTCGTGACCGATCCGGCCGCCATCGACCACGTCATGAAGACGCCGGCAGTGTTTTCCAGCCGGTGCATGACGATCCCCAACCGGCCCAACCAGCCGCACCTGATCCCCGTCTCCCTCGATCCGCCGGAACATCTGCTCTACCGGCGCCTTCTGATGACGTACTTCGAGCATCAGGCCGTCGGGCAGCTTGAGCCGCGCGTGAAGTACTGGGCGGACGAACTCGTAAACGCCGCGCGCGCCAAACCGCGCTGCGAGTTCGTGTCGGCCGTTTCGTCGCGGATGCCGATTTACGTCTTCATCGAGCTGGTCGGCTTGCCGATGGACCGCCACGAGGAGTTTCGGGCCCTCGCGCACAGCTACCTTGCCCTCAGCGGCGACCCTCATCAGGGCGAAGTCCTCGCGGCCAAGATCGCCGGCGTACTCGCAGAGCACATCCAGCGGTGCACCGATCACCCAGGCCCCGACCTGATCAGCCGCCTCATCGCCGCAGAGTTCGACGGACGTCGCCTCACTTTCGATGAGCTCCAGTCGATCTCCTTTCTCCTGTTCATCGCGGGCCTCGACACCGTCACCAACGCCATGACGTTCGGCATCCGCCATCTCGCGCGGGATCACGATCTGCGACGCACACTCAGGGCCCGCCCTGACCTCATCCCGCAAGCGGTCGAGGAACTGCTCCGCCGCTTCGCGTTCGTGAACGTCCCGCGGATCGTGGCGCAGGACACGACGCTGAACGGCGTGCCGATGCGCGCCGGCGACCTCGTTCTCGTGATGCTGTCGACGTTCGGGCTCGACCCGGCGGTAACGCCGGCCCCGACCGAAGTAGACGTCACCCGCCAGCGCTGTACGCACGCGGCCTTCGGCGTTGGCGGCCATCTCTGCCTCGGCCGTCACCTGGCCCGCCTCGAACTTCAGGCCCTCTACGAAACCTGGCTCGCTGAGATCCCAGAATTTTCGATTGATCCGGACTATCCCGCGCCCAAGCCGCGCTCCGGATTTGCGATGTCGCTTCCCGAACTGCGGCTGCGCTGGTGACGCTTACCGGGAGGACTTCGCGTCCTACCCGTGCGGCACACGCAGCGGATCGAGATATTCCCTGAAGTCGCAGATCAGGCCGTCCCGAATCGTAAAGATCAGGACGTAGGCATTGGCGTATCGGCTGCCGTCCTTCGTCATGACGCGTTCAGATGTCATCTCGACGATGACGACGCCCGACTCGACGTCGACAAGGGTGCGCTCCCTCGCATAGCGGATTTCGGAAAATGCGCCTTGGAGCGACGCGAAGAAGGCGCGCACCGCCTCCCGCCCTGAAAGATGCACGGGCGTCTTCAGGAACGGGATCGAGTAGCTCACGTCGGACGTGAGAAACCCGACCTGCGCATCGAGGTCGCGCTTGTTCTCCGCGTCCAGCGTCGAGAGGACGGCGAAGTAGTCGTCGACCAGTTTGACGAGGTCGGCCCGGCTCGGGGAGGCCCCGCTGCCCGGAGCGCTTCGGTCATGGCTCATGTTGCGACGAACGTCTTTTCCTGGAACTGGATGCTCGCGCGATCCGTCAGCGTCGCGATGTTCGCCAGGATCGTTTCGGGCGTGAACTCGCTGCTCTTGAAGCCGGCGTTCAGCGTCATGCCGATTTCGTACGCCGCCCCGCCGCCGACGGCGAAGGCCTTTCCGCTCACCGGGCACGACTCGTGCGCGAGAAGCCCCGTGAGATTAGCGACGTGCTCCGGCGCCAGATTGGCTTTCATGTAGGCTTTCGTCGCCTCGGGCACGTTCGATTCAGCCGCCATGCGCGTGTAGGCTCGCGGCGCAATGCTGTTCACCTTGATCCCATGCGCAGCCGCCTCCAGCGCGAGCGACCGTGTGAACGCCATGATCGCAGCTTTCGCCGCGCTGTATCCGACGCGGGTCACCATGCCGAACGTGGCGTCGGACGTTGTGTTGACCACGCGCCCCGCGCCCGAGCCGACCAGATGCGGCCAGGCCGCCAGCGTTACCCCGGCGGTGCCGAAATAATGCACCTCCATTGGGCTGCGAAGATCCTCGAGCGTACAGTCCTGGAAGGCGACGGACCGCTCGTTTCCCGCATTGTTCACGAGCGCATCGATCCGTCCGAACGCGTCCAGCGCCGCCTTGACGATCTCCCTCGGCCCGCTTTCAGAGGACACCGACGCATGGTTGGCGACGGCTCGACCGCCCGCGGCGACGATTTCGGCGACGACGTCGTCCGCCGCCGACCGGGCGCTCGACGCGGATGCGTCTTCTGGAAGATCATTGACGACGACGCTCGCGCCCCTGGACGCGAGCAGGATCGCTGTCGCCCGTCCGACCCCACGACCTGCGCCTGTCACGATTGCTACGCGTCCGTCGTATCTGAGCATGGATCCCTCCCAGGCCCGATCACGGTGTGCGGCGCACGCGCTGCGGACCAACGCAGAGCGAGGTTCCACAATTGGCGGCCGCGCGGTACGTCCTATCGGACGGGGCGCATAACACCGCCGGTCCGTCGTGCCCTCGACGTCGGGCCTAGTGCGTTTGGACGACGCTGTCGGCGCCGCGCCCACGTCTAGTAAAAGACCGATCCATCGTCGGCCGCACCGATCGAAGCGGCAATGACGCGAGCGGGAGGCCCCCAATGAGAACACCCGAGCAGGTTGCGCGCGCTTACATCGAGCGCTGGAACGCCGCGGATTTCGCCGGATTGAGCGAGCTCTTCGCGGACGACATGATCTGGCACATCCGCGGCCACTCCCCTCAGTCGGGCGAATACACGCGCGACCAGATCGTGCCTCTGCTCATGACGCTGCCACGTCTGCCGACGACGAAGCCGTTTACGCTCGACCTGCTCAACATCACGGCCAACGATCAGCGCGCGTCGGTGGAGTTCACGACCGACTTGCCGTTCAAAGACGGTCGCGTCTATCGGAACCAGTACCACTTCCTGCTTTTCGTCGAGAACGGCAAGATCAAGCGGGGCCACGAGTATCTTTGCACGTGGACCGCCGTTCATAATGGGATCGGCGAGGACATCGCCAAGCTGTTCGCCTAGCCTCGCCAGCACCGGGCGACACGCGCTTTCGGAAAGCTCGACGCAATGACCATGCTGCCCGCCATGAAGGCGCTCGTAGACGCGATGAACGCCGCCGGCGGCGCGCCCGACTTTGCGACGATTGGGCCGCTCGCCGGGCGTGAACACGCCGCCGCGGCCGGCGGACGCATCCCGGCGGGGCCCGCGTCTGTCTCGACGGAAGATCTCGCATATCCCGCGGCGGATGGCGTAGGCGTTCATGCGCGCCTCTACCGTCCCGAGACGCCGGCCCATGGCCTCGTCGTCTTCTTTCACGGTGGCGGCTGGGTGCTCAACAGCGTCGCCGAATACGACGCGGTGTGTCGGCACCTCGCGGAGAATAGCCGCTGCGCCGTTCTCTCGGCCGACTACCGGCGCGCGCCGGAGCACCCGTTTCCGACCCCGCTAGAGGATTGCTATGCGGCGACCGTTTGGGCTGCGGCGCAGGCTCCCACGTGGGTCGGGCGCGCCGCACCAATCGCCGTGGCGGGCGACAGCGCTGGCGGCAATCTCGCAGCGGCGGTCGCGCTTCTCGCCAAGGCGCGGGGCGGCCCGTCGCTTGCCGCGCAATGCCTCATTTATCCCTGCACGGACGCCGACTTTTCGCGTTCGTCCTACAACGTGTTCGGCACAGGCGCGATGCTGACGGCCTCCTCGATGCGCTGGTTCTGGGACCAATACGTCCCAACCGCCTCCGACCGCACGAACCCGTTTGCGTCGCCGCTCAGAGCGCCTGATCTGAGCGGCCTGCCCAGCACGATGGTCGAAATCGCCGAGTACGATCCCGTGCGCGACGAGGGCGAGGCCTATGCGGAGGCCCTTGGGCGGGCGGGGGTCGCAACCTCGATGCGACGCTGGTACGGCCTGTGCCACGGCTTCTTCCAGCTTGCCCCGCTGATCCCGCCGGCCATGTCGGCGGTTCGACAAATCGCGCGCGATCTCGGCCTACTGCTTGAAACGCAGTAGGTCCGGATCGTCAAAGGCCGCTAAGCGTTCTCCATCCCGCGGCGGTGCCCCCAGATGCTGCCGGTGAAGTCTTCGTACTCGGTCGGCGCGTCGTCTGGCAGAAGGCGCGCGCCGTACCCAAGCTCGACGGTGACGTCGGACGGCGCGCGAACATAAAACGACGTCACGAAATCGCTGGCGTGCTTTCCCAGCGTCGCCACGAGCGGCATCGGCAGGTCTTCCGCGCGATCCATCGCACGCCCGAGATCGTCGAAGTCATTGTACTCGATCTGCAGGTGCTGGAGCCGCTTCGCCCGGTTCGACATGGAGATCGCGACGGAATGGTGCCGTGCGTTGCAGCGCAGGAAGACCGCCTCGAACCCGTGAATGAAGAAGTGCGACGTCACTTTGAGGCCGAGGACGTCCCGGAAAAACGCCTTGCTGGCGTCCAGATCGCGAATGCTCAGAACCGAGTGGCCGAGCCCGAGGTCCCCGGATCGGAAGCCCTTCTCGACGATCGGAGAGATGAACGGTGTCCGGTCGTCAACGGCGATCCCCCACGCGATCTCGTGCACGATCCCGTCGGGATCCGAGAGCCGCAGGACCTTAAGCGCCTTTCGCGCAAATGCGGCCTCGCGCGAAACTTCCTCAAAACGAATCCCAGCGCCTTCGAGCTTGGCCTTGAACGCCTCGAACTCCGCTTCCGAGCTGACGCTCCAGCCCAGGGCATGGGCGTCCTCGTTGTCGCTCTTGACCACGATGATCCGCGCGAATGCTCGGTCGCAGCGCAAATAAAGAGTATCGGCGGTCCGTTCGCGGAGCACGAGCCCGATCCCCTTCGTTGCAAACGTATCCCAGGCGTCAAGATCCTTCGCCCCGAGCACGATGTATTGCAGCTGCTGCACGCGCACCATCCGACCACTCCCGCCGCCGCGCGCGAACCTCGCGCCAAGCCGGAGCAGGATGTGCCAATCGCCGCCGATGGCATACCGCGAAAGGACTATGACGAGCGGGGAACGTAAGGCGGATCCTAGTCGGATCGAACGATGTGCTTCCGCAGGAAGGGCGCGACGTTCACGCTCGAACTCGGCTGAGGGACGTACAGATGCGCAAGATCGATATGCATGGACATATCGTTTTCACCGAAACCTTCAACAAGGCCGGGTCCTATGGCCCGGAATACTACCAGGATGAAGGAAAGTGGAAATTCCGCGTCGGTCCCTATATCGCGGAAGTGCCGCGCAACGAAGATCCGCGCGAAACGATGTACAAGATGAACGACCCCGACTGGTTCCGCGCACGGCTGGACGACGTGGGGATCGACATGCTGGGGATCAGCGGCTCCCCGCTGCTGTACCTCTACTGGGCCGACAAGGATCTCGCGCGCCGCTTCCACGAAATCCAGAACGACTGCATGGCGAAGTTCTGTTCCGTACATCCCGATCGGTTTTTTTGGTGCCCGTCCGTGCCGCTCCAGGACGTCGAGGCGTCCGTCACGGAATTGAAGCGGTCAGCGCGCATGGGCGGGCGAGGCGTCAACATCGGAAGCGACGCGAGCGTTTATGGGCTCGACGATCCGGTGATGTGGCCGCTGTACGAAGCGCTTTGTGAAGAGAACATGGCGATCTTCATTCACCCTTACCCAAGGCCGATGGCCGCGGGCGAACCCGACAAGTACAATCTGTCGTGGGTGACGGGGTATACGGCGCAAGAGACGGATGCGTTCGCCCGGATGGTTCTCGGCGGCGTGTTCGACGACTTCCCCGAACTCAAGGTCTACATCACGCACGGCGGCGGCTTCACGCCCTACCAGATCGGCCGGATCGAAGGCGCTTGGCGCGTGAAGAACCCGGGCGTGCGGTGCAAGAAGTCACCGTACGAGTACAAGAAGAACTTCTACTTCGACATTCTCGTGCATGATCCCGCGGCCCGTCGCTTCCTCGTCGAAAGTTGGGGCGCGGACAATCTCGTCGTCGGCTCGAACTACAGCGGGTGGAACTGGGTCGACGAGTTTCAGCACCTCGAGACCATGGGCCTCAGCGCCGAGGACAAGGCGAAGATCTCCCACAAGAACGCCGAGCGGCTGTTCAACCTGCCGACAGCCTGACTTGCTGAGCGTCCTGAATCGCTGAGCGGCCATGTTTGCGCTTCGGCGTCGTTTCGGGACGCCGCCGAGGCGCACTAATGTGTCTCACATCACCATGTCGCCGCCGCCGTCGACGGGCAGATTTTGGCCGGTCACGAAGCTCGCCGCATCGCTCGCCAGGAACATGACCACGCGTCCGATATCGCGTTCGGGATCCCCGACGCGACGCAGCGGCGGCAGGAACGGCTCGATCTTCTCCGGTTCTTCTCGGAGCGTTCGTTCCAGGTTGGGGGTCATCATGAACGGCAGCACGCCGTTCACGGTGATGTTGTACTTGCCCCATTCCTTGGCGGCGATCTTCGTGAGCGAATGCACGGCGGCCTTGCTCACGCCGTAGGTGCCCAGCCCGGCGGCGGGATTGCGGCCGCTTCCGGATCCGAAATTGATGATCTTGCCGCCCTTCGCCTTCAGATAGGGAAGCACGGCGAGCATCGCGCCCAGCATGCCGTTGGGCCCGACCTCCATCAGTTCGGTCATCTCCTCGTGCACGCTATCCTCGAGGGCCTTCCAGACGGGATTGGTGCGCGCCGTCGCCGTGTTCACGAGGATATCGATGCCGCCAAATGCGCCGACGATCTCCTTCGCGGCCCGCTCCAGTGCGGACCAATCCCGCAGATCGCACGCCACCGCGACGGATCGCCCGGCGACCTCGGCCACGGCCGCTTCGAAGCCATCGAGCGCGGCCTGATTGATGTCGACGCCCGCCACCTTGGCGCCTTCGCGCGCGAACATGCGCGCCAGCACCTTCCCGACGTGACCGCCGGCTCCGGTGATCACCACGACCTTGTCAACGAACTCGCCCATGATGACGCCTCTGCTTGCGGAGCTTCCCGCTCACCTCAGAAATCGATGAAGACGTTCTTGACCTGCAGGAACTCTTCGATGCCCCAGCGGCCGCCTTCGCGCCCGACGCCGCTCGTCTTGTAGCCGCCGAACGGGCTACCGGGATTGACGTTGTAGAAGCCGTTGACGTTGACCATGCCCGCTTCGAGCCGCGCCGCGACGCGGTGCGCGGTGGCCAAATCCCGCGTCTGTATGTAGGCGGACAATCCGAACGGTGTGTCGTTCGCCTTCGTGACCGCCTCTTCCTCGGTGTCGAACGGCAGGACGCAGAGCACCGGCCCGAAGATTTCCTCCTGAGCCAAGGCCGAGGCGTTGTCGACGTCGGCGACGACCGTCGGCTTCACGAAAAAGCCGTTCGCGAACCGTTCGCCGAGCCTCGCGCCGCCGGTCAAGAGCCGCCCCTGCCCCTGCGCCACGCCCGCCTTGACCATCGAAACGCAGCGCTCAGCAAGCGGCTCGCTGATCACTGGCCCCATCGTCGTGCCGGACTCGAAGGGATCGCCGAGCACGAAACTCTCGGCGATCGCGGCGATGCGATCGAGCGCCTCCTTGTAGATCGAGCGGTGCACGAACAAGCGAGACGGCTTCTGGCAATTCTGCCCCGCCTGCACCTCCAGCGGAAAGCGGCAGGAGAAATCGAGCGCACGCGTGAGGTCGGCGTCCGGGAAGATGATATTCGCCGATTTGCCGCCGAGTTCGGTCACCACAGGCGTCATGCGATCGGCCGCGGCGCGCAAGACCTTTTGCGCGGTCGAACCGCCGCCCGTGAAGCTGATCTTGGCGATCCCACGATGACGGACCAGCGCGTCTCCGACGGCTGCGCCCCCCTGGATGACGTTGACGACGCCATCCGGGATCCCGGCCTTCGCTGCGAGCTTTGCGAAAAGAATAGGCGCAAACGGCGCGAGCTCGGACGGCTTGATGACGACCGTATTGCCTGCTGCGAGCGCTGGAGCCACTTTCAGGCCGATGTCGATGAGCCCGCCATTGAAGGGCACGATCGCACAGATCACGCCCCACGGCTCGGCGCGGGTGTATCCGAAGCCGCCGCTCGTCGCGAGCGTTGGAACGTGGCCTTCGATCTTGTCGATCCACCCCGCATAGTACTGGAACCACATGGCCGTGAGGATCGCCGTGCTGCCGACCTGCATTGGGACGCCGAGCTCGTAGGCGTTGATCGTGTCGAACTCCGGTTTGTGGGCGATCAGGAGGTCCGCAAGCCGCTGAAGGTATCCGCGCCGCGTCGAGGGGTCGACGGCGCGCCACGCGGGAAAGGCGCGCTCGGCGGCGCGCACCGCTTCATCTACATCCGCTTCCCCGCCATAGTGGCACTCGCCGCGGGGCTGACCCGTCACGGGATAGACATGCGGCCGCACGCCACCGCTCCCCTCGGTCAACGCACCATCGATAAAGCTGCGTCCATCGAGCAAAGCGGCATTATCGAACGACGTGGTCATCAAATCCTCCCGGTCTTGGAGCTGCGCACGCCCTCTGGAGGAGCATCGGCGACGCTCGTCAGCGCGGACGGAGATCGCCAGCGCGCCAACATCCGATACCGCCCTTCCGCCAAAACGCCAGCGTCTCGCCAGGATGCGCAGGCTAGAGATCGCGGACGCAACTGCATGGTCCTGGCGGACTAAAGTCGTCCGCGCCTGGCGTCTGCGAAAGCTCCATGCCGGCCCAAGGACGCGAGGGGCGTGGATTCGGCCGAACGGACGATTGCCGAGATGGTCGGCCCTGTTAGACGCGATTTCCCACGTGAGACACCTGCAATGCTCAAGAAGCGCAAGATTCTGATCACCGGCGTCACCGGCCTCATCGCTCGCCCAATCGCCCTGCTCCTGGCGAAGGACAACGAGGTCTGGGGATTATCTCTGTTCGGAGAAAACGAGGCGGCTGCGCGCGCGGAACTGGAAGCCGCAGGCGTGCACTGCATCGCATGGAACATGGCGACCGACGACTTTCCGGAGACGCCGCCTGCGGACGTCACGCACGTCATTCATACGGCGATGCTGCGGGAAACCCAGAGTTACGACGCTGCGATCGACGTCAACGGCGTGGCATGCGCGAAACTCATGACGCGCTTCAAGACAGCCGAGGCCTTCTTCTTCATCTCGTCGACCGCGATCTACAAACATCTCGAGCCGGACCACCGCCACAAGGAAACCGACCCGCTCGGCGGCGGGCTCGTCTTCATTCCCGCATACCAGGTTAGCAAGATCGCCGCTGAAGCGGTCGTGCGCGCGCTCGCGACGCTCTATGACCTTCCCACCGTCATCATCCGCCCTGGCGTATGCTACGGGCCCGGAAGCTGGGGCGGTGTTCCTGTCAGCTTCCTGAAGCGCATGCTCGCCGGCGAAGCCATAGAGCGCCCTGATTTCGAGCGCTGGTGCGCGCCCATTCACGTCGACGACATTGCGCGGTTCACGCCCACACTGCTGCAAGCAGCGGCCGTTCCGGCAACGATCGTCAACATGGCGGGCGACGAGCCCATGACCTTTTCGCAAATGCTTGGCGATGTCGCGGCGCAGGCCGGCGCAAAGCTCACGTTCAAGGCGTCAGACTACTACCATGACATGTATCTCTGCGATAACGCCAAGCGCGAGGCGATTTGCGGACCGTGTCGGGTGTCCTGGCGCGACGGCCTGACCGAGACCCTTCGGTCGCACTTCCCTCATCTCAAACTCATCGCAGACTGAAGAAGGCCGACATGCCAAAGATCATCTTCATCGAGATCAATGGGCAGCGTCACGAGATCGTGGCGAAGCCGGGTGAATCGGTGATGGAGACAGCTGTAAAGAACGGCGTACCAGGAATCGACGCGGACTGCGGCGGAGCCTGCGCCTGCGCAACCTGTCACGTGTTCTTCGACGATGCCTGGTTCGCCAAGGTTGGCGCGCCCGGCGAAATCGAGAGCACGATGCTCGACTTTGCGAACGGGGGTCGCGAAACATCTCGGCTGGCTTGCCAGATCAAGGTTTCGCAAGACCTCGATGAACTGGTCGTTCATCTTCCGGAAAGCCAGCACTAAGACCGCGTTGAACCGGGAACGTTACGCTGTCTGCGCTCGCTTCGAGCCAACGCCAAAGACCAGCGCGCTCGCGCACAAGCAAAGCGGCATCGCAGCCCAAAGCGCGGTTCGATAGTCACCCGTCGAGTCCGCGACTGCGCCGGCGACGAGAGGACCAGCTCCGGCGGCAAATGCGACCAAGCCGACCACCACGCCGAACAGAAGTCCGAAATTCTTCGTTCCGAATGATCTCGACGTCAGATACGCGGCGATATCCAGCTCGGCGCCGACGCAGACACCGAGAATGAAGGCGAGCGCAAAGGCGCTTGCCAGGGTTCCGTCAAATCCAAGGAGCCCGACCATGACGATGATCGGCGCGCCGAACATGAAGGCGCCGACCTTCGTCGGATCCAGACGGTCCAATATGAATCCCGTTCCTATGCGCCCCAGAATGTTCGCGATCCCAATGATGCCAGCTGCCGTCGCCGCGACTGATGGAGATACCTTATGGTCGAGTAAAAAAGGAACGAAGTGAACGAGCGCGCCGGTCGTCACCATCACGACGAGGAACGTGCCGAGCGAAAGGCAAATGAATGGGCCGGAGCGCAGGATCGGCGCGAGGTCCCCAAGCTTGGTCATCTCTGACGCCGGCGGTGCGGCCGTGGCGGTGGCGCGCCCCACGAGCTCTCGCCGGCTCCAGAAGAAGGCAATCGCCAGAGGCAGGATGACGACGCACCAGAGAACCGCCAGTCCCAAGTACGCCCCGCGCCACCCCCAATGCGACAGCATCAATGTCGCCAGGAGCGGCCCGACGATCCCGGTAACGCCAGTGCCTGATAAGGTGATCGCGAGCGCAAGCCCTCGATGCCGGTCAAACCTCTCCGCGACAGCAGAGGTCCATACGGTCGGACTGAGCATGGAGGCCGAAATGGAAAGCACGAACCACATCGCCCACCAGAGCCATACCGATCCGGTTGACAGTCCAAGCGCGGCGAAAGCGCCCGTGAAAAGCACAAGGCCAGGCAGCGCCAGTGTTCGAGCGCCATGCCGATCAACCAGCCTGCCCAGGATCGGAGCGAGGACGACCGCGACGATGGAATTGATCGTCAGCCCCGAGACGATCTCTGTGCGAGACCACCCAAACTCGCGTTGAAGCGGCTCGAAAAAGACCCCCGACGTGTAGATCAGGAGGGCCGCAACCGACATGCCGCCGGTGGCCGCCACCACCAGCGCTCCCCCACTGGCCCATTCGTTGGCAGGCTTTGTCGCGCCATGCGATGACTGATTCATTGCGCTCCGCCTCTCGCCGATTGCCGGGACGCTTCGACAATGGAGTCTGTCCCAAGCGAGAGATCAAAGAACCAGTACGATGGATCGCTCCGGTCTCGGCGCGCGGCGCGCGGGGCAGGATCATCTACAGGCCGCGCTGCCCACGATGTCGCGAAGCGGCAGTCTGTAATCGCCCTCCGATAGTCGACCGCCCATCGTCCGTCACGCTTTGACCACCGATCGAGCCAGCGCCCCCAGAAAACCTCCTGATCGATTGTTCCGCTCTCCCCCGCCTTCTGCAGCACCGTGATGCTCGTCGTTTCGGACGCAGCCCGGTCACCGTCGACGGTGATCAGAATGTTTGTCGCTTGGTGAGAGTGCGAAAGGAACGTCTTTCGGAAAGGCCACGCCCATTCGAAGTGCCGATGAACGGGCACTGGCGGCGGCCCTGGCGGGTAATTGCTGACGGCGATGCCGTCAGTGAAATCGACCACGCCATCGGAGTGCCAGACGGACAGCGCCAGATCTAGGTCCATGCGATCGATTCCCCGGCAGTACCGGTAGATCTGCTCCGTGATGGCCTGCTTGGCCGCCAGTTCCGCGAGCGCGGTCATACCGCCACCATGAGCTTCTCAAGGTGCCGCGCCCGCCCCGCGCTGAAGCGGGGCTCCTCCGTCAGGCGGAGGTTCGGCATCCGCGTGAGCACCTCCCGGAACATCGTGATCGACTCAAGGCGCGCGAGGTGCTGCCCGATGCAAATGTGCGGTCCAGAGCCGAACGCGAGATGACGCGCAATGTCCGGACGCATCATGTCGAAGGTGTCCGGATTGTCGAAGACGGCAGGGTCGCGATTGATCGCCGACGTCAGGAACACGATGCGCTCGCCTTTGGGAATCGTGACGCCCTTGACCTGAATATCGTCGGTCGCGACGCGCGGGAGAACGGCAGGCGACGGCGAATCCGTTCTCAGCATCTCCTCGACGGCTTGCGGAACGAGATCGAGGTTCGCCTCGAGCTTTTCGAAATGCGAGCGATCCTTGAGGATCGTCGCTATGCCGTTCGAGATCAGGTTCGCGGTCGTTTCGTGGGCCGCCATCGTCAACGTGATCATGGTCGCGACGAGTTCCGTGTCGGAGAGGCGATCCCCCTCCTCTTCGGCGCGGATCAAGACCGACAGCATGTCTTCGCCGCTATAGTCGCCCTCGGTGCGCCGCTTGAGGACCAGGTCGCGCATGTAGACATAGAAGTTCGTCATCGCCGCGCGCACCGCCGTGATATCGGGCGCCCGATCGCCTTCAGCGCGGCTGAAGCGCGTGATCGCGCGTGACCAGCCCGCCCAAATCGAACGATGGCCGTCCGGGACACCGATCAAATCGGTCATGATCCTTTCCGGCAGCGGATACCCCACGTGTTCCACGAAGTCGAAGGCGCCAAGCTTCAGGGCGTCGTCGACGACCTCGCGCGCTACCTCCTCGATGCGCGGCCGCCACGATTCGACATAGGCCGGCAGAAACGCGCCGCGGATTAGACGCCGCACGCGCTGGTGGTCCTCTCCGTCCTGATTGATCATCATGTGCGGAAAGGAATCCAACGCGGCCTTCTCGTCGGGGGTGGCGTCGGGCGGCGCGACCCCCATCTCCGTCTTCGCCGCCACACTTCGGCTGATGCGACGATCGCGCAGCAAGGTGTTGTAGGTCTCGTAATCTGTAACGATCCAGATGCCCTGAGGCGCTCGATAGACCGGTGCTGCGCGACGCAGCTCCGCATACGCCGCGTAGGGGCACTGCGCGCTGCCGTCGTGCTCGAGGACGTAACGTCTGATCTCGTCCGCCAGACCCGGTGAAACCCCCTGCTGCATTCGCGCTTCTCTCCTTGGTTTCGCTTGTCGTTCGATCGGCGCCAGATACGAGACCCCGGCGCAGCCTCAAGTCCAATTGCCCGCTATCCCAAACGTCCGCCGAGATGACCGCCGCCGTCGACCCGGACGACTTCGCCCGTAACCTGTTCAGCATGGAGAAGAAGAAACACGACGGTCGCCGCGATGTCCTCGGGCTGCAGGATTTCTCCCAGAACGTTCTGGCGCGCGGCGAGCGCCACGATCTCCTGGAACCTGTCTCCCATCACGCGACGCGGATGGTCGGTGTCGACGAGCCCGGGGCAGACCGCGTTGACGCGGACCTGAGGCCCCAGCGCCCGCGCCATCGTTCGCGTGATGCTGAGAAGCGCCGCCTTGCTCGCGCAATAGCCGTGAGAACTCCCCATCGCCGTCAGCCCAGCCATGGAAGAGATGTTCACGATGGCGCCGCCCGACTTGCGCATGTGCGCCGCGGCGTAGCGGGACAGAAGGAACGGCCCGATCGTATTGACGGCGAAGGCCCGTTCGAACTCGACGACCTCGACGGCGTCATAATCCTGCAGGGGCCGCCCTGCCGAGTACCCAGCATTGTTGACGAGGTAGTCCAACCGACCCCAGCGCTCTGCGGCGTCTGCGACGAGCCGGCGGCAGTCCTCATCTCGCCCGACGTCGCCCTGGAGGACGACGGCCTCGCCCCCCGCGGCCCGGCAATCGGCCGCAACCGCCTCGGCCGGGGCCCGGTCCGTCTCCCCGAGGTGATTGACCGCCACGTTCACGCCCTGCCGGGCCAAGGAGCGAGCGATCGCGGCGCCGATCCCCGTGCCCGAGCCGGTCACCAAAGCCGCCTTGCGCGTTGCCGTTGACATCGTCCAAGCCTTTCGGGGCATCGATAGCCGCGACGAAGCCCTGGCCGCCACGCTCAAACGGACGAGCCTTCCCCCCTGCCTGGCGTGCTTCTCCACTTCGGCCACGACCGCGAGCCGCACCGGCGTCGCGCGCGCTTCCCGGGGTCTGTTCGCCCACGCCGGCGCCCGGTCAAGGGACGCTGCGCTCTTCGCCCTTGATCGGCCGCCTCCAGGCGCGGGCAGAACGGAACGGGTCGCGCACGCGACCCCGGCTTCGCATCCTGCCGCCGGGAGCCGAACGAGGCTCTCATGTCCATCGCAGCTGTCGATCACCGCGAGCATACCGCCCGCGTCTTCCTGGTCCCGCTTCCAAAGCTATCGCCCCACGCAAGCAATGTTCGCCGCACCGATAAGCGCGCCGACATCGAAGCCCTCGCCGCTTCGATCGCCGCGCACGGGCTCCTCCAGAATCTCTCCGTCATCGCCGCCGAGAACGACGC
>JBMOIB010000054.1:0-18174 GCA_049317545.1 Caulobacterales bacterium | reverse complement strand
GTGCTCGGCGACGCGCCCGGCGAGTATGTGAAAGTGAAGTCGATTACGGGCTGAGGCGCACGGCCGCCTCCAGCAGCGGCGCGAAGCGCGTTGCAAGCAGAGAATGTCCGTCCGCGTTCGGATGGAGGTCGTCCGTGAGCAGCGCGGCGTCGGCAGAGCCCAATAGGCTTAATCCGTCCACATAGTGCAGACCAGCGTCGCCCGCCGCGCGCCGGCGGGTGACGACGGCCTCGATGATGGCGCGCGCGTCACTCAATGAGAGAGCGCCGTCGGACTTCGCGAACGGCCGCTCCTGGCGCTCGTAGCGGGGGCCGGCGCGCCGCACGAGCGGGCCGGGTTCGGTCTCCAGCAAACGGCAATGGATCGGCGACAGGACGATCACCGGCGTGGATGGGCGGGCCTCGCGAATCGTATCGAGGAAGGAGTCGAGCGCCGGCGCGAACGTGCGGCGACGCATCGCATCCAGGGCGACGATGTTGGCGCCGATCTCCATGCTGATCACGTCGAACGCGCCATCGCGCAGTGCGCGCGCGACGAAGCCGTCGAGCTGGCACTGGCCGGCGAGCCCGAGATTGACGACGTCGATGCCGTGCACCCGGGCGGCGAGCGCCGGCCACGTGCGCGCCGGCCCCGCCGCTTCCATACCGTGGCTGATCGAGCTGCCGTAATGGGCCCACACGACGCGCGGCGGCGGCGGCGCTGCGCATTCGGCATCGGCCTCGATCCGCACGCCGAGCACGTCCGTCATCGCCGCCTGCGGCAGCCAGACTTCGACCGGTCCCGCCCCTTCCGGCAGTGCGAAGCGCAGGGTCTGCGCGGCGCCGGCCGCAAACCCCGCGCCAGCCTCCTCGACGATGATCGTATGGCCGGCGACCAGATCCGCGCTTTGAAGGGCGCCCGCACGCACGACGTCGATCCTGGCGGGGCGACGCGCTTCGCCGGCGAATTGCAGCCCGGTCTCCAGCACGTCGATCTCGAGCGCGCGCGAGGTCGTGCAGAACACGAGGCGCACGCCGCACGTCATGCCCACCATGAGATCAAACGCCGGCTCCGGCGATTGCGCGCGCGTCCAGGCCGGCAGACGGCGGAACGTCATCCGATCAGAGGCGCGCTCGATGTGGAGAGCGCCGCGCACTTCGAGGCGCGGATCATCGAGCCTTATCGCCTGCAGCGCGCTCATCGCGATTGCGCGGCCGCGACCTTGCGCAGCGCGGGTCGCCAATGATCAAGCCCCGGCACCGCACGCCCGGGAACTTTGGCCGCTTCATCCGCCCGGCGCAGAAGCACGGCGTCCCGCGCCCACGGCTTGGCTTCGAAAGCGGCGATCTCGTCGTCGTTCATGCCGCCGCCCTGCAGACGTAGCGTCGCGACACTGACCGGCGAGAGCCGCGCGACGTAGGCTTCGTCGGTGGCGACCAGATAGCGCTTGGCGTCAACATGCAGCGCGATGAGATCGGCGACGCGATCGCCGAGCAGGCCGCGCACGGCTTCGGCGCCGACCTCCGCGTGCACGCTGATATGGCATTGGCCGTGGCAGACGTCGTGGACGAGCCCGGCGACCTGGAGTTCCAGATCGTCCGGCGCGACAGCTTCCAGTTCTGCGGCGCATTGCAGGCCGTGATCGAGTTCATGGAGCCCGGGCTCCTCGGTCTGCACGCCGGCGGTCGAGCCGAGGAAGTCTTCCAGCGCCTCGATCGTGGCGAAGTGGGTCACCGGGCCCTGCGCGGCGGTGGTCATGACGTGCGCTCCGTTTTCCAGGTTCCATCCATCGGCGGCCAGCGGCCGATGCCGCCGTCTTCCACCAGCATGCCGGTCATCGTTCGATCGAGATGCTGGGCGCGCCAGGTCAACAGCCCTTCCGCGGCCGCGAGACGCGCGCCCGGGTCGGCGAGCGGCGTGCGCCAGGTTGGATCGGCGGCCAGGTCGAAAGCCAGCGAGGCGCCGTCGCCGAAATGCACGTAGGCGGCTGTCTCGCTGCGATGGACGACGAGATTTTGCCGCTCCAGCCGGCGATCGCGCGGCCAATCGTGCGGACCGCCGCGGATGAAGCTGAAGCGCCAGTCGAACTCCCAGTGCGCGGCGTTGCGCCACCAATCGGGCTTGGCCTCGCCGGCGAGAAACGGCGTGAGCGGCAGGCCATCGCACTGGGAGGGGATCGGCGCGCCCATCGCCTCGCAGAGCGTGGGAAACACGTCGACGTTTTCGCTGAACGCCTCGACGACAGCGCCGCGCGCTTTGCCGGGCCGCGGATCGCGGGCGATGCCGAGAATGTGGTAGCTGCCCTCAAAGAAGCCGAACTTCTGGATGAGGCCGTGGTCGCCGAGCTGCTCGCCATGGTCGGAGGTCGCCACGATCAGCGTGTCGTTCCATTGGCCGAGCCGTTCGAGCGCCGCGAACACCCGCCCGAGCTGGTGATCGGCTTCGCTGACCATGCCGAAGTATTGCGCCTTCATGCGCCGCACGGCGTCGGGATCGGTCGGCGCGGCGAGCCGCGGATGGCGCAGGAAGGCGTCGTGCAGCCAGTGCCGTTCGTCGGACGCCGCGATCGGCGCCGGCATGTCGGCGGGATCGTACATCGACGCGAACCGGCCGGCTGCAGCGAACGGCTCGTGCGGGCGAAACTGGCTTAAGTGGGCGAACCAAGGCGCGTCGCGGGTCTCCAGCCAGGCGATGAATGTGTCGGTCAGGTAGGCGGAAAGGCTCAGGTCCTCGGACCGCTCGCTCTCGCTGGCGATCGCCTCCATCGCATCATCGGGCACGACGTGACCGAGATCGCGCAGATGCGCGATCCAGGCGTCGGGCCGGCCCGGGCGCAGGCTGCCGACATCGTCAAACCCTGGCAGCACGCCATCGTAATTGCTGAGGCGGTCATCCTCGGCGCCGCGCGCGTCGCGCGGATCGATGCTCTGGTCAGTGTAGCCAAAAAGGGCCGGCGCGTAGCCCGCGCGGCGGCCGGCCTTGGCGAGGTTGTCGAAACGGCGATCGAGCGGCGTGCCGTTGGCCACCACGCGATGGTTCATCTGGTAGAGGCCAGTGTAGAGGCTCGCCCGGCCCGGACTGCATGGCGCCGCCTGGCTGTAATGGCGCGCGAAGCGCACGCCCTCAGAAGCGAGCCGATCCAGATTGGGCGTGCGCACGATCGGATGACCGGCGCAGGACAAAGCGTCCCCGCGGAACTGATCGAGCGTGATGAGAAGGATATTGAGCATGCGCGACGGGTCCTAGCACCCGCCGCGCCGGGTCGTCCTCGAAACTTTCGTGACGCGCGCGCCTTAGCGCTTGATGCGCCCGCCGATCAGCTTGCGGAACCCGTCCGTGTACGGCGGGCGGGTCATACCGAGGATCTTCTCCGCGCCGATCTGTTTGTAGACCGAACGCCGGTGGGAGAATTCCAGGAACCCGTCATAGCCGTGGTAGGCGCCCATACCGGCCGGACCGATGCCGCCGAACGGCAGGTCTTCGTTGGCGATGTGGAAGATCACGTCATTGACGGTGACGCCGCCGGACATGGTGTTCGTCAGCACCATCTCCTGCTCGCCGACATCCTGGCCGAAATAATAGAGGCCGAGCGGGCGCGGATTTGCGTTGACGTAGGCGACGGCGTCGCGCGGCTCGGAATAGGTTTTCACCGGCAGGACCGGGCCGAAAATCTCGTCCTGCATGATCTTCATGTCGTCGGTCGGATCGAGCACCAGCGTCGGCGGGATTTTGCGGAATTCCTGCTGGCTGAAGTCCTCGTTCGCCGGATTGATCTCGACGATCTTGGCGCCCTTCGCGCGAGCATCCTCGATCAGGCCGCGGATGCGGTCGTAGTGCCGCTGGCTGACGATCGCGGTGTAATCGGGATTGTCGCGAATGGTCGGGAACATCGACGTCACGGCGCTCGTTGCGGCCGCCACGAACGCGTCGCGCTTATCGGCCGGGGCCATCACATAGTCGGGGGCGAGGCAGATCTGGCCGGCGTTGAGCGTCTTGCCGGCCATGATGCGCGCCGCGGCGACGCCGAGATCGGCGGAGCGGCCGACGATGACCGGGCTCTTGCCGCCCAGCTCGAGCGTCAGCGGGACGAGGTTTTCGGCCGCCGCGCGCATGACGTGGTAGGCGATCGAGGTGCCGCCGGTGAAGACCAAATGGTCGAACGGCAGGCTGGTGAAGGCCGCGCCGACGTCCGGTCCGCCCACGAAAACGGCGATTTCATCCTCAGTGAAGGCCTTGGCGAACATCGCCTTCATCAGGTCGCTTGTCGCCGGGGTCAGTTCGGACGGCTTGATCATCGCCCGGTTGCCGGCCGCCAAAACACCCGCGAGCGGCGCGAACGTCAGATTCACCGGGAAGTTCCAGGGGCTGATGATCCCGATCACGCCCTTCGGCTGGAAGCGCACTTCAGCCTTCGCGCCGAGCAGGCCGAACGGAAATTCCGGCTTGCGCTTGGAGGACCGCATCCACTTGGCCAGATGGGCCTTCGCATGCTTCAGCGGGCCGATCGAGCTGGCGACGTCGGTGAAGGCGGTCGTGTCTTTGGAGCGGGCGCCGAAATCGGCGTTGAGCGCTTCGGCGATGTCCGCCGCGTGGTCGACGAGAAGGCCGATCGCCCGGTCGATCCGGTCGATGCGCACGGCGGCGCTGGGAATGCCGTCGGCGATCTGGCGGGCCTTCTGACGGTCCAGGATGTCGCGCATCCGGCGCTTTTGCTCTTCCGCCGTAAGGTTCGTCATCACGTTCATCGTCAGCCTCCCTCGCCTGTCTGGCGGCCTCTCGCGGAGCCTGCCGAAGGCGGCGCAGTATGGTTGGCGCACCGGCCGATGCAAGAGGCGTCGATTAACCTGCGTTTACTTCCCGTCCACCAAATGGGGCTAGCCCTAGAGGATCGGTAAGCGAGGTCGAAGTGCTCGATTCCCTACATCAGTTGCGCGGCCAGCCAGGTCTGGCCCTCGGCCACACGACCATCGACCTGATGGGCGACCACAACATTCCGCCGTCCTCGCAGAATTACGAGATCTGGCTCTCGTACAAGCTCGGCGGACACCCTGATCTGCGTCGCAGGCTCGAAGAGATCATCGCCGCAGGCCAGCCGTTCAGCGACGACCTCAATGCTGAACTGCACGAGATGTTTTTCACGAGCGAGCGCTTCACCGCCCAATTGCTCGCCTCGGGCGAATCGATCGCGCGGGAGATCAACGAAGTGATCGTGGCGCTGCAGTCCGCCGGACAGCAGCATGGCGATTATTCCGACACCCTCGACCGCGCCGCTGCGATCCTCGAACTCGGGATCGACACCAGGAACCTGCGTGAACTCGTCGCCGGCCTCGCCGCGGCGACCGTCCAGATGGCGCAGAACAACCGCGCCCTCACCTCGCGCCTGCAGGACAGCTCCCGCGAGATGGAGACGCTGCGCGAAACCCTGATCCAGGTCCGCGCGGAATCGATGTCCGACGGCCTTACCGGGCTGTTCAACCGCAAGGCGCTCGACCAGACGCTGCGCGCAAAGATCAAGGAAGCGCGCGCCGGCGCCGGCGACCTTTGCCTGATCATGTGCGACATCGACCATTTCAAGCGCTTCAACGACACCTGGGGTCATCAGACCGGCGACCAGATCATTCGGTTCATCGCCACGACCTTGCGCAAAGCCGCGCGCGAATCGTTCTGCGTCGCCCGGTACGGCGGCGAGGAGTTCGCGGTCGTTATGCCGAGCACCGGCCTCACCGAAGCGAACACGCTCGCCGAATCCATTCGCAGCCAGATCGAGTCGAAAAAGTTGTTCCGCAAATCCACCGGCGAGGACCTCGGCAAGATCACCATCTCGATGGGCATCGCGCGTCTCCGCGGCGGCGAGAGCATGGAAGCGCTGATGGAGCGCGCCGACGCCTGCCTCTATGCATCGAAGCGCGGCGGCCGCAACCGCATCACCACCGACGCCGATCCCAGCGCGCGTTCCGCTGCGTGAGGGCTTCTTCCGGCGCACTGCGCGGTTTAGCGTAGGCCCAAACGGAGGAACCCATGTCCGAGAAAGTCCGCTACGCCCTCGAAAATGGCGTCGCTATCGTCACGATGGCCGACCCGGGGACCATGAACGCCGCCGGCATCGATATGGTCGTCGACCTCGACGCAGCGTTCAAGAAAGCCGCTTCAGAGGCCCGCGCGGTCATCCTCACCGGCGAAGGCCGCGGGTTTTGCTCGGGGGCCAATCTTTCGGGCGGCGGCATGTCCAGCCGTGGAACCGGCGAGATGGACGCCGGCGCTGCGCTGGAAAGCCACTACAACCCGTTCGTCACCTTCCTGCGTGACCTGCCGATCCCCTTCGTCACCGCCGTCAACGGGGCCGCCGCCGGCGTCGGCTGCTCGTTCGCGCTGATGGGAGACCTCATCGTCGCCGGGGAGAGCGCCTATTTCCTGCAAGCGTTCCGCCGCATCGGCCTCGTGCCCGACGGCGGCTCCACCTACCTCCTGCCCCGCATGATCGGCCGCGCCCGCGCCATGGAGATGATGCTCCTGGGCGAGAAGGTTCCGGCGGCCAAGGCGCTCGAGTGGGGCATGGTCAACCGCGTCGTCGCCGACGCCGACCTGATGGCTACCGCCAAGGCTCTCGCGGTGGAACTGGCCAACGGCCCGAAATCGCTCGCCATGATCCGCCGCATCGCCTGGGAGTCGCTCGACCACCACTGGCAGGAGCAGCTCAACATGGAGCGCGTCATCCAGCGCGACGCCGGCCGCACGGCCGACTTCGCCGAGGGCGTCACGGCCTTCCTGCAGAAGCGCCCGGCCGCCTTCAAGGGCGCTTGAGCGCAGCCTTTTTCGGCTTTTTCGGTTTGGCGGCGGCGCGCGCGACATCGAGGGCGCGCCGCCCCCAGATGCACGCCTGATCCGGCTCGTCGAGCGCACTGTCCGGCAGGCGCCAATAGGACATGGCGACCCGCTGGCCGGCCTTCGGGCCGCTTGTCGGCTCCCAAACGAACGGGCCCGATCCTTCGGCCTCCAGCGCCGCCGCAAGAGCAGCGTCGGCTTTCACGTGGATGACGTCGTCGGCGATCAGGCCGAACATCACTTCGCCAGCATAGATGCCAGCGCCGCCGAACATGCGCTTGATCCGGATCGGCCCCAGCGGCGCGAACAGATCCTGCGCCAGTTCGGCCGCGCTCATCCGCGCCAGGCCGCGCGCCGCAGGGACTTGCGGATCTCGCCGCCGCCGACGGTCGGGATGGGGATGGTCAGCTCGGGATCGGCGCGCATGGCGTCCTGTCCGGCCATATGGACCACGCCGACGCGGGCGTAGGGCGTGTAGAACTCGACGAGAGACCGCCCGTCCGCCGAGGCCTTCCAGGGGCCCATGTAATTGCAGATCTCGGGGCAAAGTTCGACGCCAAGGCCGTCGATGTAGATCATCAGGCCGATCGACAACTGATCGACGGTGAACACCCGCCCCCGCCGGATCGCCTCGCCCATGCGGGCCCGCCAGACTTCCCAATGCGGCGCCTCGCGCGCCAGCACGAAGACGCCGGAATTGAGCGTCGGCTTGTCGCCAAGGCGGCGGCAGACGTCCTCTGGAAGGCCGGCGTTGCGGCTGTTTTTGTATAGAATTGAACGCACCCGGGCGAGGCCGAGCCCGACGTACTGCACCGTCATCGAGACCGCCGAATAGCGCGACGTCTGCGAAACGATGGCGAGGCGCTGCTCCTGTGCGGCCTGAAACATCAGATCAAGCGGGCCGAAATCCTGGATCCAGGCGTCGGCGTCGACCCAGGCGATCAGCGCCGCCTCTGGACAATGCCGGTCGAGGAACGCCCGCACGACCGACATCTTCAGGTATTCCTTGCCGCCGGCCCGCGCCTCGGCCTCGGGAAACTCCCAGCCGACCTTGATCACGCGGGCGCCGTATCGGGCGGTGAGATGTTCGCATTGGGCGGGTTCGAGGCCGGCGTCGATCACGACGAGCCCCATGGCGGCCGCATCGCGCTGGGCGCGCACGGATTCGCACAAGTCCTCGATCAGGGGGAAGTATTTGGCGTCGCCGCCGGTGACGATGACCCGCTCGGCCATGGGCGCTCCGTTTGGCCGGGAGGCTTAGGGCAGCCGCCGGGAGGGGTCAAATGGGGGGCTCTCCCCTTTTGGGATTCCTGCAAAATCTTCGGAAGAACGCGGATTCCCCTCCCCAGCGGCGAGGGGCAAGGGGTGGGGAGAACGCGCGCCGACCTTTGAGGGTTCCATCCCGCAGCGGCGCCCCTCTCCCCCTCCCAACCCTCCCCCGCTGGGGGAGGGCTCATGAACGCTTACTCAGAGCAGGCTGTGGGAACGGGCAGATCGCACCGAGTCGGGTGAGCGGCCCCAGCGTCGCCTTCGGAAATGCGGTGGTTCACCCCTGATCCGGCCCTACGGACCACCTTCTCCCACAGGGGAAGAAGGACGCGCCGCCTTAGGCGTCGGCCTGCGCCGCCACGATCGTCACGCTCTCGCCGCAGCCGCAGGCGTCGGTCTGGTTCGGGTTGGTGAAGGTGAATTTGGACGCGAGGCGCGTGGTTTCATAGTCGATCACGGTGCCGAGCAGAAACAGCACGGCCTTGGCGTCGATCAGGATTTCGACGCCCTTGTCGGCGACGCGCTCGTCCAGCGGGGCGGGCGCCTCCGCATAGTCCATGACGTATTCCATGCCCGCGCAGCCGCCGTTCTTCACGCCGACGCGCAAATAGGGCTTGTCGCCGGCGGCGATGATCTCGCGCACACGCGCGGCGGCGGCTTCAGTGAGCGTGACGACTTGGGGACGTTGGCGCGCCATGGATCTGAGATGCTCCCTGATGGCCCGACCCGCAAGGGTCAGAGCATATTGAGTTCGAGCTTGGCTTCGTCCGACATCCGCGCCGGCGTCCACGGCGGATCGAACACGAGGTTCACCTTGACGGTCTTCACACCGGCCACGTTGAGCGCCGCGGTCTCGACCCAGCCCGGCATTTCCCCCGCCACCGGGCAGCCCGGCGCGGTGAGCGTCATGTCGATGTCGACGTGGCGATCGTCGTTCAGGTCGACCTTGTAGATCAGGCCGAGCTCATAGATGTCGACCGGGATTTCCGGGTCGTGGACGGTCTTGAAGGCGGCGATCAGATCCTCGGTGATCCGATCGAGTTCGGACTGTTCGATGGTCGATGTCTGGCTGGCGTCGCTCATGGCGGTTCTCAACTCAACAACTTGCGCGCTTTGGCGAGCGCTTCGAGGAAGGCGTCGACGTCCTCGTCCGTCGAATAGATTCCAAGGCTGGCGCGCGCGGTGGCGCTCACGCCGAGGCGCTGCATCAGCGGCTGCGCGCAATGGTGGCCGGCGCGGATCGCGACGCCATAGCGATCGACGATCTGGGCGATGTCGTGCGGATGGGCGCCCTCGACGCTGAATGCGACGATCCCGGCCTTTCCCGGCGCCTGGCCGTGCAGGCGCAGCCAATTGAATTCGCGCAGGCCCGCCATCAGGCGTTCGCTCAGCGCGTACTCATGCGCAAGGGCGCCCGCGCGGTCCTGGCGCTCCATCCATTCGATCGCCGCGCCGAAGCCGATCGCTTCCAGAATCGGCGGCGTGCCGGCCTCGAACCGGTGCGGCGGATCATTGTAGGTGACGCGGTCCTTGGTCACGACGTCGATCATTTCGCCGCCGCCCTCGAACGGGGGGAGCCGATCGAGCGCACCGGGCGCGCCGATGAGCGCGCCGACGCCAGTCGGTCCGTAAAGCTTGTGGCTCGAAAACACGTAATAGTCGGCGCCGAGCGCCTGCACATCGACGGGGCCGTGGACGACGGCCTGGCATCCGTCGAGCAGAACAGGAACGCCGGCCGCGTGCGCGATCGCAACGATCTCCGCCGCTGGCGTCGAGGCGCCGAGCACGTTGGACATGTGGGTCAGCGCGACCATGCGCGTGCGCGGGCCGATGAGCGCGGCGAAAGCCTCAAGGTCGATCCCGCCATCGTCGTCGACGTCGAGCCAGCGCAAAACAGCGCCCTTACGCTCGCGCAGGAAATGCCAGGGCACGATGTTGGAATGGTGCTCCATCACCGACAGGATGATCTCATCGCCCGGTTCGATCGAGGCGCCGACGCCGGCCGCGACGATGTTGATCGCGTGCGTCGCGCCCTTGGTCAGCACCACGCACTCCGGGTTCGCGGCATTGACGAAGCGCGCGATCGAAGCGCGCGCGCCCTCGTAGGCGGCGGTCGTTTCGTTGGCGAGCGTGTGCAGGCCGCGATGCACGTTGGCGTAGGAGCCGCGCATGGCGCCGCTCATCGCCTCGATCACGGCCTCCGGCTTTTGCGCGGAGGCGGCGCTGTCGAGATAAACGAGCGGCTTGCCGTGTACAGTGCGCGTCAGGATCGGGAATTGCGCGCGGACGGCGGCGACGTCGAAGCTCATGGCGCAGCCCTCAGCCAGTCGTCGATCGCGCCTTCGATCTCGCCGCGCAGGGCGATGTCGAGCCAGTCGGGCAGAACCTCGAGGAGGAAGGCCTCGATCAGCATCGCGCGCGCTTGCGCGAGCGGTAATCCGCGGCTGCGCAGGTAAAACAGCGCCGCCTCGTCGAGCCCGCCGATCGTGTTGCCATGCGCGCACTGGACGTCGTCAGCGTAGATCTCGAGCTCGGGCTTGGCGTCGATCTCGGCGCCCGGCTCCAGGAGGAGTGCGCGGTGCGTCTGGCGCGCGTCGGTCTTTTGCGCATCGGGCGCAACGACGATCTTGCCCTGGAACACGCCACGTCCGCCGGCGCGCGCAGCGCCCTTCACCAATTGCGTGGTGGCGGAGCCGCCGGCCTCGTGCCGGACGCAGCTCGTCAAATCGGCATGGCGACCGGCGCCGACGAGATAGAGCCCGGCGAGCTCAACCGCAGCGCCCTCGCCCACGACATCGACCCTGGTTTCGATCCGCGCCAGAGCGCCGCCAAAGGCCACGATCAGCTGGGAAAACCGCGCGCCGGCGCCCAAGCGCACGGTGCAGGCGGAAAGCGGCGTTCCGGTCCCGGTCTGCAGCACGATCCGCGTCAGCTGCGCGCCCGGCTCGACTTCAAAACGATGGGCGCGGGCATCGAGGCCGTCGCCGTCGAACCGCTCCACGATCACGCGCGGCGCGCCGGCCTGCACGTGAACCGGCTCGGTCGCCGGCGCGAGCGCCGCGATAACGTCGCCGTCTGTCGGCGCCGGACGATCGGGCAGCGGCGCATCGCGCAGCGCCGCACGCAGGTCGGAATACTTCCAGGCCTCGGTGCGCCGGCTCGGCAGCGCGTCGCGTAGGGTGGTCGCAAGGCTCATCAGGCGGCCTTGGAATAGCGATCGTAGCCGCGCGCTTCCAGATCGAGCGCCAATTCCGGCCCGCCGCTGTCGACGATGCGGCCGTCGACGAGCACGTGCACGCGGTCGGGTTGGATGTAGTCGAGCAGGCGCTGGTAATGGGTGATGACGAGCATCGCGCGATTTGGCGCGCGCAGGGCGTTGACCCCGTCGGCGACGATCCGCAGCGCGTCGATGTCGAGGCCGGAGTCAGTCTCGTCCAGGATGGCGAAGCGCGGTTCGAGGGTGAGCATCTGGAGGATCTCCAGGCGCTTCTTCTCGCCGCCCGAGAAGCCGACGTTCACCGCCCGCTTCAGCATGTCCGGCTCGATCTTCAGGGCCGCGGCCTTGGCGCGCGTGAAGCGCAGAAAGTCCGGGCTCGACATTTCGGCTTCGCCGCGCGCCTTGCGTTGCGCGTTGAGCGCCGTGCGCAGGAAGGTGAGGATCGGCACGCCGGGGATTTCCACGGGGTACTGAAACGACAGAAAAAGGCCCAGCGCCGCGCGCGCCTCGGGCTCCAGCGCCAAAAGGTCGACGCCGTCGAGCGTCGCGCCGCCGGCGCTCGCCTCATAGCCGTCCCGGCCCGTGAGCACATAGGACAGCGTCGATTTGCCGGCCCCGTTCGGCCCCATGATCGCATGGACCTCGCCGGCCGGCACCTCGAGCGAGAGGCCCTTGAGGATTTCGGCGCCGTCGACGGAGGCGTGAAGATCATCGATCCGCAACATCACCCCACGCTCCCTTCCAGACTCACGGCAACGAGCTTTTGCGCCTCCACGGCGAACTCCATCGGCAAATGCTGCAACACTTCCCGCACGAAGCCGTTGACGAGCAGCGCCACGGCGTCCTCGGCGGGGATTCCGCGTTGGCGCAGGTAAAAGATCTGATCGTCCGAAAGACGCGTGGTCGTGGCCTCGTGTTCGAACTTCGCCGAGGGCGTTTTCGCCTCGATGTAGGGGATCGTATGCGCCCCGCAGCGCGGGCCGATGAGGAGGCTGTCGCACTGAGTGAAGTTGCGCGCGCCTTCGGCCTTAGCGTGCGCGGAGACGAGCCCGCGGTAGGTGTTCTGCGAACGGCCCGCAGCGATCCCCTTGGAGATGATCCGCGAGCGCGTGTTGCGGCCGAGGTGGATCATCTTTGTGCCGGTGTCGGCCTGCTGACGCCCGTTGGTGACGGCGATCGAATAGAACTCGCCGACGCTGTCGTCGCCGCGCAGGATGCAGCTCGGATATTTCCACGTCACAGACGAGCCCGTCTCGACCTGCGTCCAGCTGATCTTGGCGCGCGCGCCGCGGCAGTCGCCGCGCTTGGTGACGAAATTGTAGATCCCGCCGCGCCCTTCGGAATCGCCCGGCCACCAGTTCTGCACGGTGGAGTATTTGATCTCGGCGTCGGCCAGCGCGACAAGTTCGACCACTGCGGCGTGCAATTGGTTCTCGTCGCGCATCGGCGCGGTGCAGCCTTCGAGGTAGGAGACGTATGCGCCCTCCTCGACGATGATGAGCGTACGCTCGAACTGGCCCGTCCCCTGGGCGTTCATGCGGAAATAGGTCGACAATTCCATCGGGCAGCGCACGCCCGCCGGCACGTAGACGAACGAACCGTCAGAGAAGACCGCCGCGTTCAACGTCGCGAAGTAGTTGTCGGTCGTCGGCACGACGGAGCCGAGGTAGCGGCGCACCAGCTCGGGATGTTCGCGGATCGCCTCGCTCATCGAGCAGAAGATCACGCCGGCCTTGGCGAGTTCGTCCTTGAAGGTGGTGACGACGCTGACGCTGTCGAACACGGCATCGACGGCCACTTTCGGCGCGCCTTCGACGCCCAGCAGCACTTCCTGCTCGCGCAGCGGGATGCCGAGCTTTTTGTAGGTCTCGAGGATCGCCGGATCGATCTCGTCGAGGCTCTTGATCGTCGGCTTTTCCTTCGGCGCCGCGTAATAATAGGCGTCCTGATAATCGATGGCGGGATAGTCCACCATCGCCCAGGTCGGCTCCTCCATCGCGAGCCAACGTTCGAACGCGTCGAGCCGCCAAGCGAGCATCCAGTCCGGTTCGCCCTTCTTCGCGGAGATGAAGCGGACGGTATCGGCGCTGAGACCCTTGGGGGCGAATTCCTGCTCGATCTGCGTCGTGAACCCGTACTTGTACTTGTCGGCCTCGAGGTCGCGGACGGCGTCCACTGTGTCGCGTTCGATGCCCGGCTTGTGCTCGTTCATGACACAGCTCCTTCGAGCCGCGGCGCGCAAATCCTGCCGAGCGCAGTCAGCGCGGCGTCGATATCAGCGTCCGTCGTAGCCCAGCCGAAGCTGAAGCGCAGCGCGCACTGCGACAGGGCAGCGGGCACGTCCATGGCGGCGAGCACGCGGCTCGCGCGGACCTTTCCGGACGAACAGGCCGCTCCGGAACTCGCAGCGACGCCCGCGAGATCGAGTGAGATCAGCGCCGCCTCGGCGCGCCGGCCAGGGAACGCTGCGAGCGTCGTGTTAGGCAGCCGCGCTGCGTCCTGCGCGAAAATCACAGCGTCCGGCGCGATGCGCGCGAGCCCCGATTCGAACCGGTCGCGCAGCGCACGCACGGCATGCGCCTGCGCCCCAAGATCGGCGACCGCGGCGGCGCAGGCCGCGCCGAACCCGGAGATCGCGGGGACATTTTCCGTACCCGGCCGCGCGCCGCGCTCCTGGCCGCCGCCGGCGCGCGGCGGCGCGAACGGGAATCCTGGCGTCAGAACGAGCGCACCGGCGCCGGGCGGGCCGCCGGCCTTTACGCTGGATACGGCAAGCGCATCGGCGCCGAGGCGGATCATGTCGATCTCGATCCGGCCGAGCGCCTGGGCGGCGTCGACGAGCAGGACGCCCTGCGCTGCATGGACCAGCCGCGCCGCGGCGGCCACCGGCTGGATCGCACCGGTTTCGTTGTTGGCGAGCATCAAAGCGACGAGCGCTGGCGGGCCATCGGCCAGCAGCGCTTCGAGGGCTTCGAGATCAATCACGCCGTCGCGGTTGACAGGCGCCCGCATGGCGCCTGGCCATTCGCGTGCGGCCTCGGCGACGGCGTCATGCTCGATCGCGCTGAGGATGAGGCGCATTCCCGGCGCGGCGCGGCGCGCGCCCTCCAGGGCGAGGTGGAGCGCCTCGGTTGCGCCGCTGGTGAAGACAAGATCGCGCGGCCGCGCGCCGAGTGCGGCGGCGACGTCGTCGCGGGCGGCTTCGAGCCGCGCTTTCGCCCGCCGGCCGGCCGCATGAACCGAGGACGGATTGCCGACCTCGCCGAGCGCAGCGGTGGTCGCCGCGACCGCCTGCGGGCGCAGCGGCGCGCCGGCGTTGTAATCGCAATAATGAGCACCTTCGCGCATGGTCACGCCGCACTCACCGCAGCAAGGCCGGGCGCAGCCGCGCGCCCGATGACGCGCCGCGCCACGACGTCCTCGAGCGAGACGCCGGCGAGAAACACATGGATCTGGCGGCCCAACTCGTCCCAAAGATCATGCGCGATGCAGCGGCCGACCTTGCCCTGGCAGCTCTTGAGCGAGCCGTCGCGGCAGCGCGTGGTCTTGATCGGCTCGTCGACCGCCACGATGACTTCGGCGATCGCCACGTCCGCCGCAGGCCGTGCAAGACGATAGCCGCCGCCCGGCCCGCGCATGCCGGCGACGATGCCGGCGCGCCGTAGGCGGGCGAACAATTGCTCGAGGTAGGAGAGCGAAATCTCCTGACGGGCGGCGATATCCTGCAGCGGGATCGCGCGCGCTTCGCCGCCGTGAACGGCGAGATCGGCGAGCGCCATGACGGCGTAGCGGCCCTTCGAGGTCAATCGCATGAAAATCCCTGTCCGCGCGCCGCGCCGATCGCGCTGACGCTGCGCCGACGTTTGTGCTAAAAGCCGCGCCCTCATATCCCTTGCAGGGATTGCCGGCCGCACAGCGATAGGTAGACATCCTACTAAAACAGTCAAGATTTCGCCGCCGGCCCTCTCCGCTCTGATCCCGCCCCACTCGCCAAGGACGTTTCATGCCCGAAGTCATTTTTCCCGGCCCTGCAGGACGCGTCGAAGGCCGTTACGCCGAGCCGCCGCGCGAAAACGCGCCGATCGCGCTGATCCTCCATGCCCACCCGCGGGCCGGCGGCTCGATGCAGGACCGGGTTTCGGTGCAGATGTTCCAGATCTTCCAGCGCTTCGGCTTTGCGGTCCTGCGCTTCAATTTCCGCGGCATCGGCCGCAGCCAGGGCGTGTTCGACAACGGCATGGGCGAATTGTCCGACGCCGCCTCCGCCCTGGATTACCTGCAGACCCTCAATCCCAACGCCGAACAATGCTGGGTCGCCGGCTATTCGTTCGGCTCCTGGATCGGGCTGCAATTGCTGATGCGTCGGCCTGAGATCGCCGGCTTCATCGCGGTTTCGCCGCCGGCCAACCATTATGACCTGTCGTTCCTGGCGCCATGCCCGTCCTCGGGTCTTGTGGTGTACGGCACGCGTGACGGCGTCGCGCCCGCCGCCGACGTCGAACGGGTCGTCGCCAAGATCCGGACGCAGAAGAATATAAAGGTCGACCACACGCCGGTCGAAGGCGCCGACCATTTCTATCGCGACGCGACCGACAAGAGCATCGATCTCCTGCCCCAGCTCGAGTCCAAGATCGCCAATTACCTCGAGCGCCGCCTCGCCTCTCCGGCTCCGAAGAAGGCGGGCTGAGGGGGCTGGCCCGCCTCGTCATCCCCGCCGAGCGAAGCGAGAGCGGGGACCTTGTTCATGGCCTGGAACGGGGTCCCGGTTCGCGCTAGCGCGCGCCCGGGATGACGAGGCGCCACACCTAAGGCTGCGCCAGCCGCCCGCCGCTCATCGGCGCGGGGGCGCCTGTGGTGGTCGGGAACGACAGCGGCAAGCCGCGCAGGCTGCGCACTGCGAGGAAAGCGAACGCCTCGGCCTCGATCGCATCGCCGCGCCAGCCGACCTGGTCTGCGTCCACGGCCTCGACGTCGGCATGCTGCGTGATAGCCGCCATCAGCGCCGGGTTCTTGCGGCCGCCGCCGCAGACGATGAGCCGCGCGGGGCGCGACGGCAGGAGATCAAGGCCGCGGCCAACGGCTGCGCCGGCGAGCGCGGCGAGTGTGGCCGCGCCGTCCTCCACGGACAGCCCGCGCACCAGGCCGGCCGGAAAATCATAGCGGTCGAGCGATTTGGGATAGGGCGCGTCGAAGAACGGATGATCGAGAATGTCGGTGAGCAGGCCCTCGTGCACCCGGCCCGCGCGGGCGGCTGCGCCGTCCTTGTCGAAGCCGCCGCGCCCGTGCGCTTCCATCCATTCGTTGAGCGGACCGTTGGCGGGGCCGACATCGAACGCGATGATCTCGCCCTGCGGACCAAGCCAGGTGACGTTTGCGACGCCGCCGAGATTGAGCGCCGCTGCCGGCGCCGCCTGACCGCAATAGCGCAACAGCGCGGCGTGATAGGCCGGGACGAGCGGCGCGCCCTGGCCGCCCGCGGCGACGTCGGCGGTGCGGAAATCATAAATGACGGGCGCCCCCGTTTCGCGCGCGAGCAGAGCGCCATCGCCGATCTGGCGGGTCGCGCCCGGCTGTCCGGCGCGCGGCGGCCGATGCAACACGGTTAGGCCATGAAAGCCGATAACGCCCACGTCGCGCGGCGCGAGGCCGGCGTCGGCGAGCAGCGCGGCCACGGCCTCGGCGTGCGCGCGGGTATAGTCGCGCTCGACGGCGCTGAAATCGGGCTCGGGGCCGCGGAACTCCCACGCGCGGGCCCGGGCCACGGCTTCAGCCATGCGCGCGCGCAGCGCTTCGCCATACGGGTGCAGGCGGAAGGCGCCGAGGCGCGTCACGGATTCGCCGTCTGTCTCGACGAGCGCAGCGTCGATGAAGCCGTCGAGGGCGGTGCCGGTCATGAGCCCAAGGGCGAGCATCCGCCTTGACTGCCACAGGCCCCGCCCGCTAGCTAGCGCCCATGTTCGCGCTCGCCGCCCTTTATTATACCCGCTCGTTCTAAGCGGCGCTGCGTGCGCCGCCCCTCGCCGGCGGCCATTCTCCACGATGCGGTCTCCGGTTCTGCGCCGCCTTTGGAGACCTTCCCGTGACAGCCCTCGACGCCCCGAAATCAGCGCTCGTCCGCACCATGCGCGACCGCGGCTACATTCATCAGTGCACGGACATCGACGCGCTGGATGCGGCCGCGGCGACGGGCGTGGTGCCGGGCTATATCGGCTTCGATATGACGGCGCCCTCGCTGCACGTGGGCTCGCTCATCCAGATCATGCTGCTGCGCCGTCTGCAGCAATCCGGCGGCAAACCGATCGTGCTTCTGGGCGGCGGCACCACGAAGGTGGGCGATCCGTCCGGCAAGGATTCGGCGCGCAAAATGCTGACCGACGCCGACATCGCGCACAACATGGCCGCCATCCGCGGCGTGTTCGAGAAGTTCCTGACGTTCGGCGACGGGCCGACCGACGCGATCATGCTCAACAACGACGATTGGCTCTCGAACTACGGCTACGTCGAGTTTCTGCGCCGGTTCGGTCCGCACTTCACGATCAACCGCATGCTGACGTTCGATTCGGTGAAGCTGCGTCTGGATCGCGAACAGCCCCTCACCTTCCTCGAATTCAACTACATGCTGATGCAGGCCGTCGATTTCCTGGAGCTCAACCAACGCGTCGCCTGCCGGCTGCAGATGGGCGGCTCGGACCAATGGGGCAATATCGTCAACGGCGTCGAACTCACGCGGCGCATGGCCGAAACGCAGGTGTTCGGCCTGACGACGCCGCTTCTGACCACAGCGTCGGGCGCCAAGATGGGCAAGACCGAAGCCGGCGCCGTGTGGCTCAATGCCGACATGCTCAGCGCCTATGAGTACTGGCAGTTTTGGCGCAACGCCGAGGACG
>JBMOIB010000053.1:0-18499 GCA_049317545.1 Caulobacterales bacterium | reverse complement strand
ACGACAAACGATCGAGGAGACCAGCCAGAGCCGCCGGATCGGCGAACCGCGCCTCGACGGGCAGGGTCAAGACCGCGTCCCTGGCGGATGCGGGCAGGCGCACATGGTCCTTCTCGGTGGTGATGAGCCGAGCGCCGCGTTCGGACGCGAAGCGGCTCAAGAAGGCGACGTCGCGCTCCGTATACGGATGATGGTCGTCGAATGGCACGGTCTCGGCCAACTCCGCGCCGAGGGCCGTCAAGGTATCGAAGAACTTTTCGGGCCGCCCGATGCCGGCGAAAGCGACGAGCGGCCCCGGCGGAGCCGCAGCAGAGGGCGCGATCGTCGCGCGCAGGACGGTCGCGCCGGCAAGCCGCGGATCAAGTTCGCCATTCCCAACGACGACAACAGCGTCGGCCCGCGCGAGCGCCGCTGCGATCGGCTCACGCAAAGGGCCCGCCGGCAACACTGCGCCGTTGCCGAAGCCCGTTTGGGAATCGACGACGAGCAACGCCAGATCCTTAGCCAGCGACGGGTTCTGGAATCCGTCGTCCATGACGATGGCCTGCGCGCCAGCCGCCGCGGCTGCAAATGCGCCGGCGGCCCGATCGCGCGCGATCCATGCCGGGCCGTCGCGGGCGTGCAGCAAGGGCTCGTCGCCGACGTCTGCTGCGCTGTGGGTCGCGGCATTGACCTGCAACGGACCTTCAAGGCGTCCGCCATGGCCGCGCGAAAGCGCATGCGCCTGCACGCCGCGCGCCGCCAGTGCGGCGCGAATTGCGCGCACGATCGGCGTTTTGCCGACGCCGCCGACGCTGACATTGCCGACGCAGATCACCGGAACCGGTGCGCGTGCGGATTTGGCCATCGCGATCCGCGCGGCGCCGACGCCGGCGTAGAGCCACGACAAGGGCGTCAGAACTGCGCGAAGCGCCGGCGCGGCCTCGCGCCCGCGCGCCGTGCCGGACCAGAATTCAGGCGCGCGCATGGGCAAGACTTTCAGGCGCCAAGAGCGGCGCAACCGCGTCCAGCGTTGCGCGCAATGCGCCGTTGGCGCCGGAGAGCGCGGTGCGGCCGGCCGCACAGATTTGAGCGCGCCGTTCCGGACTGGCCCATAGAGCTTCAACGGCGGCGGCGACGGAGTCCGCGTCACGCACCTCGAGGATCGCGTCCGCGGCGGCGAGATCGGCGAACACGTCCGCGAAGCTTTCGACGAACGGCCCACTCAAGGGGACGGCGCCGCACTGGATCGGCTCGATCGGGTTGTGACCCTTGAGGTGAGGCGCAAGGCTGCCCGCGACCAGCGCAACGCCGCTGGCGGCGTAGAAGGCGCCGAGTTCCCCAATCGTATCGGCGACGAAAACGGCGGCGTCGGCGCGCGGCGCTTCGCCGAGCGAACGGCGCGGGGCGCCGCCTGCCAGAGCAGCGATCGCCGCGCCGCGTTCGGGATGGCGCGGCGCGATGATGAGCAGCGCGTCGGGACGAGTGCGCCTCAACAATGCATGCGCCGCGAGCGCGATCTCGTCTTCTCCCGCGTGGGTGCTGGCGGCGAGCCAGACGGGCCGTGCTCCGATGGCGGCCAACAGGGCGTCGCGAAGGTCTTGGTCGATGGCGGGCGCCGGCGCGGCGACCTTGAGATTACCTGGCGCGGGGACAGGGCGGCCGGCGAGTGCGAAAAGTCCCGCCGCCGTGCGCGCGTCGGCTGCAACGAGCACATCGAAGGCGTTCAAGATGCGGGCGGCCATGGCGGACGATCGTTTCCAGCCGGCCAGGCTTTCCGGACTCATCCGGGCGTTCACGAGCGCGAGGCGGACGCCGCGCCGGCGCGCCTCCGTGACAAGGTTCGGCCAGAGGTCGCTTTCGGCAAAGACGGCGACGTCGGGTCGCCAATGGTCGAGGAAGCGGGTCACCGCCGCCACCCGGTCGATGGGCGCGAACTGGTGAATGGTGCGCGACGGGGCAGCCCGCGCGGCCAGTTCCGCGGAGGTGCGCGTGCCCGTCGTCAGCAGAAAGGACGCGTCCGGCCGCAGGGCGGCGAGGCCGGCCTGGACCTGGAGGGCGACGCGCATTTCGCCGACGCTTGCGCCATGGAGCCAAACAAGTGGACCGGCGGGGCGGGGCGAGCGCGAGCGCCCGAACCGCTCATCGAGCCGATCCGGGTCTTCTTTGCCTGCGCGGGCGCGCGCCGCGAGGTACGGCCCGGCCAACGGCCCAAGCGCCCAGGTCAGGCCTCGATAGGCTGCAAGCGCCAGACTCACGGGTTCTCGCGCCAGGTCGGCACGCCGATTTCCACCATCGGCCGCGTTGCGGGCGTGATGCGCGGATGGCCCATGCGGGCGTCGGCTTCGTCGGTGACGGCGTTGATCGCCGCTTCGATCTCTTGGCGGGTCGCTTCAAGCGCGATGTCGTCGGCGTCGCGCGGCGCCATGATCGGCGCGCCCCAGACGAAGACGCCGCGGCCGAACGGCGTCGGCACCACAAATCGGTCCCAGGAATTCAGCGCGATGCGGGGGGCCGTCGCCCAGGCCATCGGAACGACGGGCGCCCCGGCAAGTTTGGCGAGTTGGGCTGTGCCGAGACTGGCGCGCATGCGCGGGCCTTTGGGGCCGTCTGGCGTGATCGCGACGATATCGCCCGCCCGTAAGGCCTTGATGAGGTCCCGCAGCGCCTTGGACCCGCCCTTGTCCTTGCCCGCCTTCGACGTCGAGCCCCGGATCGTGCTGAGGCCGACGGATTCGATCGCAACGGCGATGACTTCGCCGTCCTTGGACTGGGAGATCAGCGCATGGCAGGGCCTTTTGGCTGCATCGAGCGGCCAGCCGTGCGGCGCCAGCATGAGCCGCCCGTGCCAAAAGGCCAGGATGCAGCTTCCTTCGCCCGCCAGGAACGGCGCGACGTGTTCGCGTCCGATTTCCGTCCACCTGGTGGTCTTGTTGACGAGCCCGATGTAGCCGCCGATCAGCCGACCGATCGCGGTTCGGCCGAACGAGGCATGTGGGCGATCGATATTGGGGGATGCGGTCAAGGCGCGTCCATGCTGGTCGTACTCATCGGCATCCTATATGGAGCGCCGCGGCCGGATGCACGCCGGTTTGTTCCCGCCGCTGCAACCGCCAAGGTGCGCCTCACTGATGAATGCCGCTGCGCCTTCCGCCGCCGGGCTCGAACCCGGCGCAATTATCGATGCCGCACAAGCGCCTGCTCCTCCGTCCAAGCGCGGCTTTGACCTCGCGACGCCGGACGGGCGCCGTCGCGCCGTCGCCGACATGACCTACGTCGACCATGGGCTGCTGCGCGCCGCGTTTCGCAATTTTCATTGGATCAGTCCGGAAATGGCGCGCGCCAATCAGCCCTCGCCGCGCCGGATCGCCGAGTACGCCGACATGGGGATCAAGACGATCCTCAACCTGCGCGGCTTCAACGATTCAGGCCATTACTGGCTGGAGCGCGAAGCCTGCGCCGCGCATGGCCTGGTTCTGGTCGACGCCCCTCTGGGTTCGCGCGAACCGCCGCACAAGGAGCGGATCTTCCGGGCGGCGCATCTGTTCGAAAATATCCGCTATCCGGCGCTCATGCACTGCAAGTCGGGCGCGGACCGGGCCGGGCTGATGGCCGTACTCTATCTGCATCTGCACTGCGGCAAGCCGATCCCGGATGCGATGGAGCAGTTGAGCCTCAAGTACCTGCACGTACGCCAGGGCAAGACCGGCATGCTCGACTATTTCTTCGAGCGCTATCTCGCCGAGAGCGACGGCGGCCGCATGCCGTTCCTCGATTGGGCGCGCGACGTCTACGACCCCGCCGCGGTGAAAGCCGGCTTCATGGGTCAGTGGTGGGCGAACGTGCTTGTCGACAAGGTGCTGCGACGGGAATGACGCCAATGGCGCGGGCGTGTCTGCTCTTGGCCCGATTTAGGCGGCCAGACCGGCGCCCGGGGATGTCGGGTTTGCATCAGCAAACCGACAAAGATGTCCATGCCGCGAGTGTCTACTTCGGGGCAGATTTCTGAGGTTAGACGCCCACGCCTCATCAGCTCGACCGATCCAAGTGACCCTCACGGTTGCGGTGCGGCGCGGGATCCATTGATTTGTCTTGTGGGCTGAGCGATCGAGCGGTCAGCGTGAGCTGTTAACGTGAGGGGAAAAGTCGATGGGCATGACGCGGTGTGTATGGTTTGGCGCGGCGGCGCTGGCGTTTATGGGCGCAGTCGCCTGCACTCCCGCCGCCGATAAGGCCGGCAAAACCGCCGCTGAGGCGTCCTGCCCGGATGATGGCCCGCGCCTGCCCGGCACAGGCTTGTGCCAAGGCCGGGCGGCCAATTATTTCGATCCTGCCCGCCTTGCCGGCGCCGAGGGCGATCTGCCGGAAGGCTGCACTTACGTCATCAACGAAACCATGACGATCGATTCCCAAGAGGCGATCCTCTACAATGCGTTGAGCTGCAAGGGCAAAACCACGAAGCTTGAATTCAGCGCCGGCGCCCGAAGCGCGTCCCTCAGCTGGGGCGTGTCCGGCTTTTTCGACAACGTCCCGACTGCGGGGGCGGAAGGCTCCGAGCGGGTGCGCCTCTTCCGCCTCGAAGAAGTCGCTGATCCCAAGGCCATGATCCTGGATATGGCCAAGGCCACGGCCAAGGAAGAAAAGGCCCCGGCCGCAGAAATCGCCGCCTGCGAGCTGCGCCAGGCGGGCGAAAACTTTCCCTCCGATGCGTTCGTGGTCGACGTGAACGACGCCTACAAGAAAGCCAACAAGCTCGGCCAGTATGATAAAGGCGCCAAAGATGATCCAGGCGCTGGCGTCTATGGCGCCTGCGGTCCCTATGGCGTCACTGACGCACCGCGGTTCTGGATGATCCGGGATGGCTACGCTTGGTTTGTCGACCAGGGCCAGGACCTGCCGGACTTTGACGCAACCTCTCTTACCGTGTTCCGCAAGAACGCGGATGGGACCTGGGGCCCCGTCGGCTAAGCGTCATGCCTGGGCTGGCCGGCCATAGTGACTGGCGATTCTTGGCTGCAAAGACGCTGTGTGCTGCACAAGCGGCATTGCGAAAGGCGTGCGCGAAAACGCAAGCACCGGTCGGCAATGTCCTTGATGGCGATATTCTGTCAATTGGCTTGGGCGGTCGGGTTCGTCGGAATTTCAATGCAAAGCCGACATTGCCTCAGAAGCGCGCGACGGCTGCTTTCGGCGAAGAGCCGACACTCCCGCTTTTCCGTCATCCTGGGCTCGCGCCTTGCGCAAGACCGGGATCCAGTGGCCGCAGTACACTCCTGGATCCCGGATGCGCCTGCAGCGCATCCAGGGTGACGGATGCGGTTCTGACCTGTCGCGCTAAGCGGCATCCCCGAATTGCAGCCGCGCGAGCCGCGCATAGAGCCCGCCGCGCGCCACCAATTCGTCGTGCCGTCCCGTCTCGACGATCCGGCCATCCTGCATCGCGATGATGCGGTCGGCGTCGCGCACGGTCGCGAGGCGGTGGGCGATCACCAGCGTGGTCCGGCCCTTGGCGAGGCGCGCCAGCGCGTCTTGCACTTTGCGTTCGCTTTCCGCGTCGAGCGCACTGGTCGCTTCATCGAGCAGCAGGATCGGCGCATCGCGCAGGAAGGCGCGGGCGAGCGCGATGCGCTGGCGTTCGCCGCCGGAGAGGAGCCCGCCGCGTTCGCCGACGATGGCGTCATAGCCGCCGGGCAGGTCCTGGATGAAGTCGTGGGCGGCGGCGGCGCGCGCGGCGGCGATGATCTCGGCCTCGCTGGCGCCCGCGCGGCCGAACGCGATGTTGGCGCGCACGGTGTCGTTGAACAGCGTCGCCTCTTGGCTGACCATGGCGATCTGTCTGCGCAGGCTGTCGAGCGTGACCGCACGCACGTCGCAGCCGTCGATCGCGACGCGCCCTGAGGTGACGTCAAACAAGCGCGGAATGAGATTGAGCACGGTGGATTTGCCGGCGCCGGACGGCCCGACCACCGCCACCGTCTCTCCCGGTTCGACCGAGAAGGAGAGATCGCGCACGGCGGGCGCGGCGGCCTCGTAGGCGAAGGTGACGTTCTCGAACGAAATTCGCCCTTGCGTAACGCGCAACGGCTTGGCGTCCGGCTGATCGGCGATCTCAGGGCGCTCGTCGAGCAGCGCAAAGACCCGCTCGAGGGCCGCCGCGCCTTCGTTGAGCACGGTGTTGAACGTGCCAAGCGCGCGCGCGGAAGCCGATGCCGCCGCAATCGCCGTAATCAAGGCGAGAAGGTCGCCGGTGTTGGCCTGTCCATGCGCCACGCGCCAGCCGATGAAGGCGAAGACGCCGGCCGCCGCGACGCCGCCGAGCGCCTCAAGGATCGGATCGGAGCGCGAACGGTTGCGCGTCAGCTTCACCTGCGTCTTGCGGCGGCGCTCGAACTCGACCTTCGCGCGTTCGGATTCGTAGCGCTCGAGGCCGTAGGTGCGCACGAGCCGGGCGCCGGAGAAGCTCTCCTGCAGGAGCGAGGTCATGTCGCCCATCTGCGTCTGGGCGGCTTTCGTCTGGCGGCGCGCGCGCCGCGCGATCTCGCCGAGCGGTCCGGCTGCGAGCGCCAGAATGCCCATCACGCCGAGCGCCAAAACCCAATCGATGCGCAGCATCGCGACGAACACGGCGATGATGACGACCACATCGCGCATCACCTGGCTGGTCGAGCGCACCAAAGTCTCGGCGATGATGTTGATGTCATAGGTGAAGCGCGACACGAGCCCACCCGTGCCTTCGCGCGAGAACCGCGCGTAATCGGCGCGCACGATCGCAGCGAACATTTCGCCCTGCAGATCGCGCAGCACGCGCTGGGCAATCTCGCTCGTCAGCAGAGCCTGCGCGTACATGGCGACGGCGCGCACCAAAGTGATCGCCACGATCCAGGCAGGGATCTGGTAGACGATGCGGCCATCGTTCCGCTCGAGAAGGTCGCCGGCCTGCTGCGTAATGTAGACATAGCCGCCCGCCGACGCGCCGACGATCGCGACGACCGGCACGAGGATCGCGAGCAGGCGCCAATAGCGCTGCAGGTTATCGCGCCAAAGGCGCGCGGCGAGGGCGCGGCGCTTTGGGCTCGCGGCGCTCTGGCTCGGAGCGGGAACGTCAGTGATCGTGCGTCACCCCGGTTTCGGGGTCCATAAGCCGGTGCGCATGCAGGATGAAGTAGCGCATGCGCGCGTTGTCGACCGTGCGTTGCGCCGCGGCCTTCCAGGCGTCGTACGCGGACCGGTAGTTCGGGAAGGCGCCGATGAAGTCGACCTTGTCGAGATCTGCGAACTCGGCGCCGCCGATTTCTTTCAGTTCGCCGCCAATGACGATGTGGAGGAGTTGCTTGTCAGGCATGGTCCGGCCTCAGGATGCGGAATCCTCAGCGCGCTCGCCCGATGCCGCGCGCTCGAACGCCGCAGGATGAGGTGTGCGTCGCACGCGCTCGATTAACAGAGGGTGGAGAGCGGGGCCAGCCGCGACGGCGCCGTTTTGCCGTGGCTGCGGCCGGTTGAACGCAAACGCCGCGCCGAACGGGTCTGAGACGAGGCCGCCCGCCTCGGCGACCAGCAGCGCTCCGGCCGCCACGTCCCAATCGTTCTTGAAACCCAACGCCACCATGCCGTCGTGGGCGCCGCCGGAGATCAGCGCCAAGCGATAGGCGAGCGCGTGGACGCGCGTCGCGACCACGGGGGGCCAAGGTCTGGGCCAGCGCGGGTCGGTATAGAAGCCTGCGCCCCCGATCATCCGCGCGCCGTCCAGTTCGGCGCGCGCGCTCACCTTGATCGCTGCACCGTTGAGCGTCGCGCCGCCGCCCGCACAAGCCGCGTAAAGCTCGTCGCGGATAGGGTTGTAAACGACCCCAGCAGTCGCTGAGCCCGCCGCCGCAACGGCGACCGAAACGCAGAATTCCGGAACGCCGGCGAGGAATGCGCGCGTGCCGTCCAACGGATCGACGATGAAAATGCGCTCCGCATCGAGGCGGTCGGGCGTGTCGGCGGTTTCTTCCGAGAGCCAGCCATAATCTGGGCGAGCGCCGCGCAGCGCGTCCTTCAAAAGTGCGTCAGCGGCCAGATCGACTTCTGTGACCGGCCCGTCGGCGCCCTTCGACCACGTCTCTACGCTTTGGCCGAACTTCGCCTTCAACAGCGCGCCCGCCGCACGCGCGGCGTCGATCAGGAGGCCGAGATCCTCAGAGTCCTGCGATGGTGAGGTCATCGATGAGGATACTTGGCGCATTGAGCGCGCCGCGAATGTCGAGATCGCCGCCGGGAATGAGGCGGGCGTAGATGTCGCGCAAATTGCCGGCGACGGTGACTTCGCTGACCGCATGGACCGGCTGGCCGTTCTCGAACCAGCGCCCGGCGATGCCGACGGACCAGTCGCCGGTGTTCGGATTGAGCGACGGCGAGAAGAATTCGACGACCAGGAGCCCGGTTCCGGCGCGGCCCATGAGGGCGGCGAGGTCACCTTCGCCAGGTTCGAGCGTCACATTCGTCGACGAGATGCCTGGCGGCCCGCCATGGCCCAGCGTCGCGTGTCCCGTCGTGCGCAGGCCGAGTTGGCGGGCGGCTGCGGCGTTCAGGAGCCAGGTCGTCAGCACGCCCTGTTCGATGATCGGCCGCCGACGCGTCGGCGCGCCTTCGCCGTCGACGATCCGCGAGGCGAGGCCGAGCGGCAGGTGCGGGTCCTCGACGATGTCGATCCCTGGCGCGAACACCGGCGCGCCGAGCTTGTCCTTCAGGAACGAGACGCCGCGCGCCACCGCGGCGCCGGAAATCGCCCCGAGCATGGGGCCGATCAGGCGTGCGGCGATGCGGTTCTCGAAGATCACCGGGGCCTTGCAGCTTTCGATCTTGCGTGCGCCGAGGCGGGCGACGGCGCGTTCGCCGGCGGCGCGTCCAAGGGCTGCAGGCGACGGCAGATCGGCGAACCGGCGCGTCGTGCGGTATTCGTAGTCGCGCTCCTTGACCCCGTCGCGCTCGGCGAGCGGGGCGACGCTGACGCCGTAGGCGCCGCCTTCGTGGGCCGCGAAAAAGCCGTCAGCGGTGGCGTAGGCCGAACGGCCGCGCTCGAACGAGGCGCCTGCGCCGCTGGAATTGGTGACGCCCTGCACGGCCAGCGCCGCGGCCTCGGCTTCGGCGGCCATGCGCTCAAGGAGCGCGGCGTCTGGACGGGTCTCGTCGACGTACTCGCCTGAGATGTCGCCGATCGCCCGGTCGCCGGGATCGAGCAGACCGCAATAGGGATCTTCCGGCGCCGCCTGCGCCATCGCCACGACGCGCTCGGCGAGTTCGGCGAGGCCTGCCGGGGAAAGGTCGGTGGTCGCTGCGCCGGCTTGGCGCTTGCCGATCAGCGCACGCAGACCGACCGAGCGCGATTCCTCGCGCTCCACGCCTTCCAGCGCGCCCAGGCGGACGTCGACGGACACGCTTTCGCGCCAGGCGATGCTGGCGTCGGCGGTTTCAGCGCCGTGCTTGCGGGCGGCGGCGAGAAGCCCGTCGAGCAGAGCGCGGGCGGCATCGGGCGAGGAGGAAGAGGCGTCGGCCATCCCACTTATCTGGACCGCCCCCGCGCTCGCCGCAACCCGCGGGATTTGACCTTGCGCGATGATCGCCTTACATTTCTCCTTACTCACAGTAAGGATGCGCTATGCCCGCCGCCACCCTGACCTCCAAAGGACAATTGACGCTGCCCAAGGACGTGCGCGCGGCGCTCGGGGTCGGCCCAGGGGACCGCGTCGATTTTGTCCGCATGGAGGACGGCAATTTCGCCGTCATGCCGGCGACCCATTCGGTGCAAAGCCTCAAAGGGCTGATCCCAAAGCCTGGAAAGCCCGTTTCGCTCGACGAGATGGACGCGGCGATCGCGCACGGAGCCACGGGCGAGTGATAGGCCTCGACACGAACGTCGTTGTGCGTTTCCTGGTTCAAGACGACGAGGTGCAGTCGCCGATCGCCACGCGCGTCTTCTCCAGTCTGAGCCGCGAGCGGCCAGGCTTCATCGGCGCCGTCGTGCTTGCGGAGATCACCTGGGTCCTGGGGCGGGCCTACAAGGCGTCCCGCGACGACATCGCGCGGGCCGTTGAAGGTCTGCTCCGGTCCGCCGAACTGATCGTGGAAAATCCGGACGCCGCGTATCGCGCGCTTGGACTCTACCGAGCGTCGCAATCCTGCGAATTCGCCGACGCGCTGATCGCGCAAACGGCGGCGCTCGCCGGCGCCGACGAAACGCTGACCTTTGACCAGAAGGCAGCGGCCGCGCTGGGCATGCGGTTGTTGGGCTGATCGGCTGCAGAGGCCGACGCGTGCGGTTGCGTCGAGGCCGGTTGCCGTCGAGGCGGAATCGAAACCAACATCCGCTTAGGCACGCCCATGCCTCCCCCCTCCGAAGGGAAAGCAAGCGACATGCGGGGCATAGCGAGAATCGAACAAACCGTTCGAGCAAAAAGCATAAGGAGGGATTGCTTGGCCGCTCAAGAACGGAGGTTCCAGAATGAAACTATCAGCCCCGATTTTCCGCCTGAAACGCCAAGCCAAAGCCAGGGCTCGCGAGGCGAGAATTCCTCTTGTCGCTGCATTGAATCGCATCGCCGAGGAGGAGGGGTTTCGGAGTTGGAGCGAACTCGCGGCGCGGCATGAAGAGCGCGACCTCGCGGCGGAAATTCTTACGCGCCTCGAACAGGGCGACATGGTGCTGATCGGCGCCCGCCCGATGCAAGGCAAGACGGCGCTGGCTCTCAAAATCTTAGCGGCGGCATGCAAAGCCGGCCGTCCCGGCTTCTTCTTCACTTTAGAATACACGAAGGCGGAGGCATGGGAAAAGTTGAGGTCATTTGGCCTCGAACTCGACTCCGAACGTGTTCGCGTCGATACGTCAGACGCGATTTGCGCCGACTACATGGTCGAAAAATTGCGCGGCGCACACCCAGGCGCGGTCATCGTCGTCGACTATCTGCAGGCCCTTGATCAGCGGCGTGAAAACCCGCCGCTTTCGGGTCAGATCGCGGCCTTGTCGGAGTTTGCGCGCCGCGAAAGGTTGATCTTCGTTTTCATCTCGCAGATCGACCGCCACTATGATGCCGCCGGAAACGCGTTGCCGGGCATTGCGGATGTGCGCCTGCCCAACAAAGTGGACCTCTCGATCTTCACCAAGACCTGTTTTCTGCGCGAAGGAGAGGTGATCCTTAACAGCGCAAAAGCGGCCTGAACTCATCTCGGTTGGGCGGAAGCGGCCGGAGCGTCCGGTTGCGCCTCCCGGCGAATAGGGGGCGCACCCCTATCGGTCATCCACGGTTCGCACTCTGCGTGAGACCGGGATCCAGATCTAGCGGCGCACTGTCTGTATCCTGGCTGCCTCACCGCCGCGTCCAGGATGTCGGCGCCGCGTACGTTCGATCGCCGCCAACGCCTTTTTCCGTCGTCGGCCTTCGGGCGGCGGTCGTGAGCGGCCGCCGCGGCGATCTGAACGCGGACGCTTGCCCGTATACCCTTACCCCCCCAACGCCGGGACGAGGCCCGCCCAGACCAGCCCGCCGCCGAGCGCGACGTAGGCGATCCAGGTCACCAGCGTGCCGAGGAACCGGCCGACGGTGCGTCCCTCGCTCTTCGACAGACCGGTGCCGTGCAGAACCCGCGCGATCGTGAAGGCGATGCCCAGGACATGGACGGCCCATAGCGGAGCCGGGTCGAGCAAAGCGAAGATCGCCAGACCGGCAATGAAGGCTGGAATATATTCTGTGGCGTTGGCGTGCGCGCGAATGGCGCGCAGCAGGGCCGGATCGCCGCCGTCGCCGAACATCACCTTGGCGCGTGCCCGCGCCCTGACCACGCCGAAGGCCAGGGCGAGCAAAATCAATATGTTAAGGCCAGCGTAGACCGCCGCTGCGTCAAGCTTCGTCATCGAGCCCTCCCTGAGCGCAGACGGCTATAGCGCGTTCGGCGGGTTCAAAAAACCGCCGATTCATTTCTGCGAAACTCGTCCGAAACCGGACGTTCATACTGGCGTCCCATTGTGGGTCTGCGCGCGGGGTCGACCGCGCAGCCCGATACGCCCGAAGGCGACGGTAGGTGGGTCAGCAAGCAGCAAGCGAGCCGGGCGTCCTTCCTGGGGAGGAGGACGTCCGCGCGCTGTTTGGTCCCGGCTCTAAGCCAAAAGGTCTTTCCAGTCAGGGTTCCGGCGGAACTGCGCTTCGACGAAGCTGCAGGCGGGAACGATCCGCAAACCCAGTGCGCGGGCGTCGCCAATGAGCCGCTGCACCAGCGCCTTGCCGACGCCCTGGCCGCCGAGGGCGTCCGGCACGCCGGTATGGTCCGCCAGCAGGATGCCGCCGGTCCGCCTTACGAACGTCAGCTCCGCCTCGCAGCCGTCGATCACGGTCACATACCGGCCGCGGCCGCCGCCGAGGTCTTCGAGCAGGATCGGGGAGGTTGTCATGGTCGGAAGATAGGTCCGCCCGGCGCCCTCGTCATCCCGGCCGAGCGCAGCGAGAGCCGGGACCTCGTTCCGCGCCATTACCCGAACAAGGTCCCCGATCGCGCTTTGCCCGTCGGGGATGACAACGACACTTCGCCCCTAGAGCGCGAGCGTCGCGGTTTCCTTGACGATCCGCCAGATCCCGTCGCCGCCCTGGCGCACCACGATTTCATAGGCCGACGCCGCCCGGCTGGCGCTTGAGCGCCGCAACGTGCGCACGCGCACCCAGCCTGGCGCGAAGCGCTCGAGTCGGATCTGGCTGTGCGTGGCGGTTTCGGGGGCGTGGCGATGATCGGCGAAGGCGGCCGCGATCAGGGCCTTGTACCGACGCATCGGAATCTCGCGGGTCCGGCGTTCGACGCCCTCGACCTCGACGCGCTCGATGACGACGCCATCGTCGGCGTAGAGTTCGGCGACGCGCGGATCGAACGCGCTTTCCAGCTCCACGAAGCGATCAAACGTCGCGCGGGCGGCGGCGAGGTCGTGGGCTTCGAGGTCAGGTTCGACGCGCGGGCTAAGGCGCGCGCTGCGGGCGTTCGACGGCGCCATGCGGCGTTCTCCAAGGCCATGCCGAAAACGGGCCGCGTCGCTCTCGCGGTCAACGCCGGCGCCGCGACCGCCTGTGGAGAACGCGTTCAGGCGGCGAGGCGCCAGACCCGCGTACGCTTCACTTCCGCGTCTTCCAGCGCGCGCGACACCGGCACGGCGTATTCGGCCACCGACGTGAGCGCGTCCCTCGGAAGATAGGTGCGACCCGGATCGCCGATCAGAACACGTCTGCCTTCGCCGTGCAGGCGTTTGAGCCAGATGATCAGCTGGGCGGAGATGTCGCGATCATAGAAGAGGTCGCCGACAAGCACGACGTCGAAGTCGATCGCGGCGCCGATCAGGTCCTGCGTGCTGGTGTCGACATCGACGCCGTTGAGCGCTGCATTGAGGGTCGCGGCTTCGGCGGCGAAGGCGTCGATGTCGACAGCTGTGGCGGAGGCGGCGCCGGCCTGCATCGCGGCGATCGCCACCAGTCCGCAACCGCTGGCGAGATCGAGCACACGCCGTCCGCGCACTTCGTCCGGATGGTCGAGCACATAGCGCGCCAGCGCCTGCCCTCCGGCCCAGGCGAACGCCCAGAACGGCGGCGGCAGGCCGATTTCGCCGAGCTGCTCTTCCGTCATCTCCCACAGCGCGACGGCGTCGTCGGCGAGATGCAGACGGATTTCCGGCACGTGCGGCGCGCTGAGGATGCGGGTGTTCTCGCGGATGAAGGCGGCGGCGTCGTTGATCATCGGCGCCGCATCAAACCGGGGCGGCGGCGCGCAGCACCGAAAGATAGCCGGGGGCCAAAATCATGCCGTCGGCCCGGCCCTTCGCGGCGAGCAGTTTGTGCGCCTTCGGGAGGCTCCAGCACGGCAGGTGCATGAACAGGTGATGCTCCGCGTGATAATTGACCCAATAGGGCGCGATGAGCAGGCCCTCCAGCCAATTGGCCTTGGTCGTGCGGGCGTGGCGGAAGGGATCGTCCGAACCCGGAACGCAGGCATGCTCGGCGATGTTGCGCAGGCGCGTCACCAGCGGAAACCACGTCGCCATCGGGACGAGCCAAAGGGCGAAAAAGGCCCACCAGACCCCGCCCGCGGCGCAGGCCGCAAAAAGCCCGAGGTTGACCAGCCAGAAACGTCCGGCGCCCTCGTTGACGACGACGCGACGTTGCCCGCCGCCGCCGGCGAACAAGGGCGCAATGCGCTGCTTGAAGAAGGTCTGACCCGTCAGGTCGCGGGCGATCTTGCGCCATAGGCTCTTGCGCGGGATGGGGAACGGCGCCGAGAGCCCGCGGTCGGGATCCTCGGGCTGCTCGGTGTAGCGATGATGCTTGAGGTGATAGGGCCGGTAGCGGTGCAAATCGGCCCCGACCGGCGCGGCGCACAGCCAGTCGCCGAGGAAGTCATTGACCGCCTGGGACGGGTGCAGCGTTCCGTGCGCGGCGTCGTGCATCAGGATCGCGAGGCCAAGCTGGCGCGCACCGATGATCATGACCGCGACCAGATAGGTGAGCGGGTTCGGGAACGCGATGAACAGCGCCCCGGCTGCAAGGATCAGCGCCCAGGCGTGCGCGACCAGAGCCAATCCGAACCAGGACGATCGCTTTGTCAGCGGTCTCCATTCGTCCGGGGTGAAGATGGTCTTCGGGTCGATGCGGGCGACGGCGGGCATGGGGCTACGCGGCCTCAGGAGTGGGCAGATCGATTTCAGTGGCGCGCCAGCAGTGCCAGGCCATGGCCGAGCGCCAGGGCGCGTAGGTATCGCCGAACGGCTTGAGCGTTTTTGGGGTGAAGGTCGCGTCGAACAGTTTCTCGGCGCCTTTGCGCACGCCGAGATCGTCGTTCGGCCAGACGTCCGGGCGCCCAAGCGTGAAGATCAGGTACATCTCCACCGTCCAGCGCCCGACGCCGCGCACCGTGGTCAGCCGCTCGACGATTTCATCGTCGGGCAGATGTTCGATCTCGCCCTGCGCCGGAACGACGCCGTCGAGCCGCTTTTGCGCGAGGTCTTGAAGCGCGGCGATCTTCTGACGCGACAGGCCAGCGGCGCGGAGCGTTTCGAATGGCGTCGTCAGGAGCTTGCGCGGCGGCGGCGCGTCGGCCCCCGGGAACAAGGCGAGCACGCGGCCGTAGATCGTCGCCGCAGCCTTGCCCGACAATTGCTGGTAAACGATCGAGCGGCACAGGGCTTCGTATGGGCCGTGCTCGGGCCTGGTCGCCGCGGGAAACGGTTCGTGGCGCGTCACGGCGACGCGCATCACCGGGCAGACCTTGGCGAGATAGGCCTCCGCCGGCGCCAGCTTCGATGCTTTGCGGGCCATCTCAGGTTCCCCGAATGATTGGCAGGAGCGTCACCCAGGCCGGCGCGAGCGCGAAGGCGGCCGCTGCGAGCAGTCCGATCCCGAAATTCGCTTGGAAGCCGGCGAGCGCACTCGCCGGATCCTCGGCCTTGACGCGCTCGATCAGCGGGAATGCGCCGGCGAAGGCGAGCGCCGCAAGCGCTGCTGCGCCCAGCAGGCCTTGGCCCGCCATCGCCGCGGCGACGCCCCAGAGGAGGAAGGCGACAGCGTAGAAGCCGAGCGTCCAGGTCTTCCAGCGGGCGCCGAACAGCCGGGCCGTCGAGCGCACGCCGACGAGACTGTCGTCTTCGACATCCTGCAGCGCGTAGATCGTGTCGTAGCCGATGATCCAGGCGATCGTGCCCGCATAGAGGGCCAGGATTGGCCAAGAGAGCGCGCCTTCGATCGCGGCGCCAGCGACCAGCGCGCCCCATCCGAAGCACAGGCCGAGCCACGCCTGCGGCCACCAAGTGATGCGCTTCATCAGCGGATAGGCCGCGACCAGCGGGACCGCGCACAAGGCGACGATCTGGGCGGCCGGCGGCAGCGCCAGCAGGACGGCGAGTCCTACAAGGCACTGCGCCGCGACGAAGGCTATGGCGCGGGCGACGCTCACTTGCCCGGACGGGATAGGCCGCAACCGCGTGCGTGCAACTTGCGCGTCGACCTTGCGATCGAGAATGTCGTTATAGGCGCAGCCGGCCCCGCGCATGGCGATCGCGCCGATCGCGAACAGTGCGGCGAGGGCGAAATCCTGGGGCCAGAAACCCACTTCCGTGCGCGCCAGGGCAAGACCCATCAGGCAGGGGATGAGCAGCAATTGCCAGCCGATCGGACGATCCCAGCGCGCCAGGCGCGCGTAGGGCTTGAGCCCTTCGGGCAGCGCATCCGTCCAGTGGCGGGCGAGCGCATCGGCGGGTTTTGCGGCGGGCGGGGCCATAGCGGGCGCACGATGGGCAAGGTCGCGCCTGGACGCAAGTCGCCGCCTTTGGTATGAACGGTTCTTCAAACGAAAGGAGCGCACTTTGGCGATCGTCTGACCTTTCGGCGCCGTGAAGGGACGCCGAGGCGAACTGTCCGCAAGGGCCTTTGCCGAACATCCCCCACGCCGCGTCCGGTCGCCAGTTGTCCGCGTCCCTCGCTGCATCTTCATTTTCAGATTTCTTTTCCGTTTGGGCGCTTCGCGCCCGCGGTCCGCCGTCCCTGTCGCGACGCGCGCACCGACGCCTGCTCGAGGCCATCATGAGTTTCGAAGACGATTTCGATGATGAGGATTCCCGCCCGCGCCGCGCAACGCCAAAGGCCGTACTGGCCTTCCTGTGGGTGCGGTGGCGCTCAAAGCCCAAGCACCTGATCGCCTTTTTCGCGCTCTATCTCGGTGCGGTGGCATGCGATCTAACGCTGCCGTGGCTGTCGTCGCGGCTTGTCGAGGCGCTGTCCGCCGGTCCGTCCAAGCCGGACGCCGCGCTGGGCGCCTATTTCACGTTCGCGGCGGCCGCCTTTGGGCTCTACCTTTTGCGGAACACCTCGGTGCGCTTCTGGATCCCGATCGCCGCGCACAACATGGAATCGATCGTCCGCGGCGGCCTCACCGACGTGCAGCGCTTCTCCGCCGATTGGCACGCCAACAATTTCCCCGGCGCCACCGTGCGCCGCGTCAGCCGCGCTATGTGGGCGTACGACACGATCAGCGACACGATCGTATGGTTCGTCCTGCCGGCGTCGATCGTCCTCGTCGGCGTGACGATCATGACCTTCGTCCAATGGCCGATGATCGGCCTGTTCGTCGGCGCGACGATCGCCGTGTTCGTGGCCTCGGCGATCTGGGTCTCGCGCGTCTACCTCGCCGAGGACTACCGCCGGTCGAACGCACTCGACACCCGGATCGGCGCAGCGCTCGCCGATGCGGTAGGAGCCAACGCCACCGTCAAATCGTTTGGCGCCGAAACCCGCGAGGAGGCCCGTTTCGGCGGCGTCACGACGCAATGGCGCGAGGCTTCGACGCGGCTGTGGGTTCGCTCGACCAACGCCTGGATCTTCCAGAACCTGATGTTGTGGATCCTGCAGGCGGGCCTCGTCGGTCTTGTCGTTCGGGAGTGGACAAAGGGCCGCGCCACCGCCGGCGACGCCGCGTTCGCGATCACGAGCTTCTTTCTCGTCTCGGGCTACCTGCGCACTCTGGGCGAGACCGTCCGTACGCTGCAGAAAGGCTTCGCCGACATTGAAGACGTGGTCGCCTACGAGGCGCAGGTCGCGGAAGTCGTCGACGCGCCCGATGCGCCAGCCTTCGCGACGGGCGCCGGCGACATTCGCTTCGAGCACGTGCGGTTCGGCTACAAGGGCCAATCGGCGGCGCTCTATGAGGACTTCTCGCTGCACATCCGGCCGGGCGAAACGGTGGCGCTCGTCGGCCCCACGGGCTCGGGAAAATCGACGTTCGTGAAACTCATCCAGCGTCTCTACGACGTCGACTCGGGCGCGGTCGTGATCGACGGCCAGGATGTGCGCGCCGTGCGCCAGACGAGCCTACGCGCCGCCATCGCGCTCGTGCCGCAGGATCCGACGCTGTTCCACCGCTCGCTGCGCGAGAACATCGCCTACGCCCGCCCGGACGCGAGCGAGGAAGACGTGATGGACGCGGCGCGGCGCGCCCGCGCGTTCGACTTCATCGCCAAGCTGCCCAAAGGCCTCGACACCGAAGTCGGCGAGCGCGGCGTGAAGCTCTCGGGCGGCGAACGCCAACGCGTCGCGCTGGCGCGGGCCTTCCTCGCCGATGCGCCGATCCTGATCCTCGACGAAGCCACGAGCTCGCTCGACAACGAAACCGAGCGCGACGTGCAGGCCGCCATGGCCGAACTCAAGGCCGGCCGCACCACCATCGTGATCGCCCACCGCCTCTCCACCGTGCGCGAAGCCGACCGCATCCTCGTCTTCGAGAGCGGTAAGGTCGTCGAGCAGGGGCGCCACGCCGATCTCGTTCGCGCCGGCGGCCTCTACGCCCGCCTCAACGCGCTCGCGCAAGGGGACCTCATCGCGGCGGAATAGGCGGCGGCTCACCCCTCATCCGTCTCGCGAGCTCCGCTCGCGATCCACCTTCTCCCACAAGGGGAGAAGGACCATTGCACCTGAACCTTCTCCCCTTGTGGGAGAAGGTGGCGCGGAACGCGCCGGATGAGGGGTGAACC
>JBMOIB010000052.1:0-18600 GCA_049317545.1 Caulobacterales bacterium | reverse complement strand
AATGGTGCCCAGAAGAGGACTCGAACCTCCACGACCTTTCAGCCGCCAGCACCTGAAGCTGGTGCGTCTACCAATTCCGCCATCTGGGCACAGAAGGTGTTTGGGTAGGCGGCGGGAATAGGGGCGCCGGGGGTTGGATGTCAATTGCCGAAACGACGCCGCGCGCGCCCGCGTTCAGTCAGGAAACGCCGGGTCCGCCGCCCGGTGGGCGACCGCCGCCCGGACCGCCGCCGCCGGCCCCCCCGCCGGGGCCGCCGCGCATGCCCCCGCCGGGGCCACCGCGCATTTGCGGCAAGCGTTCGACCAGTTCGGCGCGGGCGACCGCGCCGTCGCCGTTCTTGTCGAACCGCTTGAACATTTCGTCCAGCGCCTTGGCGAACTCGGCGCGGGTGATCGCGCCATCGACATTGGCGTCGAACGCGAACCGGAACGGACCCATCTCCGGCCCGCCGAGCGCTTTGGCCGCCCATGCCTCGAAGCCGATCGGGCTCATGGTCGCCGCGGCCCCGAAGGTCCTGTCGGTCTCGCGTTTCGCGCCGGCGTCGAATTCGACCCGCGAGGTCGCGTAGTCGCCGTCGGCGTCGAACGACACCAGGATCAGCGCCGCACCGGACAGGACCGCGCTCGGCGGCCGGCCGACCGGCGCTTCGGGTTCGCGAGCGGCGGCCAGGCCGGCGACGGCGACGATGCCGGCGAGCGCGGCGACCAGCAGGAGCGAGGTGCGCAGGGACATGGCGGTCTCTCCCGGCGCCGTTGCGGCGCCGAACGGGGGTATCGTGTCGGCGTGGTGTTGCGAGCGTGTTTCGCCTTTGCGTCAGTTCGGGGGCGCGCCGGCCGCGATGGACATTCCCCCCGACGCTGCGCATATCAGCCGCGGTTCAGGAGGATGCCGCATGCGGGACGATCTGATCGTCGTATTCGGGGGATCGGGTTTCATCGGCAAGTATGTCGTCAAGACGCTTGCCAAGACCGGCGCCCGGGTCCGCATCGCCATGCGCCGCCCACATCTGGGTCACGATCTGCGTGTTCTGGGCGACGTCGGCCAGATCCAGCTCGTTCAGGCCAATCTGCGCTATGCCGACAGCGTCGAACGGGCCATGGACGGCGCTGACGCGGCGGTCAATTGCGTCGGCCTTCTGTTCGAGAAGGGCCCGCAGCGTTTCAAGGACGTCCAGGCGGCCGGCGCCGCCGCCATCGCCCGCGCCGCCGCCAAGCACGGGATCAAGCGTCTCGTCCATATCTCTGCGATCGGCGCCGATGCGGGGTCCAAGTCCGTCTATGCGCGCACCAAGGCCGAGGCCGAAGCCGCCGTGTGCGCCGCCGTGCCGACCGCGACGATCCTGCGCCCGTCGATCGTGTTCGGGGCCGAGGACCAGTTTTTCAACCGCTTCGCCGACATGGCGAAATTCGCGCCGGCTCTGCCGCTGATCGGCGGCGGCAAGACCCGTTTCCAGCCGGTCTATGTCCAGGACGTCGCCGAAGCGGTGTGTGCGGCGCTCAGCCAACCGGGGGCGCAGGGACGCACGTACGAACTCGGCGGACCGAAGACCTACACGTTCCGCGAATTGCTCGATTTCATCACCCGCACGATCGATCGGCCGCGGGCGTACGCGCCTCTGCCGTTCGCACTCGCCCAGCCGATGGGCGCGCTCGCCGACGCGGTGTTCAAGTTCTATCCGTTCGCCGGCCCGCCGCTGACGGGCGATCAGGTCGAATTGCTGAAGAGCGACAACGTCGTAGGCGAGAGCGGCGCGCCGGGGATCGGGACCTTCGCCGATCTCGGTGTGGCGCCCCTCGAGACGATCGAGGCGATCGTGCCGAGCTACCTATGGCGTTTCCGCCCGCATGGGCAGTTTCAGACCAAGCCGGCTTAGGACGTCCCACCCAGGACGGACGCCGTCGCCGCGGGCGCGGACAGGTCGCTCGCCCGTCGCCACGGGCCGGTGTGGGTGACGTTGGCGCGTCGACGGCGGCTTGGTCCAGAGAAACTCAGCGATCGAACGGTCGCGCTGGGGCGCGGCGCAACCGCTTCGATTCGGGCGCACAAGGCTCTCGCCGACAGCGGTCTCGCGATAAATTCAGTGACGCCGGCGTCACGCGCCGGACCGACGCGCCAGCGATCTGCATGGCCGATCATCATGAGCACCGGCGCGTTTGGGCACGGGCTGGCGGCTTCGCGGCGCAATCGGTGAACGAATTCGAGGTCTTCGAGCGCACCCATGTGGGCGCCGACGATGATGACGTCGGCGGGACGAATCTGGAGCGCTTCGAAGGCCGCGCCTGCCTCGGCGCAGGCGCGGTAATCCTTGCAGCCGAGACTGCGCAGAAGCATCCCGACGATCAGGCGCATTTGCTTGTGCTCGTCGACGATCAGGGCCCCGACGTGACGAAGAGGTAGGTCGTTCGCTTGCTTTCTCATGCCGCGAAGGTATTGCCGCAGCCTTAATAAAGATTTGCGCTTGTTCAGATTTTTCGATGCTCAGGCGGTGCAGGAGCCGCCGCCGAGGACGCAGAATCGCGCGCAATGGGGATGGTTCAGGCGGACCGGATCTAACGCGTCTGAAAGGCGGGGGCCGGTGGCGAAGTCCGGCGCATACGGCGTCAAGGTGCAGGCGACGACATCGAGCGCCGCCTGGCCCCTGCGCTTCACCACCATCCGCGAGGTCGCGCACATCAGCCCATCGGGATCAACGCCGAGGATGCCCCAGCAGGCCGGTGTGATCTCGGGCGTATCGAGGCGGGCGTCCATCTCTGGGAAAACCACCAGTTCACCTGGAGACGTCGCCGCGATCGGCCAGCCGCGGGTAGCGAAGAGCCTGGCGAACCCCGCGCGCAGATCGGCTTCGCTATCGCCCCAACGGGTGCGGCCGGCGATCGCAACATGGAACCTGTTCGCGACGAGCCAGTCGATCCCGGCGCAGGCTTCCTCGAACGCGCCCGCGCCGCGCTCGCTGTCGTGCAGGGCGGGATCCCAATGGTCGAGGCTGACCCGCAACGCCAGCCGTTCGCCGGCGGTCGCGCGCAGGCCCATGAGCCCTTCCTGAACCCGAAGCCGCATCATTGGGCGCATCGCATTGGTGAGCGCCAGCACGCGATGGCCGCGCGCCAAAGCGCTGGAAATGAGCGCTAGCGCGTCAGGGTTGAGGAACGGCTCGCCGCCGGTGAAGCCGATTTCGATGGGGGCCGGCTGCAGAGCCGCGAGCTGGTCGAGCATGCCGTCGACGTCGGCCGGCGTCAGGTAGACGAGACGATCGTTGCTCGGGGAGCTTTCGATGTAGCAGGTCGCGCACGTGATGTTGCAGAGCGTGCCGGTGTTGAACCAGAGCGTGCGCATGCCTTTGAACGCGACGGTGGCGCGCGGCTCGCCTTTGGCGGTGGTGGTCGGGTCCTGGAATTTGCCTGCGGCGAGAAGGGTGGCCATGGGGGACGGTTCGCGCGCCTGCGCAACGACGTCAATCCAAGTCCCTCTAACAAGGGTTTGAAACCGCACCTCTACCTGCGACGTAACAGGGGGACGCTAGTCCGGCCGGAGGGTTTCATGCGTCGCCTATTCGCTATCGCTTCGTTTGTTCTCGCCGCCTGTTTGGCGCCGGCGGCGCTGGCCGCGCCTGCGGCTGCCGCGCCGACCCAAACGGCCATCTACGCCGGCGGCTGCTTCTGGTGCGCCGAGCATGATCTCGCCGCCGTCCCCGGCGTCGTCGACGTCGTCTCCGGCTACACCGGTGGGACGCTCGCCAATCCCCGCTACGACGACGTGATCACCGAGACGACCGGGCACTACGAAGCGGTCAAGGTGACGTTTGACCCCGCGAAGATCACCTATCGTGCGCTGACCGATCGGTTCTTTCGGATCATCGATCCGACCGACGGCGGCGGGCAATTCTGCGATCGCGGACCAAGCTATCGGTCCGCGGTATTCGCCACGCCCGAGCAAAAGCCGATCGCGGACGCTGCCCGCGCCGCTGCCGCCGCAGCGCTCAAGAAGCCGGTGGCGACGCAAGTCCTGGCCGTGTCGACGTTTTGGCCGGCGGAGACCTACCACCAGGATTACGCCGCCAAGAACCCGGCGCGCTATCTGTTCTACCGGTCCGGCTGCGGTCGCGACGCGCGCGTCAAAGAGGTTTGGCGCGGCGTGAAATGAGCAACGGGCAGGGCGTTCTGCAAAACCGGGCGGCGAGGCGATCTGGCTTGCGCTAACATTCGCCCATGACAGCTCTTCCCCGCCTGCTCGCCGCCGCCGCGCTCGCCTCGATCGCCGCCGCTTGCGCCACGACCACGCCGACCAAAGTCCCACCGCCGGCCAAGACGACGGTCGAGCCGCCGATCTTCACCTTGCGGCCGACCACGTTCGCCGAGTTGCCGGGCTGGGCATCGTCGGACGCCGGCCCGGCGCTGGCGGCGTTCAAAGCGTCGTGCGCGGCCGTCGCCAAGCGGCCCGCGGACCAGAAGCTCGGCCGGTTCGCGCCCTATGGCGGCGTCGTCGGCGACTGGGGTCCCGCCTGCGCGGCCGCCGGCGCGGTCGCCGACCCCGGCGGCGCGCGCGCCTTTTTCGAGCGCTGGTTCATACCGCAGGCCGTTGAGGCGCGGCCGGACCAGATGTCCAAGCTCACAGCCTATTACGAGCCGATCGTGCAGGCGCGCCGGACCCCGCAGCCGGGATTCACCGAGCCGTTTCTCCCGCGGCCCGACGATCTCGTCTCGATCGACCTTGCCGCGTTCGATGAACAGCAGGGGATCGCCGCGAACATGAGCGAAGACGTCCTCAAGGGGATGACGAACGACGTCCCCGAGGACCTGAAGCCCGGCTTGAAGACCAAGCTCAACGAGCGGCTGACGCGCCGGTTTCGCACCCCGATCTGGGGCCGCCTCATCGAGAAGCGCGTCGAGCCCTACCCGGCGCGCGCCGCGATCGACGTCACGACGCGTCCGGCGCTCGGCTACGCCCACCCAACCGACGTTTACGATGTTCAGGTCCAAGGTTCGGCGCGGGTGCAGTTCGAAGACGGCCCGCAGATGCGGATGGCCTACAATAGCCAGAACGGTTGGAAGTGGAATTCCGTCTACGGCCAATTGCGCACCCGCGGCGACATCGCCGTCGCCGACAAGCGCAGCGTGCGCGCCTGGATGGATGCGCAACCACAAGACAGTGTGCGGGCCGCGCTCAATCTCGATCCGAGCTACATCTTCTTCGCGCTCGAGCCGATCCCCGATCCGGCGATCGGACCGAAGGGCGCGCAGGGCGTGCCGCTCACCGCGCTCGGGTCTCTCGCCGTCGATCCGTCCGCGCATCCCTACGGGGCGCTCATTTTTGCGGATGCGAAAGCGTCTGACGGCGCGGTGTTCCAGCGCCTGCTGGTGGCGCAAGACACCGGCGGCGCGATTCGCCGCGGACCGCTGCGCGGCGACGTTTTCTTTGGCACAGGCGATGCCGCGGGCGCCGGCGCCGAAAAAATGAACGGCCCTGTGCGCTTTTGGACCTTGCTCCCGAACCCCGCCGCGGCGCTCGTCTCGGACGCGCGCGAAACCTCAATATTGGCCGCGCGTTAGACGCGAACTTGACCACGGCGATTTCACCGATCTGACCGGTTTGCAGGCGCGTTTCGCGGCCGGCGCCCTGCAATTAATCGCCCTTTGCCATCACGATTTCCTTCTGCGATCTCGCCGCCGCCTTAATGGCAGTCCACATTAGGGTGGCGCCATCGGCTGCCGGTCGGGGGGCCGGCGCAGTGCGACAGAGGCCTTGCTGATGTCTGACGAATTGCTGACCACATACACTCGGGCGTTCGAGCAACGTCGCGAAACGGAGATGACCCTCACCGAGTATCTCACCGCATGCCGAAATGACCCGATGATGACGTCGACTGCCGCCGAGCGGCTGCTGGCGGCGATCGGCGAACCGGAAACGGTGGACACGGCGAAGGACGCGCGGCTCGGCCGCATCTTCATGAACCGGACGATCCGGATCTATCCGGCGTTCGCGGAATTCTATGGCATGGAGGAAACGATCGAGCGGATCGTGAGCTTCCTGCGTCACGCCGCCCAGGGGCTCGAGGAGCGCAAGCAGATCTTGTATCTGCTCGGCCCTGTTGGCGGCGGCAAATCTTCGCTCGCCGAGCGCCTGAAGGCGCTCATGGAAGAGCATCCGATCTACGCACTGAAGGCCGGCGACGAGATCAGCCCGGTGTTCGAAAGCCCCTTGGGCCTGTTCGAGCCCGACACCATGGGCCCAATGCTCCGGGATCGTTACGGCATCCCGACGCGTCGGCTCACCGGCCTGATGAGCCCTTGGTGCCTCAAGCGGCTCGACCAGTTCGGCGGCGATATTTCGAAGTTCAAGGTCGTCAAGCTGCGGCCGTCGAAGCTGCGCCAGATCGGCATCGCCAAGACCGAGCCGGGCGACGAGAACAACCAGGACGTTTCGTCCCTCGTCGGCAAGGTCGACATCCGCAAGCTGGAAATGCACGCCCAGAATGACCCGGACGCGTATTCCTATTCCGGCGGCCTCAATCGCGCGAACCAGGGCATTCTCGAATTCGTCGAAATGTTCAAAGCGCCGATCAAGATGCTCCACCCGCTGCTCACGGCGACGCAGGAGGGCAATTACGTCGGCACCGAAAACATCGGCGCGATCCCCTATCAGGGCATCGTGATGGCCCACTCGAACGAGGCCGAGTGGCAGAGCTTCAAGAACAACAAGAACAACGAAGCCTTCATCGACCGCATCTTCGTGATCAAGGTGCCGTACGCGCTGCGCTTCACCGAAGAACGACGGATCTACGAAAAGCTGATCCGCGGCTCCGAACTCGGGCAGGCGCCGTGCGCGCCCGGCACGCTCGACATGCTCGCCCGCTTTTCGGTGCTCACGCGCCTGAAGCCGCACGAGAATTCGAGCCTCTACGCCAAGATGCGCGTGTACGACGGCGAAAGCCTCAAAGAGGTCGATCCCAAGGCGAGGTCCCTGCAAGAGTACAAGGACGCCGCCGGCGTCGACGAAGGCATGGACGGCGTCTCTACGCGCTTTGCGTTCAAGGTTCTCGCGGCGACGTACAACCACGACACCAACGAGGTCGCGGCCGATCCGGTGCACCTCATGTACGTGCTCGAACAGGCGATCCGGCGCGACCAGTTCCCGCAGGAGACCGAGGACCGCTATCTGGAATTCATCAAGTCCGAACTCGGCGCCCGCTACGCCGAATTCATCGGCAACGAGATCCAGAAGGCGTACCTGGAGAGCTATCACGACTACGGCCAGAACCTGTTCGACCGCTACGTCGACTACGCAGACGCCTGGATCGAAGACGCCGACTTCAAGGATCCCGATACCGGGCAGATGCTCAATCGCGAGCTTTTGAACCAGGAATTGTCGAAGATCGAGAAGCCGGCCGGCATCGCCAATCCGAAGGACTTCCGCAACGAAGTGGTGAAGTTCGCGCTCCGTGCGCGCGCCAGCCATGGCGGCAAAAACCCGTCCTGGACGAGCTACGAAAAGATCCGCGACGTGATCGAGCGGCGCATGTTCAGCCAGGTCGAGGATCTGCTGCCGGTGATCTCGTTCGGCTCCAAAAAGGACGGCGAGAGCGAGAAGAAGCACGCCGACTTCGTCGATCGCATGGTGTCGCGCGGCTATACGGAGCGCCAAGTGCGCCGGCTGGTCGAATGGTACATGCGGGTGAAGAAGGCAGGGTGATCCGTCTTCGTCATCCCGGGCGCGCAAAGCGCGACCCGGGACCTCGTCCAGCTCTCCACCTGAACGAGGTCCCCGCCCTCGCTGCGCTCGGCGGGGATGAGGAAAGGAGTTAGGATGTCGCCATGAACATCATCGACCGTCGCCTCAATCCGGGCGGCAAAAGCCTCTCCAATCGTCAGCGCTTCCTGCGCCGCGCGCGCGCTTTGGTGCGCCAGGCTGTGCGGTCGGGCACGGCGACGCGCTCGATCAAGGACGTGGAGCAGGGCGGCGAGGTCACCATTTCCGCCGACGGTGTGCGCGAGCCCACGATGCGCCGTTCGCATGAAGGCGGCGTGCGCGACTATGTGCTGCCGGGCAATCGCGAGTACGTCGAAGGCGACGGCATCGAGCGCCCCGAAGGCCAGGGCGGCGGCGCCGGCGGGGCGGGCGGCGATGGCGACGGGATCGACGAATTCCGTTTCGTGCTTTCGGCGGAGGAATTCCTCAACCTGTTCCTCGAAGACCTTGAACTGCCCGACCTCGCCAAGCGCAAGCTGGCCGGCGGCGCCGTGCAGACTTTTCGCCGCGCGGGTTTCTCGGTCACCGGCTCGCCGTCTTCGCTCGACGTGCCGCGCACGATGCGCAACGCCTTGGCCCGTAGGCTCGCGCTCAAGCGACCGACGCGCGAGGCGGTAGAGGCCTTGGCGGAGGACATTGCGGATTTGCAAGCGCGAGATCCGTCTGCGGGCGACTTGCCGCGCTTGCGCGCCGAGCTCGCCGCGATGAGCCTCAAACTGCGCGCAATCCCCTACATTGATCCGATAGACGTACGGTATCGCCGCCTTGAGCCGACGCCCAAGCCGATCGCGCAGGCCGTCATGTTCTGCCTCATGGACGTGTCCGGCTCGATGACCGAGCACATGAAGGACCTCGCGAAGCGCTTCTATTCGCTGCTCTACATCTTCTTGAAGCGCCGGTATCCGCGCGTCGAGGTCGTGTTCATCCGCCACACGCACCACGCGGAAGAAGTCGACGAACAGACCTTCTTCCACAGCCCTGAAACGGGCGGCACGGTGGTTTCGACCGCGCTTGAGGAAATGGTGCGGGTCGTGCGCGCGCGCTTTCCCGTCGCTGACTGGAACATCTACGCCGCCCAGGCGAGCGACGGTGACAATCTGCCTTCGGACAACGCCAAGACGGCCGCGCTGCTGGAGACCGACATCCTGCCGCTGTGTCAGTACTACGCCTATCTCGAGGTCGGTCAGGAAGAGGATCCGTTGCCCGGCTTCGGCGATCGACCGAGCGCCTTGTGGCGGCTCTATTCGCTGATCCGCAGCCCGACGGCGCCGATGGCGATGCGCAAGGTCCGCCATCGCCGCGACATCTATCCCGTCTTTCGCGAATTGTTCGCGCGGCCCGACGCCCGCGCCGCCCACGGAGGGTCCGCATGAGCTTTGCTCTTGATCCGTCGCGCGCGCCGAAAGCGCGGGGCGAACGCCTGTTTTCCTCGGCCGACTGGGACTACGCGACGCTGCAGCGCATTTACGCCGCGGTGGAAGAGATCGCGCTGACCGAACTCAAGCTCGACTGCTTCCCCAACCAGATCGAAGTGATCACCGCCGAGCAGATGCTCGACGCCTATTCTTCGATCGGCATGCCGCTGTTCTACAAGCACTGGTCGTTCGGCAAGCACTTCGCGCGCGACGAGCTCCTTTACCGCAAAGGGATGCAGGGCCTCGCCTATGAGATCGTGATCAATTCCAACCCCTGCATCGCCTATCTGATGGAGGAGAATTCCGCGACGATGCAGACGCTCGTGATCGCGCACGCGGCGTTCGGGCATAACCACTTCTTCAAGAACAATTACCTCTTCAAGCAATGGACCGACGCCGACGGCATCCTCGATTACCTCGAGTTCGCCAAAGGCTTCGCGGCGCGCTGCGAGGATACCTATGGCGCCGAAGCCGTCGAGCGCGTCCTGGACGCCGCCCATGCCCTGATGGGTCAGGGCGTGCATCGCTATCCGCGCCGTCGCCGGCCGGACCTGCGCTCCGAACAGCTTCGCGAAGCCGAACGCCGCGCGCACGGCGAGCAATTGTTCAACGATCTTTGGCGGACGGTTCCGAGCAAAGGCCGCAGCAGCAAGGCCCGTTCGGCGGCCGAGAAGCGCCGCGCGCTGCTTGGTCTGCCGGAAGAGAACATCCTCTACTTCCTTGAAAAGACCGCCCCGCGGCTCGCCGGCTGGCAGCGCGAATTGCTGCGCATCGTGCGCAACATCGCCCAGTACTTTTATCCCCAAAGCCAGACGAAGGTGATGAACGAGGGCTGCGCCACATACGTGCACCACCGCATCATGCGCCGCCTGCATGAGAAGGGCCTGATCGACGACGGCGCCTATCTCGAGTTCATCCACACCCACACCAATGTGGTGTTCCAGCCCGGCTACAGCGACAAGCGCTACGGCGGCCTCAATCCCTATGCGCTTGGCTTCGCCATCATGGAGGACATCGAGCGCGTCTGCGTGGCGCCGACGGACGAGGACCGCGTCTGGTTCCCTGACATCGCCGGCAATCTCGATCCGTATGGCACGCTCAAGCAGGTCTGGGCCGATTATCGCGACGAGAGCTTCATCGCGCAGTTTCTGTCGCCGAAGGTGATCCGGGATCTGCGCTTGTTCCACATCAAGGACGATGAGGACGAGGACGAACTGCTCGTGGAATCGATCCACGACGAGCGCGGCTATCGCCGGGTGCGCCGGGCGCTTTCGCGGCAGTATGACGTCGCCTATCGCGACGCCGACATCCAGATCGTCGACGTCGACCTGGAAGGGGATCGCAAGTTGATCCTGCATCACACCATGCTCGACGGCGTGGGGCTCAACGTCGATGCGCCGCGCGTTCTGCAGCATCTGGCCGATTTGTGGGGCTATGAGGTCCTGCTCCAGGAGATTTCGCCGGGGGATAATGCCGTCGTCGAAGAGCATTCGGCGAGCCCGCGCGCGGGTCTCTGAAGCGACCGCCTATGGCGGACCTTGGGCGATCGACGCCCGGCCGCAACAAATCGTCATGACCGACGTTTAATCTGACCCCGAGTTGGAGAGGGCGTCATGGGCCTCATCTGGTCGCGCTACACCGCGTTCAATTTGATCTGGCTTTCGGCGATCGCCTGCGCCGCGGCTGGAGCGCTGGTCCATCCCTACTTCTTCTGGCCGCTCGCCGTGCTCGCGCCGCTCACTTTGGTGGGCGTATCGGACCTCACCCAATCGAGCCATGCGATCCTGCGCAATTACCCGGTCATCGGCCACATTCGCTTCATCCTGGAAGCGATCCGACCGGAAATCCGCCAATACCTCATCGAGGACGAGCGCGATCCGCTGCCGTTCAGCCGTGAGCAGCGCGCGCTCGTCTACCAGCGCGCCAAAAATGTGCTCGATAAGCGCCCGTTCGGTACGGTTCGCGACGTCGCAGCGCCGGGCTACGGCTGGATCGCCCATTCAATGCGCCCGATCGAATTGAGCGCGCACGATTTCCGCGTCGACATCGGCGGTCCCGACTGCGCCCAGCCCTACAATGCTTCGGTGTTCAACATTTCCGGCACGAGCTTCGGCGCGGTCAGCGCCAATGCGATCGAGGCGTTCAACAAGGGCGCCAAACTGGGCGGCTTCGCGCACAATACCGGCGAGGGCTCGATCAGCCGCTATCATCGCAAACACAAGGGCGATCTGGTTTGGCAGGTCGCCACCGGTTACTTCGGCTGCCGCACGCCGGAAGGCTGGTTCGACGAGGCGGCTTTCGCCAAGCAGGCGGCCGACCCGCAGGTCAAGATGATCGAGATCAAGCTCTCGCAAGGCGCCAAGCCAGGTCACGGTGGCGTGTTGCCGAAGGCCAAGATCACGCGCGAGATCGCAAAGACCCGCGGCGTCCCGCGCGATCGCGATTGCGTCTCGCCGGCGGCCCACAGCGCGTTTTCGACGCCGGTCGAAATGATGGGCTTCATTGCGCGGCTGCGCAAACTCTCGGGCGGCAAGCCGATCGGACTGAAGATGTGCGTCGGACACCGCTATCAGGTGCTCGCGGTCGTCAAGGCGATGCTGCGCACCGGCGTGACGCCGGATTTCATCGTGATCGACGGCGCCGAGGGCGGCACGGGCGCGGCGCCCCTCGAACTCACCAACCACGTCGGCCTGCCGCTCGCGGACGGGTTGAGTTTCATGCACAACGCGCTGGTCGGCGCCGGCCTGCGCGACCGCATCAAGCTCGGCGCGAGCGGCAAGCTGATCACCGCCTATGACATCGCCCGCGCCTGCGCGCTCGGCGCAGACTTCGCGCTCTCGGCGCGTGGTTTCATGTTCGCCGTCGGCTGCATCCAGGCGCGCGCTTGCCACACCAACAAGTGCCCCACAGGCGTCGCCACCCAGAGCCGTCTGCGCCAGCGCGCGTTGGTGGTCTCGGACAAGGCCGTACGCGTCGCCAATTACCATTCCAACACGCTGAAGGCGCTCGCCCAGGTCCTCGGCGCCGCCGGGCTCTCACACCCGAACGAAATCCAGGCGGCGCACTTTCATGTGCGGCAGCCGGACGGTTCCTCCATCCGCGGCGACGCGGCTTATCCCCAGATTTCAGAGAGCGCGCTCGTCGCCGGCCGCGCCGCCGGGCCGATCGCGGCCGAATGGGCGCGCGCGTCGGCCGAAACCTTCGAACCGCAAGCGCCGATCTGATCCGCCGCTCAGGCGAGCGGCGGATCCAGTCGAGTCAAAGCCCAACGCACGCGGTTCGGCGCCGCGTCGCCTGAGCCGTTCGGGTCGGCCTCGCCCGACAGAACGATTTGGTTCGTCGGCAGCGGCAATGGGCGCGCGGACAGCGAAATGGAATCTTCGATCGACGCACTCGGCGCGTCGGTGCGCAGCCGCCAATGGGCGCCGTTGGCTGTTTCGAGGTGGACGGAGCTGGCGTCGAGCCGCCGCGCGTTCACGCCCGGGTCGAGATGGAAGCGAATGGCGAACGGCACCCGCGCGGAATTGGCGGCCTTGCCGGCGGCAAGCGGACGCGCGAGCACGTCGAGCCCGCGCACATTGAGACCCGACTTGTCGAGGAACAGCGTGCGTCGATGCACCAGGCCATAGTCGGCGCGATAGCCTTCATGCTGGGCGTCGATGCGGGCGCCGTCGTCGTCGTCGATCCGTTGGGCGTGCACGCCCGGCGGTCCGATCGGGCGCGCGGCGACGCGGCCCAGGCGAGCGGTTTCGAACACGGCGGACAAGGCGTCGTCGACGATCAATGTCGAATGGCCGTTGGTGGCCCGCCCGGCGGCGCGCCAGCTCGGCAACAGCTCGCGCGCCGAGCCGACGTTGACGATCAGGCGGTCCTTCCCGCTCGACATCTCGAACGCCAGGCATCCGGCATGCGCGCGGTCGCCGAACGCCGCGGCGGGCGCTGCGCCGGCGTCCGCGATCAGCACGCAATCGCCCGCCGCAAGCCTATAGAAGCCTGATTGCGGCGCGATGCGGAAGGCGCGGCCCTCGCCATCGCGCTCCGCGAGCAGTGCGGCCAGCGTCGCGGGATCGCCCGGGCCGCCGCCGTTGAACGCGGCGAGCCCGCCGTCGCCCAAGGTCAAATAGCGCAACATGGCCGCGATCTTCGGCAACAGGTCGCGCACCAGCCGTGGCGTTTCGAGCCCGTGGCGCGCGAGCGCATCGTCGGCGGCGATGAGATCGGCGAAGGCCTCCAGCAGGGCTTCCGGCGCGCGCGACGCGTGACCGCCGTCCGACAGGAAATGCGAGGCCGAAGATTCCTCGAGGATTTCGACGCCCACTTCGGTCAAACGTTCGCCCTCGGGCATGCCTGAACAGCCGCACATGATCAGCGCGGCGCCGGCTTTGACGCGCGCGAGGGGATCGCGGATGTCGCCGGCGGCGAGCTGCAGGTGGCGCGCCTGACGACCCAGGCTCTTCATCAGCGCCGGGCGGATTTCAACGTCGCCGCCTTCGAAGGCCGGGCGGCCATGACAGAGCCAAGCGTAAAGGCGCTCCGCGACAAGTTCGGGCGCCCAGGCTTCGGGATGCCATTCGCCGAACGACGCCGCCCAACTCTGGATCAAGTCGGCGATCGATGCCCCGTCATCTGCGGCGGCGAGATCGTGGAGCCACGAGAAGGCGTGCAGGCGCGCCTTGAAGTGCGGCGATGGCGCGGGTGCGCTCCAAGGGATGGGGTGCGCCCCGGTCAGGCGTTCGCTTGCGATGCGCCAGAGTCCGCCCGCCAGATCGGCGCCGCGCGCGGCGTCTCCGCGCCGCGGATCGCGGCCCCATTGGAGCACACGGTCCGGGTCCGACCCGCCCAGCATCATCCTGTAGAAGGGGGTCGCGCGCCACTCGTCGGAGGCGGCGGAGAGCAAATTTCGCCAAGCGGGAGGGGACGCGCCGGCGGACATGATCGCCTAGCTGCCGCGCAAGCGGGCGATGTTGGCCGCGTAGGCCGTTGGCCCGCCCTGGAACACCGCCGCTCCAGCCACGAGCGCCGTCGCGCCGGCCTCGATGCAATCGCGCGCCGTCGCGGCGTTCACGCCGCCGTCGACTTCGAGGATCACGTTGCGGCCGCTGTCGTCGATCATGCGCCGCAGGCGTTCGATCTTGCGCAATTGGCTGGGAATGAAGGCCTGCCCGCCAAAGCCGGGATTGACCGACATGACCAACACCAGATCGACGTCGCCGAGCACATAATCGATCGTTTCGACGGGCGTCGACGGATTGAGCACCACGCCCGCCTTGGCGCCCGTGTCCTTGATCAACCGCAAGGTGCGATGCAGATGCGGCCCGGACTCGGGATGGACGGACAAAATGTCCGCGCCCGCGTCGCGATACGCCTGAACATAAGGGTCGACCGGAGCGATCATGAGGTGCACGTCCAATGGGCGTTTGGCGTAAGGCTTGATCGCCTTCACCACCATAGGCCCGATGGTAATGTTGGGTACGAAATGGCCGTCCATTACGTCGACATGCACCAGATCGGCGCCGGCGTCGCAGATCGCTGCGACCTCCTCGCCAAGGCGTGCAAAGTCGGCTGACAGAATGGACGGCGCTATAAGCACGTTCGTCATGCTTCGGGGTAACAGGGCGGTTGCACGCGTGCAAGGCGAGCGCTCAAGCCGGTGGCGCCCGCGTCGAAAAATACCCGCCGATCAACCGCATCGGCGCGTCCGGCTAGGCTGTCGTTCCGAGAAACGCGACGCCCTCGCAAGTCGCGGCGCGAATCACAACGCTGATCGTGCGCAGACATGCACTCAATGTGGCGAGCGAATGAACCGCGCGGCGAAGAACCCGTCCATATCGTCGGCCGGCGTGGTGCGAAGGGCGCCGGAGGCGGTCGCAAACGCCGCCGTCGGCTCGTCGGCGCGGATCGGGTCGAGGACGAGGCCGAGCGTGCGCGCGGTATCCAGGATGGCTTCGCCTTCCTCGGGTTCGAGCGAACAGACCGCATAGACGATCGCGCCGCCGGGTCGCGTTAGGTCGCGCGCGGCGGCGAGCAGGTCGGCCTGGATCTGCGCCAGAGCCGGCACGTCGGTCGGTCGGCGCAGCCAGGCGGCGTCGGGATGGCGGCGCAGCGTGCCGGTCGCCGTGCAGGGCGCATCGAGGAGGACCGCGTCGAACGGCGCGACGGGGCGCCAGGTCCGCGCGTCCGCGCAGACGACCTCCGCCGACAGGTGCATCCGTTCGAGGTTCTCGCGCACCCGCACAAGGCGCGGCTCGGAGGCGTCGAGCGCGGTGACCTGCGCGCCGGCCGCGGCGAGCTGCAGCGTCTTGCCGCCGGGCGCTGCGCACGCATCGAGGACGCGAAGACCCGCGACCGCGCCGAGCAGCTGCGCCGGCAGCGCCGCGGCGGCGTCCTGCACCCACCACGCGCCCTCGGCAAAGCCCTCCAGGTCCGTTACGCGCGCGCCCGGGGCGAGGCGCACCCCGCCGGTCCGGGACACCGTCCCGCCAAGCTTAGCCGCCCAGTCGGCCGCATCGCCGCGCACGCTGAGGTCGAGCGGCGGTTCGTCGCCCAACGCGACAGCTATCGCGTCAGCGCGGTCGCCGTAGACGGCGCGCCAGCGCGTCCACAGCCAGTCGGGCAGATCAGCGCCGGGAGGCAGGGACGCGAACAGCGCCGCGCCGTCGGCGGCGACCTTGCGCAGCACGGCGTTGATCAGGCCCGAAAAGGCCCGCGCCGAGCGGCTGGCCTGCGCCAGCGTCACGGTTTCCGACACAACGGCGTGGGGCGCGCCGCCGAGGACGAGGAGCTGGGCCGCGCCGGTGCGCAGGAGTGCGCGCGCAACCTTGGACTGATCGGGCAGCGGGCGCGTGATGAAGGCCGCCAGGATGCGGTCGACGCCGCCGAGCCGGCGCAAGGCGGCCGAGGCGATGGCGCGGGCAAAGGCGCGGTCGCGGCCCTCAAGCTCGGAATAACTGGGAACGGCGGCGAGCGCTTCGTCGAGCGTGCGGCCGTCGTCGGTCACGGCGCTCAACAGCGCGGCCGCAGCGCGGCGGGCGGAAGTCATGCGCGGCTGTGCCCGGTTTTCGTCGGCGCGGCAACTGGGGGCGAAAGGGGCGTCAAACGGGACCACCGGCTTTTTCGGCCCAAAGCCATGCCCGTCTGCTCAACAATGCGCTAGCTAGGTCCATCGGCGGGCAGAGAGCGCGGAACCGAGCCGCGCCCATTCCACCGCAATGGGAGGAGTTCCGATGGCGTCGCCTGCGCAGTTCAAGATCCGTCTCGACCCCCGCGACGAGTACACGCACGAGCCGGAAGCCGCTCTGAACTACAACGAGAGCATGTACTTCAACGTCTTCGATCCGGCGCGCCGGATGGGCGGCTGGTTCCGGATCGGCAACCGTCCGAACGAGGGCTATGCGGAGATGACGGTGTGCGTCTATCTGCCGGATGGGCGTGTTGGCTTCATGTACGCCAAGCCCAAGATCGCCGACAACAAGGCCCTCGACGCTGGCGGCATGCGGATCGAGGTGGTCCGCCCGTTCGAAGAGATCAACGTCACATATGAGGGCAAGATTCTCCTGCTCGCCGACCCGTCGGCGATGGAGGACCCGTCGAGCGCCTTCCGCTCGAACCCGACCGCGCACGCCAAGATCGCGCTGACGTTTTTCGGGCTGTCGCCCATGTATGGCGGCGAGACGGTGAACGCCGACGGCAGCCCCCTTCAACTCGATCCGGAGAAGTCCTTCGCGCGCGCGCATTACGAGCAGCATGTCGCCGCCCGCGGCGACATCATCATCGGCGAAGAGCGCTGGGCGATCGACGGCTTCGGACTTCGCGATAAGTCCTGGGGACCGCGCTATTGGCAGGCGATCCGCTGGTACCGCTGGTTGCCGATGAATTTCGGCCGCGACTTTGGAATGATGGTGTCGGTGGTGGCGGGCGAGGGGCCAGATCTGCACCGCTCTGGCATGGTGTTCGAGAACGGCGCCTACGCCAAGATCGAAGATGCCCGCATCGAGGCAAAGTACGACGGACGCGGCTATCAAACCGATCTTCGGGTCTGGTGCCGAACGGCGGAGAAAGAATTCGATGTCGAGGGCCGCGTCGTTTCACTCGTGCCCTTGCGCAACCGACGCCAGTCGCCCGACGGAACTGAACTCCTCACCCGCATCACCGAAGGCATGACCGAATATCGCTGCAACGGTCTCACCGGGTGGGGCATGTCGGAATTCCTCGATCAGATCGTCGACGGAAAGCCGATTGGCCCCTGAGACCGCGCGTCACGCGGCTTTTCGGCTGGGGTATCCGCAGGTGTCTGTGCGTGTTAGCCGGACCGAGCGTTTGCAAAGTGGAGCCGCCGCATGTTCATCGAACAGCTCGCCCTGATCACCGCGACGCTGTTCGCGGGCGCGGCGCTCTACATCAACGTCGCCGAGCAGCCCGCCCGGCTTTTGCTCGATGACCGCGCGCTGCTGACGCAGTGGAAGCCGAGCTACAAGCGCGGCTTCGCTATGCAGGCGTCCCTGGCGGTCGTTTCCGCGCTCCTGGGGTTCTTTGCAGCTTGGCAGGCGCAAGACTGGCGCTGGGCGGTCGGCGGCGTGCTGATCCTGGCGAACTGGCCCTACACGCTCATCGGGATCATGCCGACCAATCACAAACTCGAGGCGATCCCCAACGAGCAGGCTGACGCGGCTTCGCGGGCGCTGATCGTCACCTGGGGCGGCCTGCACGCCATCCGCACCGCACTCGGCTGTGCGGCGACGGCGGTCTATCTCTGGGCGTCGCTCTAGGCGCAGAACCACACCCCGCCGTTAAGCACTACGAGCTCCAGGGACTCGCGTCGGTGACCGGCACCGATGTGCCGCCTCTCGGCGTGCGCCGCATGGCGCCGGCGAGTTCCGCCAGCTTGGCGATCCGGTTGCGGGTCGCCGGGTGCGTCGAGAACAGATTGTCTGCGCCATGACCCGAGAGCGGGTTGATGATGAACATGTGCGCAGTCGCTGGATTGCGCTCGGCATCCAGATTGAGCCGGCCCTGCGCGTACATTTCGATCTTTTCCAGCGCGCGGGCGAGGGCTGTCGGATCGCCGGCGATTTCGGCGCCGACGCGGTCGGCCTCGTATTCGCGCGAGCGCGAAATCGCCATCTGCACGAGCGACGCGGCCAAAGGCGCGATGATCATCATGGCGAGGCCGGCGATCGGATTGGTCGGCTGGCCGTTCTCGTCGCGGCCGCCGAAGAACATCGCGAAATTGGCGAGCATGCCGATGGCGCCGGCGATCGTCGCCGTGACGGTCATGGTCAGCGTGTCGCGGTTCTTCACGTGCGCGAGTTCGTGTGCCATCACGCCGCGGATCTCGTCGCGGTCGAGCATCTGCAAAAGCCCGACGGTTGCGGCGACGGCGGCGTTCTTCGGATCGCGGCCGGTGGCGAAGGCGTTCGGCTGCGCCTGGTCGATGATGTAGAT
>JBMOIB010000051.1:0-18639 GCA_049317545.1 Caulobacterales bacterium | reverse complement strand
TAGGTGACTCGAACACCTGACCCCCGCATTACGAATGCGGTGCTCTACCGGCTGAGCTAAGGCGGCGGACCGGGACGGTGCCTATAGCCTCCAATGCCTGTTGGAGCAAGCGCGTCCGGCGGCCAGGGGACGGCGGAAAACGCGGTCGGGGCGCGTCGCCGCTCCGGAGAGCGCTGATTCTACAGGCAGGCGAAGGCTCTTGGATCGCCGGTGGCGCGCCCGCACGATGGCCTCGGAGGGTGTTTTCATGGGGTGGTTCTCGAAGCGCGGCGACGCCGACGACCGCAAGGCGCCGGCAAATGCGAAAGCCGCCGCCCCGCCGCAATCCGAGCCGGTGAAGGCGCCGCCGACGGCCGCCGCGCCGCCGCCGCGGGCGCCGGCCCTGGCCCCGACCCCGGCCCCGGCCCCGGCGCTGACCCCGGCCCCGGCCCCGGCTGCTGCGCCTCAATCGGCCACGCCTGCGTCGGTCCGCCCCGCGCCGCCGCAACCCGCGCCCGCCAGCCCGACCCCGACCGCCGCGGCGACGCCGAGCCCCGAAATGGACCCCGTTCGCGCCTTCGCCGCACTCATGCGGATCGCGATGACGGCCCCGCAGACGCAGCGCATGAGCGTGGCCCAGTTGCGCGCGCTGATTGAACCGGCCCTCGCAACCGGCCAGTTTCTGGTGGCCTCCAACGGCTCCGTCGGCGGCGCCGTGCTCTGGGCGCGCACCAGCGAGACCGTCGATGCGCGCCTGCGCGCCAATCTGGATGCGCCGTTCGACCTTGCGCCCGAGGAATGGACGAGCGGGCCGCACGCCTGGGTCGTCGCCGCCATGGGCGACATCGCCGCCGCGCGCCAGCTGATCGACGTCGTTCAGCGCAACGCCCTCGGGCGCGCCGACCTGCATGCCCGGATCACGACGCCGGACGGCAAGACCGCTGTGGCGAAGTTCACGGCGGAATTGGCGCCGGTCGCCTGAGGTCCGTCAACCTGCCTCTCCTGCAAGGCTGAACGCCAGCGTCGCCTCGGTGCTCGACCCAAACGGCTCCGCTGCTCTTGCGCGGGCGCCCCGCGCCTGCTGATCCTGCCGCCGACGACTGCAGGAGAAATGATGCGACAGGGCTTTCTGGTTTTTCTGGCGCTGGCGTTTGGGGTCGGCCTCGGCGCCTTCGCGGCCGATGGGCGCCCCGAACTCGCAGCGGCGCTTCGACAGGTCGCGACCTTGGGTGGCCTGTGGCTTGACGCCCTGACCATGACGCTCGTGCCGCTGGTGTTTGCTCTGCTGGTCGCAGCGATCGGCGGTATCGCCGAACGCGCCGCCGCCGGACCATTGGCGCGGCGGGCGCTGATCGCCTTTGCGGTCCTGATCGTCGTCGCGGCGCTCTATGCGCTGGCCGCAACCAACGCCGCTCTGGCCCTCTTCCCGATCGCACCCGGCGCGGCGGCCGCGCTCGCCCCGACCGGCGGCGAGGCCCCGGTCGCCGCCCCTATCGCCTTCGACGCCTGGCTCAGGTCCTTGATCCCGACCAATGTGGTCGCCGACGCCGCCAAGGACGCCTTCTTGCCGGTTGTCGTCTTCGCGGTGCTGTTCGGCTTCGCCGTCGGCCGCCTCCCGGCTGACCGGCGCGGCCTGCTGACCGCCGTCTTCCAGGCGATTGGCGACGCCATGATCGAGATCGTCAAATGGGTCTTGGTGCTCGCACCGCTGGGCGTGTTCGGACTGGCCCTCAATCTCGGCCTGGAGAGCGGCGTCGCCGCCTTGGGCGCGCTGGTGCATTATGTGGCGATCGTTTCGGGTGTGACGATCGGAATCATTCTCCTCGCAATCACCCTCGCAATCGCGGCCTCGCGTCGTTCCGCTATCGAAACAATCCAAGCGCTGGCTCCGGTGCAGGCAGTCGCCGCCTCGACGCAATCCTCGCTCGCCAGCCTGCCGGCGATGCTCACGGCTGCGCTCGGGCCATTGGGCGTGCGCACGCACGTGGCGGAATTCACGCTGCCGCTGGCCGTGGCGGTGTTTCGGTTGACCAGTCCCGTGGCCAATCTCGCCGTCGTCATCTACGTGGCCCATGCGTACGGCCTGGAGCCCTCCTGGGGGCAAATGGCGGCGGGGGTCGCGGTCGCCTTCGCCGTGAGCGTCAGCTCGGTCGGTCTGCCCGGCCAGACGTCGTTCTTCTCCAGCGTCGGGCCGATCTGCCTCGCCATGGGCGCGCCGGTCGCGCTGCTGCCGATCCTGCTCGCCGTGGAGATCATTCCGGACGTGTTCCGAACGGTCGGGAACGTCACAGGTGATTTGGCGGTCTGTTTGCTTTTGGATCGGCTCCGAAACGATACGCCGCAGGCGCGCGCATGAGCCTCGCCCACGCCCTCAACATCGCCGACCTGCGCCGACTGGCGCAGCGGCGACTGCCGCGTATGGCCTTCGACTATATCGACGGCGGCGCCGACGATGAACTGACCCTGGCCGCCAACGAAGCCCGTCTGAAAGCCTGGCGCCTCGTCCCCGACGTGCTCGTCGACATCGCCGCCATCGACGCCCGCCGACGCGTGCTCGGGGCCGATATGCGCCTGCCCTTCTTCATCAGTCCGACCGCTGCTTCGCGCCTGTTCCATACGGCCGGCGAAACGGCCGTGGCGCGCGCCGCCGGCCGCGCCGGGATTGCCTATGCGCTGTCGACCATGGGCTCAGCGACGATCGAGGACGTCGCGGCGGCGACCCCCGGCCCGAAATTCTTCCAGGTCTACGTCTGGAAGGATCGCGGCCTGGTGCGCGAGGTCCTGGCCCGCGCCAAGGCCGCCGGCTTCACCGCCGCGATCCTGACCGTCGACGTGCCCGTCGCCGGCAACCGCGAACGCGACCCGCGCAACGCCTTCACCATCCCGCCGAAGCCGAGTCTCGCGACCGCCGCCCAGGTCCTCGCGCGACCGGCCTGGCTCGCCGATCTCGTCTCCAATCCGCCGATCCGCCCGGAGAACTTTCGCCACATCGCAGCGACTATGCAGGGCGGGATCATGGCCTTCATCAACGAGCAGTTCGACCGCACCGTTACCTGGCGCGACGCGGCCTGGATGGCCGAGCTCTGGGACGGGCCCTTCGCGATCAAGGGCGTCGCTGCGCCCGCCGACGCCCGCCGGTGCCTGGACATCGGCGCCTCCTGCGTCTGGGTTTCCAACCATGGCGGGCGCCAGTTGGATGGAGCGCCGGCAACCGTCGACGTCCTCGAACCGATCGTCGACGCCGTCCGTGGCGAGGCCGAGATCGTGTTCGACGGCGGCATCCGCCGCGGGAGCGACATCGTCAAGGCGCTGGCGCTGGGCGCCACGGCCTGTGCGATCGGCCGCGCCTATCTGTGGGGATTGTCCGCAGGCGGAGAAGCCGGCGTCTCGCGCGCGCTCACGATCCTCGAGAGCGAATTGATGCGCACCCTAGCGCTGATCGGCGCGCCGAACATTGCTGCGATCCGACGCGACATGGCGGCGGCTCCCGTTTAGTCCAAGCGTGCGCCGTGTTAAGCGTGAATGCAATCGTGCGTGCGCTGTGAAAATGTCCGGCCTCTTCGGAAAGTATAGTTGACCGCATTCGACTCGCAGCGACGCCGATGACCTATTCGTTGAACGTCCTGCTGCAGTTTTCGGCCGAATTTTCCTCGGGCGGCGACGTCGCGACGTTGAATGTCGGGACGATCAGGCTCGACACGCCAATGACCACGACCGCGGACATCAATATGCGATCCAATGTCTCGAGCACCGTGATGGCCACCTCGCTGCAACGCGGCGATCTGCTTAACGCGCACACCAACAAGGAAAAGATCGCCTACACGTTCTTCGTCACGCCAAATACCGGGGACGAACGCGTTCTGATCTCAGCCGAGCCGGGTGTCGCGACGACGTCCAGCGTCACGCTCGATCCCTCGGCTCGGGTGCTGAAGATCGGCGCGCGCATGGCGGGATCGCCGGACGTCGTCGGCATCGCCGGAACCTACAAGGACACGATCGCGCTCACGATCACTGCGAACCCGCCATCATCGCTTTGATGCCCGGCATGCCTTCGGGTCGCAGACGGAATAAGCCAATGGGCGAACCCGCGCTTCACGCTGTTGGATGGCGACGCCACCTTTCTGCGTGCGATGATCTCGAGAAGCTGATGATCGCGAATAAGCCCTGAAGCGTCGGCGTGCGCGCATCTGGCGGCTTTTGAGCGACGAACGGCGCAAGTCCTTGCCGCCGGACCTACCAAAGCAACAGACTGAACCGACCGCGCGGACCAAGCGTCCCTAACGCGCGCGCTTGACCCAGGCACTTCCGACATTCACCCTGCCAAAAACAGGGAGACGCTGATGACCGACGGGCACGCCAACCCACCGCTTGCTCTGCTTGGCGCGCCGGGCTCGCCCTACACTCGAAAGATGATCGCTGCGCTGCGGTATCGACGCATCCCCTACGCCATCCATTGGGGCAGCCATCGCAACGCGCCGGCGGGACATCCCGAACCCAAAGTGAAACTCCTGCCAACGGTCTATTTCCCGAACGGGAACAGTTTCGAGGCCGTAACAGACTCAAGCCCGATCCTGCGCCGGCTCGAACGTGAGGTCGAAGGCCGCGCGCTCATTCCCGCGGATCCGGTCCTCGCCTTCCTCGACCTGCTGATCGAAGACTACGCCGACGAATGGCTGACGAAGTGCATGTTCCACTTCCGCTGGGCCCACCAGGCCGACATCGACAACGCCGGCCCACTGTTGATCTTCTGGAGCGAGCCGACCGCGCCGGCCGACGTCGCCCAGGCGCTCGCCGCGCAGATCTCACAGCGTCAAATCGATCGTTTGTACGTCGTCGGGTCCAACGCAACGACCGCCGAGACGATTGAACGCTCCTATGTGCGCCTCGTGGCCGCGCTCGACGCTGTCATCCAGAAGCGCGGCTACGTACTCGGCGCGCGCCCCGCCGCCGCCGACTTCGCTCTGTATGGCCAGCTCACCCAGCTTGCGATCGTCGAACCGACATCGGCGGCGCTGACCACGGCCACATCACGGCGCGTGCGCGCCTGGATCGATCGTGTGGAGGACCTCTGCGGCCTCGAGCCGCAAGACGGCGACTGGATCGGCCGCGCCGAAGCGACCGCGACGCTCGCCCCTCTGCTCGTGGAAATCGGGCGCGTCTATGCGCCCTTTCTGCTCGCCAACGCCCGCGCAGCCATGGCCGGCGCCGCCCAGGTCGACGCCGAGATCGACGGCCGCGCCTGGACGCAACCGACCTTCCCCTACCAGGCCAAGTGCCTCGCCTGGATCCGCGACGCCTATGCCGCCCTCGCCGCCGCCGACCGCGCCGCTGTGGACGTCATCCTCGCCGACACCGGCTGCGCCGCGCTGCTCCAAGGCGCCTAGCCTGGGCGCATAGAAGGCCGCATGATCGGCCTCAACAACAGGCTGCGCGCCTCCGCGGAGGGCGGCGGCGGCCAAAGAAGCTTCCCGGGAGGATGACGTGACGACAGCAGATCCTGCGCGCCAGGCCGGCGATCGCCCGGCGTTCGATAAGGCGGCCCTGCAACGCCGGTACGCCGAAGAACGCGCCAAACGGCTGCGCCCCGACGGCAATGACCAATACATCCGCATCGCCGGCATTTTCGATCACTACCTCGAAGACCCCTACACGCCGGTCACGCCGCGCGAACCAAAGACCGACCACGTGACGTTCGCCTTCATCGGCGGCGGGTTCGCCGGCCTGCTCGTCGGCGCGCGGCTCAAGGAGGCCGGCGTCGCCGATGTCCGGATCATCGAAAAGGCCGGCGATTTCGGCGGCACCTGGTACTGGAACCGCTATCCGGGCGCCCAGTGCGATACGGCGTCGATGATCTACATGCCGCTGCTCGAAGAGACCGGCCACCGCCCAAAGGAAAAGTACGCCCACGCGCCGGAAATCCTGGCGCATTGCCAAAACATCGGTCGCCGCTTCGGGCTCTACGACAACGCACTGTTCCATACTGAAGTGCGGTCGATGGCTTGGGACGACGAAGCGCGCGTCTGGCGCATCCGCACCAACCGGGGTGACGATTTCACAGCTCAGTTCGTCGGGATCGGGACCGGGCCGCTGCATGTCCCGAAGCTCCCGGGCATCCCCGGCATCGAGACCTTCAAGGGCCATTCCTTCCACACAAGCCGATGGGACTATGCCTATACCGGCGGCGATCCCACCGGGGCGCCGCTCGACAAACTTGGCGACAAGCGCGTCGGCCTCATCGGCACCGGGGCCACAGCCATCCAATGCGTCCCCCACCTCGCTCGCACTGCGGGGCGGCTCTACGTTTTCCAACGCACGCCGTCCTCAGTCGATGCGCGCGACAACGCCCCGATCGATCCCGAATGGTTCGCCGGGATCGCGACCCCAGGCTGGCAGGAGCGCTGGCTGATGAACTTCACGGAGAACCAGGCCGCCGGCTTCCCGAGCGAAGACCTCGTCCAGGACGGCTGGACGGAGATCTCGCGGCGCATCCGCGCCAAGATCATCGCGCTGCCGCCAGACCAGCGCACGCCGGAGAACATGCTCAAGGCCTGGGAGGACGCCGACTTCGAGAAGATGGAGGACATCCGTCGGCGCGCCGAAACGATCGTCGAGGACAAGGAAACCGCCGACAAACTCAAGGCCTGGTACCGTCAGCTCTGCAAACGCCCCTGTTTCCACGACCAGTATCTGCAGGCGTTCAACCGGCCGAACGTCACGCTCGTCGACACTGACGGCAAGGGCGTCGAGCGCATCACGGAGACGGGCGTCGTCGTCGCCGGCCGGGAGTACGCGCTCGACTGCCTGATCTACGCCTCCGGGTTCGAGGTCGGCACGGAATTCATCCGCCGCACGGGCTTTGACCTCGAGGGCCGCGGTGGCGAGAGGCTCTCGCAGCACTGGGCCGAGGGCATGCGCACCAAGCACGGTCTGCACGTGAACGGCTTCCCCAACGCCTTCTTCGTGCAACCGACGCAGGGCGCCAACCTGATCTCCAACGTGCCGCACAATCTGTCTGATTCAGCCAAGACGATCGCCTGCATCGTCGCGGCCGCGCGCGACCGCGGCGCCCAAACGGTCGAGGTGACGGCCGAAGCCGAAGAGGCCTGGGTGAAACTGCTCCTCACCGGCCCGGGCATGATGATCGGGTCGCAAGACTGCACGCCGGGCTATTACAACAATGAAGGCCGCGATCCCGGTCCGATCGCGCGCTCCTACGTCGGCTATCCCTACGGCGCGGTGGCCTATTTCCACTACATCGACGCGTGGCGACGGTCGGGCGAGTTCGAGGGCTTGGCGTTCGCCTGAGCGTCAGCTCCGTTTGCGGGCCGCGCGCTCGCGGGCGAGCCTCCCCATCAGGCCGAACAGTTCGACCGCGTTCGCGGCGGCATGGTCGTCGCGAAAGCCGCGATAAAGCGTATCGACATTGACGGCGATCCGCTCGGCGTCGCCCCAGGAATCATAGTCGCCGAGCGCGATGTCGAAAGCGGCCTCCTCGGCGCTCAATCCGGCGTCGAACCGGATGCGCGCTTCGCGCTCGATGTAGCGCAGATAATCCTGCACGCGGCGCACCGCGGCGGCGTCGGCCAGCGGACCATGACCGGGAACGATGGCGTCGACGTCGAGCGCGAGGATGAGGTCGCAGGCGCGGATCCAGTTCTCGACCGGGCCGGCCCACATGATCGGCGTCCCCTCGATGAACAAAATGTCGCCGGTGAAAACGACGCGATCGGCGACGCTGTGGACGATGACGTCGCCGCGCGTGTGCGCCGGGCCGACGTCCGTCAAAACCACCGGCTTGTCGCCGACGCGGATTTCCAAGCGTTCGCGGAACGTCCGTGTCGGCGCCTTGCCCCGCGCGTTGGCGAAGTCGAACGGCGCGAACACCTCGGCGAAGTATTCGCCGGCCAGCCCCATCTGGCCAGCCGCGCCCGCGGCCTTCAATTGGGCCAGCAATTGCGGAGAAAACTCCGCCATTTCGTGGGCGCTGGCTTCTGACGCAATGATCTCCGCATGCCCTACCAACGCATTGCCGTGGGTGTGGTCGCCGTTGGCATGGGTGTTCACGATCGTGCCGATGCGGTCGGCGGCGATGCCTGTCGCGCCCTCGATGCGCGCCAGCATCTCTCCGGTAAGCGGCTCGTCGAACAGCGTGTCCACCAAAAGCGAGCGGTCGCCGTCGCGGATGAAGCCGGCGTTCGACCACCCCCACCCGCCGTCGGGCTGGAGATAGGCGAAGGCGCCGCGACCGAGATCAACCAGACCTTTGACATAGGGGGCGCTGCGCATGGTGGGGAACTCCGCTTGGTCTTTCCAGACCATCATGCGCGCGCGGGGCTTGCAATCGCGGGCTCATGGCGTCGGACTTGTCGGCGCGATCCTCGCCCGTTAGCGTCCGCCCGCGGGGCCGCAAGACGCCCCCTTGTCCTGGGAGGACCGGATGGACGGCGGCGGCCGCGCGAACGCGCGCAATCCCTATCTTGCAGGCCCCTACGCGCCGGTCGCGCGCGAGGTTGAAGCCGCGGACCTGCCGGTGATCGGCGAAATCCCCGCCGATCTCGCTGGGCTTTACGTCCGCAATGGGCCCAACCCCGAACGCGCGCCCAGCGCGCCGCACCATTGGTTCGATGGCGACGGCATGCTTCACGGCGTTTGGTTTGATCAGGGGCGCGCGCGCTATCGCAATCGGTTTGTGGGCACGCCGGACCTTGCCGCCGAACGGGCCGGGAACCTTGACGCCGCCGGAATTTTTTCGCCCGCGAACCGATCCCGTTCCGGCAACCGCGTCTACAAGGACACCGCCAATACCGACGTGATCGTCCACGGCGGCAAGCTCTACGCCCTTTGGTACATCTCCGGCCTGCCGGTGGCCGTCGATGCGACGACCCTCGAAACCATCGGCGCCGAAACCTTTTCGGGCACGCTGCCGCGCAACATGTCTGCGCATTCCAAAACGGACCCAGAGACCGGCGAACTCGTCTTCTTCGACTACGCGCTTTACGAGCCGTGGATGTCGGTCGGCGCCATTTCCGCGACCGGCGCCCTCGACTGGTTCACGGAAGTCGCGCTCCCCGGCCCGCGGCTGCCGCATGACATGGGCCTCACCGCCAAGCACGTCGTCCTGATGGACCTGCCGATCGTGTTCACGGATTCGGCAATGCGCCGCGGAACCTGGAACATCCACTGGGCCGACCAGCCGACGCGCTTTGGCGTGCTCGCGCGCGGCGCATCCGGCGAGACGACGCGCTGGTTCGAGGTTCCGGGCTGCTACATTTATCACGTCGCGAATGCTTGGGACGATGGCGATTGCGTCGTCATGGCGGCCTGCAAGATGGTCCCCAACGGCCTCAATCCGGACCCGGCCCTCTATGGGGCCTTTGCGCCGATGGTCGGCGTCCTGGCCCTGCATGCCGTACCCGTCGTGTGGCGCTTCAACCTGAAGACCGGCGCGGTGACGGAAACGCAACTCAACGACCGCATCACCGAGTTCCCCGTCGTCAATCTCGACAAGACCGGCCGACGGACAAAGTACGGCTATCTGGTCTCGATGGCGCCGGGCGATCTGCAGAAGTTCGACGGTTTGACCAAGCTCGATCTCGAGACTGGCCGCGACGAGTTCCACGCCTTCCCGCCCGGCGTGTTCGGCTCGGAGCCTGCCTTCGCGCCGCGTCCGGGCGCAAAAGCTGAGGACGACGGATACCTCATCACGATCGTTTCGAACGAGGCTGAGGGCCGCTCGGAAGCCTGGGTGATCGACGCCCAGGACTTCACCGCCCCACCGCGGGCGCGGATCCCGCTGCCGCAACGTGCGCCGCCCGGCTTTCACGCCACCTGGGCGCGCGCCGATCAGATCGCAAGGCCGTCGGCATGATCGAGGCCAATGCCGTGCTCGCCGCCGTCGGCGCAACGCTGGCGGTGTTCCTGATCGCCTGGGCGGTCACGGCGGCGATCAATGATCTTACGCCGCTCGATAGTTTCTGGGGTCTGGCGCCGATTGCGGGCGCTTGGGCCGGCGCGCTGCATGACGGCGCCCTCACCACGAGCGAGAAGCTCGCCGCATCCATCACGACCGTGTGGGGCGCACGGCTCGCCGCCTACCTGTTCGCGCGCTGGCGCCGGCATGGCGGCGAAGATCCGCGCTACGCCTCGATGCGCCGCAACGCCGGGCCGGGCTTTCGGCTGCGGGCGTTGTGGTCCGTGGTTGGCCTGCAGGCCTGCCTCTCCCTGATCGTCTGCCTGCCGATCTACGCCGCGCTCTTGTTCAATGGCGTCGAGCCTGCGCCGATCGGCTGGGCGCTGGCCGGGCTGGCGCTCCTCGGCGTGCTCATCGAAACGACCGCCGACAGCCAGCTCGCAGCCTTCAAGGCCGATCCGGCCAACGCCGGCAAGACGCTGACGTCGGGCCTGTGGGGGCTGTCGCGTCACCCAAACTATGTCGGAGAAATCCTATTCTGGGCCGGGTTCGCCGGCCTCGCCGCGACGCTGGGCGGCTGGTGGGCGCTCGCGTCGCCGCTGCTCGTGACAGCCCTGTTGATGCGCTGGTCCGGCGCCCCGCTCGTTGAGCGGCGGATGCTGCGGACGAGAAGCGATTACGCCGATTATGCCGCTCGCATCGGTTTCCTGCCCTTCCTCACGCCGAAAAAGGAAAAGCCATGACCTCCCCGCTCTTCACGCCCTACACGCTCAAGGGCCTGACGCTCCCCAACCGCATCGTCATGGCGCCGATGACGCGGTCGTTTTCGCCGAACGGCGTGCCGAGCGCGGGCGTGCCCGGCTATTACCGCCGCCGCGCGGAAGCGGCCGTCGGCCTGATCGTCACCGAGGGCGTTGGCGTCGATCGCCCGGCGTCGCGCAACGAACCGAACGTGCCGTTCTTCTGCGGCGAGGCGCTGCCGCATTGGGCCGAGGTCGCCAAGGAAGTGAAGGCCGCCCATGGCCTCATCATGCCCCAGCTCTGGCACGTCGGCGCGCTGCGCAATCCTATGGCGAAGGACTTTGCGCCGCGGCCGGTCGACAGCCCTTCGGGCATGGCCTCGCCGGGCAAGCCGTTCGCCGAGCCAATGACCCTCGACGCCATCGACGCCTGCATCGCCGCGTTCGGCCAGGCCGCCGCCGACGCCCAGCGCCTCGGCTACGCCGGTGTGGAGCTGCACGGCGCGCACGGCTACCTGATCGACCAATTCTTCTGGGCTGGGACCAACGAGCGCACCGACCAATGGGGCGGCGCGACCCTGGGCGAACGCACGCGCTTCGCTGTGGCGCTCTTGAAGGCCTGCCGCGCCGCAACCAGCCCGGACTTCACGATCGGCATCCGCCTGTCGCAATGGAAGCAGCAGGATTTCACCGCGCGCCTCGCGGAAACGCCGGACGAAATGGCCGCCTGGCTTTCGCCGCTCGTCGACGCCGGCGCCGACTTTCTCCATTGCTCGCAGCGCCGCTTCTGGGAACCTGAATTTCCGGGCTCGGATCTCAATTTCGCGGGCTGGGCGAAGAAGCTCACCGGCAAGCCGGTCATCACTGTCGGTTCCGTCGGTCTGTCGGGCGAGTTTGTCGCGGCGTTCCGGGGCGAAGCCTCGCAGCCGGCCTCGCTCGACGAGTTGGAGCGCCGCCTCGACCGCGGCGACTTCGACCTTGTGGGCGTGGGAAGGGCGCTACTCGCCGATCCGCAATGGGCGCTGAAGATCCGCGACGGCCGCACGAACGAGCTTTCGTCCTTCACCGCAGAAGCGCTCAAGACGCTGTCATGATCCGCACCCTGACGATCGCCGCGGCGGGACTTGTTCTCGCCTGCGGCGCAGCGCATGCGGCGCCCGCAAAATCGCCTACGACCGCGGAAATCATCGCGGCGTCCGCCCCGTCTGATTGGCGAACGCCCGATCCGCAGAACGTGCTCTATTTTGACTTCGGCCCAGGTCGCGTCGCCTTCGAGCTTGCGCCGGACATGGCGCCGAACACGGTCGCCAACATCAAGACGCTGGTGCGTGCTGGCTATTTCGACGGGCTCTCGATCAATCGCGTGCAGGAGAATTACGTCGTCCAATGGGGCGACGCGGCCGAAACGAACAAGCGCCCGCTCGGCGCCGCCAAGACCGCAGTTCCCGCCGAGTTTGCGCGGCCGCGGGCCGGCGGGCCATCGTTCATCCGCCTTCCGGATAAGGACGGCTATGCGCCGCAGGTGGGATTCGTGCAGGGCTTGGCCGCGGCCCGCGACGCGCGCGACATGTGGCTCACGCACTGCCCGGGCGCGCTCGGCGTTGGTCGCGATACCGCCCCCGAAACCGGCAATGGCTCTGAACTGTACGTCGTGATCGGCCACGCGCCGCGCAATCTCGACCGCAACGTCACGGTCGTCGGCCGCGTACTTACCGGCATGTCGCTCCTCACGACGCTGCCGCGCGGTACAGGGCCGCTGGGCTTCTATGAAAAGCCTGAGCAGCGCATCGCGATCCGCAGCGTACGTCTAGCCGCCGATGCGCCCGAGGCTGAGCGCACGTCGCTGGAAGTGCTGCGCACTGACACGGCAACGTTCACGGCGCTGCTGGAGGCGCGCCGGAACCGGCGCGACGAATGGTACGTCCGCCCGGCAGGCTATCTCGATCTTTGCAACGCGCCGATCCCGGTGCGCGCGAAAAAAAGCTGACGCGGCCGCGACAGCCGCGTCGCCTACTTCCAGTTCGCGACGGCCGTTTGCGCGGTCGGGTTCGACGGGCGCGCTACGAGACCCGATTGGCTCATCGTGACCTGGTAGCTCGCGCCGTCAGCCATCGGCATGTAGGTCCCGCTCCCATACAGCGTGTCCACAACCGGCACGGTCTTGCCGTACGTCTGGGCGAGTTCCCAAAGATCCAGGCCCGGATTTTCCGCCAGCTGGTGGACGCTGCGCGGGGCAGAACGCTCGGCGGCGACGTCGTGGTAGCGGCCTGACATGCGCTCGAGGCGGTAGCTTGCGTCCAGCCCGAGCACATTGGCCCAGGGCTTCCATTTCAGGACGCGCGCATCGAGCTGCCATTCCTCGCCCAGAACTTCGTATTCCTTGGCGGTGAGATCGGCCTGGCGCACCGTCGCGACAAAGGCCTGCGGGCCGGTTTGGCGCAACGTGACTTCCGCCACCGGCTGTTCGTAGCTCAGACGGTTGTAGGTCTGAATGTTGAGGCCGAGCAGCCCGACGGCCGCGCCGGCGCCAAGCAGCGCCGCCCCAGACACCGCCCGGAACAGACCGCCGATCGGCGACTTGAACAGGCGGAACACGCCGCCAACGACGAGAACGACCCCAATGAGCCCGAGAATCCCCGGCGCCACCCAAAGCATATCGTATTGGTCCAACGCCATGAGCCCCTCCGCTCGACATGGTTAAGACCGGGGTATATCGCGCGCAGCCCCACACCGCCAGCATGTGGCCTCAGCGGCAAGCCGGCGAAAGTCGAAGAAGATCGGAAACTTGCGAACTCTCGCCGGGAAGGCGGGGCCTCCAGCCGGGTAACCGGCTGAAGGCCCCTACAGGCCCCGCTCGCAGGCTGGGTGGGGGACGCACGCAAGGCCTGTTTTGAATGCGGCGGCGACAACGCAAAACCTTACGCGCGCCCCGCTAAACCCTAAGCCGAATATGGGGGAGAATTCGGCCAACTGCAAATATCCAGGCGGTAACCTCACAGAAATCATGACCGAATTCAGTCCAAAGATTACAAATCGGAAGAACCGAACCTGAACCGTCGTCAAACTGTTGCAACTTGAAGGGCTTGGCGCAAGCGGTTGCGCGCCCATTGCGACGGGAAGGCTGCATTAACGACCGCCGGGTAGGGATGGCCATCCGAACCAGAATGTCGTCGGAGCCGAAAGAATGTCGCGCGATCCCCGGCCGAGCGTCCGCATGTCGGTCAATTTTGCTGGCTTGAAGCCCCTCACTGCGCTGACGGCCTGCGCGGCGTTGTCCGCCTGGGCCAATCCGGCGCTCGCCCGTTCGAACGCCGATGCGGTGCTGATGGAACTCGAAGCCCCGATGCCCCCGCCGCATATCGAACCGGCCAACGCCAACCGGCGCTAGAGGCTCGGGCGGGCGCAAAATCCGGCTTCCCCTTTCGACGGACGCGCACTACGGGGTCGAGACGCTTTCCCCCGCCAATCCGTTGCAGGACGCCTGTCATGCCCGTCGATCTCGTCCCCGTCCGCCGGGCTTTGATTTCGGTCTCCGACAAATCGGGCCTCATCGACCATGCGCGCGCATTGAGCGACGCGGGCGTTGCGCTCGTCTCCACCGGGGGAACGTGCGCCGCCATCGCCGCCGCCGGTCTCGCGGTCACCGACGTTGCGGACGTCACGGGCTTTCCCGAAATGATGGACGGCCGCGTGAAGACGCTGCACCCCAAGATCCATGGCGGTCTGCTCGCGCTGCGCGATGCGCCCGACCACGCCGCGGCGATGGCGGCGCATGACATCCCGCCGATCGATCTTTTGTACGTCAATCTCTATCCCTTCGAAGCCACCGTCGCGCGCGGCGGCGATTTCGAGGCGTGCATCGAAAACATCGATATCGGCGGACCTGCCATGATCCGCGCGGCCGCCAAGAACTACGGCTTCGTTGCGGTCTGCACCGACGCTGACGACGTCGCGGCCGCTCTCGCGGAGATGGCGGCTCACGGCGGAACCACGCGCGCGCTGCGTCAGCGCCTCGCCGCCAAGGCCTTCGCTCGCACCGCGGCATATGACGCCGCGATCTCGACTTGGTACGCCGACGCGCTTGGCGAGACCGCGCCGACCTGGCGGGCGCTCGGCGGCAAGCTGCGGCAAAGTCTGCGCTATGGTGAAAACCCTCACCAGCACGCCGCCTTCTACGTCACCGGCGAACAACGGCCGGGCGTCGCGACCGCGCGCCAAGTGCAGGGTAAAGAACTCTCGTACAACAACATCAACGACACCGACGCCGCCTATGAGCTCGTTGCGGAGTTCGACCCCGCACACCTGGCGGCCGTCGCGATCATCAAACACGCCAATCCCTGCGGCGTGGCCGTCGGCGCCGACCTGCGCGGCGCCTACGCCAAGGCGCTCGCCTGCGATCCGGTCTCGGCGTTCGGCGGAATCGTCGCCGTCAACCGCCGCCTGGATCGCGCCGCCGCCGAAGCGATCGCCGACATCTTCACCGAGGTGGTGATCGCGCCGGATGCGGACGATGACGCCATCGCCGTTTTCGCAAAAAAGAAAAACCTACGCCTTCTTCTCGCCGGCGCGTTGCCGAACCTCTCCCAGCCCGGCCTTGCCGTGAAGACCGTCGCTGGAGGGTTCCTCGTCCAGAATCGCGACCTCGGCCGCGTCGTCGCGGCGGACCTCAAGATCGTGACCAAGCGCGCGCCCTCGCCCGCCGAGATCGCCGACATGTTGTTCGCGTTCACGGTCTGCAAGCACGTCAAATCGAACGCCATCGTCTACGCACGCGACGGCCAGACCGCAGGGATCGGCGCCGGTCAAATGAATAGACGCGACAGCGCGCGCATCGCCGCCGTGCGCGCCCGGGAAGCCGCCGAACTCGCCCAATGGCGAGAGCCGTTGACCATCGGCTCGGCGTGCGCGTCCGACGCGTTCTTTCCGTTCGCCGACGGCTTGATCCAGGCCGCCGAAGCGGGCGCAACCGCGATCATCCAACCCGGCGGGTCGATCCGCGACGATGAGGTGATCGCCGCCGCCGACGCCGCTGGACTGGCAATGGCCTTCACTGGCGTGCGCCATTTCCGGCACTAAGGCCGCTACCCGATCCAGCGGAAGCGCCCCACGATCGGCCATTCGAAAACCACATCCTCGAGCTTCGATCCGGCGCCGATGTTGTGCACGATGAGCGGACGGCCCGATGGCGCAGCGCGCGTCGAAACAACCCCGATGTGCGGCAGGTTCGAGCCGGTCAGCCGCCAGGAGACGAGATCGCCAGCGACATAGTCGCGGGGCGCCGTCGAGACCTGCAGTCGCGCCCCGCGGCGTGTGAGGAACGCCTCCAGATTGGGTACGCGACGATGATCGATGTTTCGATCCGGGCGCTTCAGGCCCCAGATTTTCGGATAGGCCGCAAAGGCGCGGCGCATGTCTTCATGGACGAGCACCTGCAGATCGACGCCGGCGGCGCGAAACGCGCGGATGACCACATCGGCGCAAACCCCACGGTCGTCCGGAACATCGCCCATCGGATAAGCGATCACCCTATAAGACGGATCATAGAGCTCAGGCCGGCGCGTGCGCGCTTCGGCGCCTTGCGCAACCGCAAGCCCGAAGGGAAGGTCATCGGCCTTGGCGGGCGTCGCGAGCGCGGCGGCCAAGGCGGCGGACAAGAGATCGCGACGGCGCATCCCAGCACCATCGCGCGGCGCACCGGCGAAGGCGCGGCCGAAAGGAGGCGGAAATGCGGACCGTTTTGATCACCGGCGCCAATCGAGGCATCGGGCTTGCGCATGCGCGGCTTTATGTGGAGCGCGGGGCGCTGGTCTACGCTGCGGTGCGCGCGCCGCATGAGGCCGACGATCTCTCAGCGCTCGCGGCGGCCCATCCCGGCCAGGTCGTCCGCCTCGCCTACGATGCGAGAGACCCGTTAAGTCCCGCGGCGGTGAAGCGCGCCCTCGGCGACGCGCCGATCGACCTTCTGTTCAATAATGCGGGCGTAGGCGATCGCGCCGGCTTCGGTGACGTCCAGGCCGGGGACTTCCTCAACGTCATGGCGATCAATGCGCTCGCGCCGCTCCTCCTTGCTCAAGCGCTGATCGACAACGTCGCCGCCTCGAAGCGCCGCCTGATCGCCAACCAATCGAGCCAGCTCGGTTCGATTAGCGAAGCCAGCGGCGGCGCCTTCGCCTATCGCGCTTCGAAAGCCGCGCTCAACATGATCACGAAATCGTTGGCGCAGGATTTGGCGGCGCGCGACGTCACCGTGGTATGCCTCCACCCTGGGTGGGTTCGCACGCGCATGGGCGGGCCGAACGCGCCGGTCGAAGTCGAGGCGAGCGCGGCCGGCCAGCAAAAGGTGCTTGATGGACTTGGTCTTGAAGACAGCGGATCGTTCTTCAATTTCGACGGCAAGCGCATTCCATGGTGACCGCGGAATGAGCGAAATTCGGACTTTCACCACCACGATCGGGCGGCCCGCCGACATCGTGTACGGCTACGTTTCCGAGATCGACAATCTTGCGCAATGGGCGTCGGCGTTCGGGCCCTATGTGAAAAGGATCGGAGACGCGACCGCCGCCGCCGCGACGGCGGATGGCCCCGTCACAATCGCGTTCGCGCCGCTCAATGAGTTCGGCGTCGTCGACCATTGGATCACGACGGAAACGGGCGCGCGCACCTATGTGCCGATGCGCGTCCTGCGCCTCGGCGACGGGGCGGCGATCATGCTCACTTTGCTGCAGGGCGCCACGTCGGCCGAGCGTTTCCGGGAAGATTGCGAATGGGTCGAACGCGACCTCGCCAAGCTCAAGGCGATCCTGGAAGCCTGAGCAGATGCAACGAAAGCCGCAAACCCCGCGGCGTTTTGCGCCCTACGCGGGCCGGCGGCGAGGATCCATGCTCGGCAAGCGGGCGGGCAGCCCCGCAAGACTAGAGGAACGCCATGTCTGGGAAGGTCGCCGCCTCCGCGGCGCGCGCTCAAGCGCCGGGGCAAGCAGCCCACGTCGACGTCTTGATCGTTGGGGCCGGCATTTCAGGCGTCGGCGCCGCCTGGCATCTGAAACATCAGCGTCCGGAGAAGTCGTTCGTCGTGCTGGAGGCGAAAGAGACGTTCGGCGGCACCTGGGTGACGCACACATATCCAGGCGTGCGCAGCGACAGCGACCTCTACACCTTCGGCTACCGGTTCAAACCCTGGGTGGGCCCTCCGATCGCCTCGGCAGGTGAAATCCTCACCTACATGGGCGAAGTGATCGCGGACGGCGGCCTCGACGCGCACATTCGCTACGGCCATCGCATCGAGAGCGCCGCATGGTCCACAGCAGACAAGGCCTGGACCGTCCGTGCGCGCACCAGCGATGGCGTCGAACACGTCTTCACCGCGAGTTTCCTCTGGATGTGCCAGGGCTATTACCGTCACGACGCCGGCTATCTGCCTGATTGGCCAGGCCTCGAGACGTACGAAGGCCGGCTCATCCATGCGCAGGTCTGGCCCGATGATCTCGACCTGTCTGGCAAACGGGTGTTGGTGATCGGATCCGGCGCGACGGCCGCAACGGTTGTGCCCGCCATCGCCGGCGCATGCGCGAACGTTACGCTTTTGCAGCGATCTCCCACCTATTTCGTCGCCGGCCGCAATGACAACGAGCTCGCCAATCTGCTGCGCAAGCTGCAAATCGACGAGACCTGGATCCACGAGATCGTCCGCCGCAAAGTGCTTTTCGATCAGGCCGAGATGATGCGTCGCTGCCGCGAAGAGCCCGAGACCGCGACAGCCCAGCTGTTGGCCGGCGTCGCGGCCATGTTGCCGCCCGGCTATGACGTCGCGACGCATTTCACGCCAAATTACCGTCCCTGGCGCCAGCGCATCGCCTTCGTGCCCAATGGGGATCTGTTCCAGGGGATTGCGAGCGGGCGAGCTGGCGTCGTCACCGGCCATATCGAGCGCGTCACGCCGAAGGGCGTGCTGCTGAAATCGGGCGAGACCCTCGAGGCCGATGTGATCATCGCCGCAACCGGCTTCAATCT
>JBMOIB010000050.1:0-18833 GCA_049317545.1 Caulobacterales bacterium | reverse complement strand
GCCCAAATCGGTCGGCCGCGCTCGCCTGTCTTACATTGCTGATTTCTCAATCGGGGGACAATCGGGAAGAAATGTCACGCGGGCCTGACCGTCGAAGGATGCGGGACCCGCGCTGACGCGCCAACCCGGCGCCGCGGCGACGTCGATCATCACGCCGTGGGGGGCGTGCACTTCCGCGATCATCCGGTCGCCGTCCTTCTTCAGGTCGACGCAGATCGGACCGTGTCGGGTCGGAACTGCGCCGCGAGCCCAGTCTAGATTTGCAAGGTTCGGTGAGAAACGCGCCCGCGCAAAACCTGGCGCGGTCGGCCGAACGCCGAGCATGCGCGTCGTCAATTGCCACGTCGGAGAGGCCGAGAAGCCGTGGCAGAGGCTGGCTGTCGGCTCAAGACTTTCCCACAGCGTCGACGAGCCTTTGCGGATCATGGGCCCGAGTTTGTCGCACATCAGGTCGAGCGCGCGCGCGAACAGGCCATGCTCGGCCAGCGCGCTATAGACGAAGTGCGCGTAAAACGTGTTGGCCAAGACCACGTCGTGCTCTTGATCGAATTCGACGTCGTGATTGGTGATCGGCGGCCCGGGGGTGAAAACGAGACGCTTGGGATCGCTGATGTAGCTCAGCGCGCGCGCCAGTCGTGGCGCAGGCGCTTGGCCCCATAGCGCCATCGCGGCGGCGCCATGTTGCGACACTCGCCGATCTTGCCGCCCTGTGCGGGGATCGACGCCATCGACAAACACGCCGCGCTCCTCATCCCAATGGCGCGCGTTGAGTGCATCGCACACCTCAAAAGCGCGGGCGCGCAAACGGCGCGCCGGGCCTGCGCAATCGATGCTCTCTGCGAGATCGGCGGCCACGGCGAGCGCGCCGGCATATTGCGCATTGAGCGTCAAAGCCTCGCCGGTTCGACCGACCGAGGCCCAATCCATGAAGTGCCAGTAAGGCATGTCGGCGACGAGGCCAGCAGGGGAGAGGTGTCGCTCGAACCAAGCGATCGCGCGCTCAATCGCTGGGAATATCTGCGCAATCGTGGCCGCGTCGCCGGTATAGGCCAGATGATCGCCCGCGTTGAGAATCCACTGCAGCGTCCAGTCCGGGATCAAGAGCCCGTCTCGCGCATGATCGCCGGGCGCGAACATCTGGGTCAGACCGTCCGGCCGCTGGCTCTGCGCCGCCTGGCGCAAATAGGCCGCGTTCAACGGAGCGACCGATGGACCGAACGCGGCGTGGCCTACGAGATTTTCGACGGTCGCATCGCCGAGCCACTGGCGTTGTTCGCGACTTGGGCAATCCACCCAGCCGTCGTGCATGCACAATTGCAACGTGTAGGCGCCCGTCTTCCAAAGTTGCGACAGCAGCGCGTCGGAGCAGACGAAAGCGCCGTCGCGCGCGATGGGATAGTGCGTGAACGTCACGCCCGGCCGTGTCAGCCGCAGCCCCGCCTCCGCGTCGCGCACGGTGATCTGCATCCAGCGCACAGCCGACCATTCGAAGCGCTCGAACGTCTGAAGCCCAGGTCGCGCGATGTAGCGCGCTACGTGGGCGTCGTGGCCGAGCAGAGGGTGCGGCGTGATCCGCGCGTCGGGGGCTGGACCGGCGTCGTCCCATTCGCCCGGCAGACCTTCGGCGACGGCGATCTCAACCATTTCGCCGCCCTTGGCGTCGAGCGTGACCGTCGGATACCCCGTGAGCAGGCATCCGAAGTCCAGGAGGATCGCCAAGTCTCGCCCTGGCGCGGTGCGAACGTCGACGCCGTCGCCCCCGATCAACGCAGCGTCATCGATCGCGCAAGGGGCGTCGATGAGCGCCTCGCGATAGCAGCGACGATGCACGGGCAGGTCCGGCTTGGGCTCGAGGCCTTTCACCCAGCGCACCGCAACGGGCGGCTCAAATGTCTCGACGAGGTCGGGAATCTCGCGAGGAAGAAGAGTTGGAAACGGCCGCGTCTCCATGCCGCCGAAAAAGGCTTCCGGCCCGCCGCCGCCGGCGTGCAGGACGCGGGCGAGCTTCCAAGTGGAATCGTCGAAGCCTGGACTATGCCAATCCGGCGCCAGTTCGCGTGCGTCGAGCACTTCGATGAAGCCAAGGCCGCTGTTCATGCGCGGCGTGTCGCGCGCCCAGGCGCGGCTCTCAAGGCAGCGCCAGTCTCGCCCGGAATCCAGCCGAACAGATCCGGCGTCGCCTTCGAGCCAGAACGCGCCGTCACCGAACGTCGGCGCCCACATGCCCTTGACCGTCTCGTACCAGGCCGTGTCGACGCCATAGACGTGCACCAGCGCGGCGATGACGTTGGCGCCCGCGCGGAGATGCGGCGCGATGTCGTACGTATCGTAGCGCTGAAACAGCGGGCTGCATCGCATGGGGCCGCGCCCGACTCGAACGTCGTTGACGAAGAGCTGGTAGCGACCGTCGACGGTGCAGCGAACCAGCGCCTCGGCCGGCGCGGCGTCAAGCGTGACCAAACGCCGGAACAGCATCCACCGGTTCGGCGGCTCCGTTCTCGGCGGGGCGCCGCCCATCTGCGCGCGAAAGCCCATGGGATCGATCGGCTGATCGGGCGACCAGACGAACGGCGCTCTCGGTTTCATGACGTCCTCACGGGATTTCCGCCGCTGCGGCGACACAACGGCACTTTGACAAGCCTTCTCAGGATTGACCACCGACGGCGAGATCCGGCCCGGGGGAGGCGGGGCGGCGCCGGCCGCGCAGTCTCCGCTCCACTGGACTGGCGCAACGGATCAACGCGCCGCTCAAGGACTGACCCGCCGGGCTCTCAATCGGTCAGATCTCTCCGAATTTTCCCGGGCTTCGGTTTGACAGACACGGCCCTAACGGTGAGATTCAGAAGGCTAGGAGTCCGTCATGCCGTACGCACACCGCGCAGATATCTACGACGCCGATACCCACATGATGGAGCGGCCCGATTGGATCGCGTCGTTCGCCGACCCGGATATCAGACCGCACCTAGCCCCTTTTGTTGACGGCAATCGCGACGCTCTCGCCCGGATCGCGGACGCAATGCATCGGTTCAATGAACGGCGGAAGGACCCCGCATTGGCGCGGAAGGCCGACGCGGACTTTATGTCGATGAGCTTCAAAGGATGGCACGGCCTTGGCGCGTTTGACGCCGACGAGCGTGTGCACGCCAACGACCTCCTCGGGTTCAGGGGGCATCTGGTGTTCCCGACCAGCGCGTTCAATCAGGTCGTCAACGCCAAAGACCAGCGGGTCTTGATCGGCGGCGTCCGGGCTCTGAATCGCGGCATGATGGCATTCTGTTCTGCGGATCGACGCATGATTGGAACTGCCTACGTCCCGCTCGGCGCCGGTCCGGAAATGGCGCTCAAAATCTTGGAGGAGTGCATCGCGGCGGGTTTTCGCGCCGTTCTGATTGATACAATTGCGCCGCGGCAGGGTCGCGCTTTCACACACCCCGATTTCGATCGGGTATGGGCGCGCATTCAAGCTGCCGACATCGCGATCACGTTGCACGTTGGCGCCAATGGCGGCGAGTACAATCCGGTTCCCGTCTCCTTTTACGACAATGGGAAGGCGCTGCCTCCACACTCTGACGGCGACGCGCCGCGCGATGCCCTGAGCTATATGAGTATCCACTACAACGCGGAATTGTTCCTGGCGGCGATGATATTTGACGGCGTCCTGGAGCGCTTCCCCGGTCTGCGCATCGGCGTCGTCGAACTTGGCGCCTCGTGGATTGTTTCCTTTATGAAGCATCTGGATCAGGCGTTTCGCGCGTTTCGGCGGCTTCAAGATCTCTCCAGCGTGAAAATGCAGCCGTCCGACTACGTGCGCAAGCACATCAAGATCACGCCGTTTGCCGGCGAAGATATCGGGTGGCTCTTGTCCAACGGCGCAGATGATCTGTTGATGTTTGCGTCCGACTATCCCCATCACGAGGGCACGGATGATCCCATCGGAAAGTTCGAGCGCACGATGACCTCGGTCAGCGAATCAACGAAGATCAAATTCTATTCCGACAACTTCAAGTCGCTCATGGGGTCACGCCTGACAGCTTGAGGACGCGTCACAAGCAGACAGTCGTTCGGCTTCGCAACACCAGAGATGCTGAAGCAAACTGGTCTGCAGCCCCGCAGCGGCGCTCGCGCGAACGGCAGGGCCGCTCCGTTTCGGGCGTTGTCGAACGACGGCGGCGGCGCTTAGCCCGATCCGGACATCCCATGGCGGCGCCAACCTAAATGACTTGGCCCGTATCCGGACTCAAGCCGGCTCGCCCGAACCGTCTGCCTGGGAGATCGTGCAACGGGCACATCGCTCAGCCGTTACCCAGCTTGCGACAGCTCCTCTAGGCAACATGATCCTGGATTTCCGATCGCGACAGCGGGGCGGGCCTGGTCAACGCGAGCTCTGCGTTCGATGAAGCCGGACCGCTGCGCGCGCTTCGCGCAATACGGCGTCCCGCAGGGCCGGGGGCAAGAGCACTTCGACTTCCGCCCCAAGGCGGAGGATCTGACGTGGCGCTTGGGCTTCTTCAAAAGGCAGCGTTGCGAGGAACCAGCCGTCGCGCGCATCAATGCGCGCCGTTTCGTCAACGACGAGTGCAACAGACGGGGCGACGGCGCGAAGTATTCGCCGTCCTTCTTCGGAGATTCGCACCTGTGCGCGGCCGTTGAAGAGTTGCGCCTCGAAATTGCCGCTCCACGTGCCCCAGTAGCGGGCGAGCTCGAATCGTTTGGGGCGGCGGGCGGGCGCTTCGAGGACATCGTAGCTCGTGATGTTCGCGACGCGGTAGGTGCGTAGGCGGGCGCCCGCGGCGGCGATGAGATACCAGAGCCCGCCTTTCTGGACGAGGCCGAGGGGATCAATGCGCCGACGCACGCGGCCCGCCCAGCTTTCATAGACGATGTCGATACGCCGCTCGCGCCAGACGGCGGCTGCTACATCGGGCAAAGCGGCAAGCTCCTCGGCGCGCCCGTACCAGGGGATAGGGTCGACGTGGAAGCGTTGCGCGACACGCTGCGCAACATCATTCGACGCCGGCGATAGGCTCGCCATGAGCTTGGTCCGCGCCGCGAGGGCGGCGCGACCTACGCCAAGATCGCGCGCGATCACGCCGAGGCTGGCAAGCGGGAGCGCCGCCGCTTCATCCGCGGACAGCCCAGTGAGGCGCGTGCGGTAGCCGTCAAGCAGCGCAATTCCGCCGCCGCGGCCAGGCTCCGCGTAGACGGGCGCGCCGGCGGCGCTCAGCGCATCGACGTCGCGATAAATCGTCCGAACGGAGACCTCGAACTCCTCCGCGAGCGCCTGGGCCGAGACGCGGCCACGGGTCTGCAGGGTCAGAAGCAAGGCGAGAAGACGGCTCGATCGCAATGGTCCGGCTCCGCACGCGGTAAACCCTGACACAAGGTGTCAGGGTATCAGGTCTATGGTTCCGGCATGTCTTCGACCATGTCCAGTCCGTTCCCCGCCGACGTTGCGGCTCCGGCCCGCCTGTTCGAGATGCGCGTCTATGAGGCGCGTCTCGGGAGCGGCGCACGGCTCGTTGGAATGTTCGAACAGTCTTTCCGGCCGCTCTACGAATCGGTGGGGGTCAGGATCGTCGCGTCCTTCAACGATCTCGATTCGCCTGATCGGTGGGTCTGGTTTCGCGCTTTCCCGGACGCTGCCGCGCGTGGCGCGGCGCTGACGGCGTTTTACGCGCATCCGCGCTGGCTTGAACTTCGCCGCGCCGCGAACGCCCTCATTGCACGGTCATCGGATGCGCGTCTGCTTGTCCCGGAGGCTTGGCATTCCCTGCCGTTGGAGAACGGCACGCTAGTCGAATGCGCCCGGATCGTCGGCCCGTCCGTCCATCGATATCGGTCAGACGTCGCTTTAGCCATGTCCGAAAACCGGGGGCACGGCGTCGAAACGGTCGGCGTGCTGGCTTCATGCTCGGCGCGCAACACGTATCCACGCCAACGCCTGCGCCAGGAGCCCGCATGCGTCTGGCTCACGCGGTTCGGACATCCGGACGAATACGCTCGCCATGTCGCCGCACGGAGCCAAAGCCCGGCTTGGCGCGCGATAGAGAACGGCGGCGTCCCTCTTCAGCGTTGGCGTCTCGCCGCCACGCGATAGCCCGAAGCCCTTATCATCGGAGACGGTCATGGATGAAAATCGACGCATCTTGCTCGGCGCCAGCGCCGCCTTAGCCGCAGCTGCTCTGGCTTCCGAGCTCGCGTGGGCGGAGACGCCGGTCTTCGATCCGATCCCGGATTTGCCCAAAACGCCCAAGCCGGGGCGTCCCGGAGATTTCGGGTTCCTCACTGGCGAATGGCGCATCAAGAACCATTCGCTGGTTCAGGGCGCGTGGCTGGCCTACGAGGGCGAGGCCACCGTTCATTCCTTGCTCGACGGACTCTCCAGCGTCGAAGAGCTGCGCATCCCCGCGCGCAAATTCTCGGGGATGGGTCTGCGACTCCTCGACGTGACCACGCAGGTATGGTCGGACTTCTGGGTGAATGCACGCAGTGGCGCCCTGACGATGCCGGGCCAAACGGGGAGCTTCGAGAATGGCGCTGGCGTGTTCTCGTCAACCTTTGAAGAGAACGGGCGTCCCATGACCTCGATCGGCGTATGGGACCAGATTACGCCAACCTCGTGTCGTTGGCGCCAGGCCGTATCGGGCGATGGAGGCGCCACATGGGCGCAGAACTGGATAATGGTGTGGCGTCGCGCATGAGCAGGCGCCGGAGCACGAATCCATGGCCTCAGGCGGGAGGCGCCGTTTGGCTTGGGCTCTTGGCAATCGCACCCGCCTTCTCGCGCGTGCCCACTGCGGCGCCCCCTTGGGCATCCCGCGCCCAAAGGTAGAACCAACGGCTCTTTGATCCGACCCCCAATGTTCCCTCACTGGGAGTTGGAGTTTCGCGCTTTGATCGGGTCGTCCGCCTGACTGCGGCGGTCGCTACTATGAGCGCTACCGGCGCCGGCGAACGGATTGAGCGGGGTCAGACCCGACCATGACCGATTTCGCTGCTGGGTGCTGACGGGGCAAGGCGTTTTCGGGGTGTTTTCGGCGGGCCCATCAACCCTGGAATTTATTGGTCGGAGCGGCGGGATTCGAACCCACGACCCCCAGTCCCCCAGACTGGTGCGCTAACCGGGCTGCGCCACGCTCCGACGGACGGCGCTTGCGCGCCGTGGGGGCGTCTGTGTAGCGCCCGCGCCGGGCGGGGGCAATGGGGCGCGGTGCGGGGGTCGTAAAGGATCAGCCGAAGGCGGCGGCCCAGCCCAGCGCCAGCGCACCGGCGCCGGCGAACAGACGCGTCGCCGCCGCCGCATGGCGGGGCGCGGCGCGGCCGAGCGCTACGGCGACGGCAAGGACGAAGGCCGTGAAGGCCAGCGCCGTAAGCGCAATGGCGGCGAGCGCGGGCGCGTGGCGTTCCAGCGCGGCGATCGACAAAATGGGCGCGGCGAGGACGAGTGCTGCGGCGAGCGCGCCGCCGCGGCGGACCAGGCGGCGCGCGTCTGCGGCGAGACCCAGCGGCGCGGCGACGGCGAGGGCGGCGCAGGCGGCGAGCGCCGCGCCAATTGGTTTTGGATCCGCGGTCGACGCCGTCACGCCTATCATGGTCGCGGCCAGCGCACAGACGGCGATGGCGCCGATGGCCGCGAGCGCGCCGCCGCGCCGCGCCGCCGCCAACGCCCCCCAGAAGGGCAAGGCGAAGGCGAGGAGGGCGGGATCGAGGGCTGCGAGGGCCGCGGCCTGGGTAAACGCCAGCGCCGCGCACGTCGCTGCCCGCTCGGCGCCGGTGAGCACACCGCGCGCGGCTTGCGCGGCTGCGCCAGGGGCCCGGAGGCGTCCCAGGATTAGACCGGCAACGCAGAACGCCGCGGCGGCGGCCAGGCGGGGGAGCGAAACCTCGGCGCCGGCCAGCGCGCCGCCATAGAGCGAAAGGAGCGCGCCGCCCGCGGCGGCCAGGAGGGTTTCCAGCGGCGTCACGCCGGCCTCGGCCGCGGCGAGGCGCAGGCGGACGGGCAAGGGCGAGATGGGCGTTAGACGCATGGGATCGATAGGCGTGCGGGCAGGCGGCATGTCAAAGGCCTGATCGGGGCGCGGGAGCGACGCATTGATCCTTCCCCTGCCGCCAGCGGCTCCAAAGCTAGGCCAGCGGCGGCGCGTGCAGGCCCAGGCGGCGCCCAATCCGGGAGATGCGGCCGGACGCTCGCCAGACGTCCAGCCATCGGTCATGGTGGGGTGAGCGCCCGTCAGAGGCGCCGAGGAAACGTCAGGACCCCAATGACCGAAATCCCCACGCCGCGCCTCGATCCAGGCGCGCAGGCTCCGGCCGGCATCGATCGCGGCGCCTGGAGCTGGGCGCTCTACGAAGGGGCGCGCAATCCGTGGGTGATCGTGTGCGCCATCTATGTGTTCGCGCCCTATGTCGCGACCGTGGTGATCGGCGATCCGGTCGAGGGCCAGGCGCAGATCGCCGACCTCAACAAATGGGCGGGGCTAATCGCCGCGTTCGTCGCTCCGATCCTCGGGGCCGCCGCCGACCGGGCCGGCGGGCGCAAGGCGCCGCTGGCGCTGGCGACCGCGATCATGGCGACCGCCATGGTGCTCTGCTGGTTCGTCGCGCCGGGGCCGCAGGCCTGGGTGTGGTTCCCGCTGCTCTTAACGGTGAGCGGTCTCTTTGGCCTCACGGAAGCCTTGCACAACGCCATGCTGCCGGGCGCCGCGCCGCCGCGCTTGATCCCGCACGTGTCGGGCCTGGGCCTCGCGCTCGGCAACGCCGCCGGTGTTGTGATCCTCGTGTTCACGCTGGTGTTCCTGGCCTTTCCCGGCCACGTCCCGTGGAGCTTCGTGCCGGCCGCGCCGGCGTTTGGACTTGATCCGAAGACGTACGAACCGCAGCGCATCGTGCCGGTGATCTGCGGTCTGTGGTTTGCGGCGTTCACGATCCCGATGCTGCTCTACACGCCCGATACCGTTCGCGGCGCGCCGTGGCTGCAGGCGATCCGCGGCGGCGTCGCGTCGGTCGCGGGCACGTTGCGCAAGCTCAAGGACCTGGGCTCGGTCGGGCGCTTCCTGGTGGCGCGGATGCTCTACGCCGACGCCAAGACCGCGATCATCGTGATCGGCGGCGTCTATGTGTCCGGCGTCATGCACTGGGGTCTCATCGAGATGACGATCTATGGGATCGTACTTTCGATCCTCGCGGTGCTCGGCGGCTTTGTCGGGGGCTGGCTCGACGACGCGGTGGGACCCAAACGGGCGATCCAGATCGAGATCGGACTGACCTGCGCCGCGCTCGTGACGCAGGTGTCGATCAATCGCGAAATGCTGTTCTTCCAGCCGATGGCGCCGCTCAAGGTCTGGGACGCGCCGTACTTCGCGACGTTGCAGGAACTGTCGCTCATGGCTGTCGTGTGCGTGCTCGCGGTGTTCATCACCGCTGCCTATGCGTCGAGCCGGACGCTGATGACGCGGCTGTCGCCGCCCGCGATTGTGGGCGAATTGTTCGGCCTTTACGCGCTTGCCGGAACGGCGACGTCCTGGCTCGGGCCGCTGCTCGTGGGCGCGGTGACGCGCGCGACCCAGAGCCAGCAGATCGGGTTCGTATCGCTGGCCGTGTTGCTGATCGCGGGGTTCGTCGTGCTGCTGGGTGTAAAGGCGCCGGCGCGGGCGTAGCGAGCACCCCTCATCCGTCTCGCGCGCTCCGCGCGCGATCCACCTTCTCCCACGAGGGGAGAAGGACCTCTACCGCGCCCTTCTCCCCTTGTGGGAGAAGGTGGCCCGAAGGGCCAGATGAGGGGTGAACCACGCCGCCTACGGAAACATCGGCGCCTGCATGAGGCCGAGCGTCTCGTCGAAGCCCTCGGCGACGTTGAGGTTCTGCAGCGCCTGACCGGCCGAGCCCTTCACCAGATTGTCGATCGCGGCGATCACGATGATGCGGCCGGGAATGCGGTCGGCGAAGACGTTGACGAGGCAATGGTTGGAGCCGCGCACGTGGCGCGTCGCCGGCGACTGGCCCTCTGGCGCAACATGGACGAACGGCTCGTTGGAATAGCGCGCAAGAAGCGCTGCGCGTGCGTCGGAGACTGTGCGCCCCGGCGCCAGTTTGGCGTAGCAGGTGACGAGTTCGCCGCGGTTCATCGGCAGAAGGTGCGGCGTGAAATTGACGAGCACCGAAGCGCCGGCGATGCCGGACAGCTCCTGCTCGATCTCCGGCGCGTGGCGGTGGGCGGCGATCCCATAGGCGTGGGCGCCCTCGGCCACTTCGCAGAACAGGTTCTGCTCCTTGAGCGAACGTCCGGCCCCGGACGTTCCCGACTTGGCGTCGATGATCAGATCCTCGCCGAGGATCGTTCCGGTAGCGAGGAGCGGCTTGAGGGCGAGCAATGTCGCGGTCGGATAGCAGCCGGGGCAGGCGATGACGCGGGCGCCGGGGAGGCGGTCGCGCGCCCATTCGGTGAGTCCGTAGACGGCGCCTTCGAGCAGGTGGGCGGAGGTGTGCGCGCGCCCGTACCATTGGGCGTAGACGTCGACGTCCTTCAGGCGAAAGTCCGCGGAAATATCGATGATGCGGATGCGCTCGGGAAGCTGGGAGAGCACGGATTCGCTCGCGCCGTGCGGCAGGCAGCCGAACGCCACATCGATGTTCGCCCAGTCGATGTCGTCCGGTTTCTGCAGGATCGGCAGGTCGGCGAAGCTCAGGTGCGGGAACGTCTCGGCGATCGAGCGGCCGGCCTTGGAATCGGCGCCGAGCGCAGCGATCCGCAGCTTCGGGTGCTGCAGCGCCAGCCGCACAAGATCTGCGCCCGTATAGCCGGACGCGCCGAGGATCGCTGCATTCAACGTCGATTGGGCCATGACTTCATCCCCAAACGCAAAACGGGCGCTTCGTCGTCCGAAGCGCCCGCCTGCACCATAAACTGAAACGCGATTAGCGCTTCGAGAACTGGAAGCTGCGACGGGCCTTCTTGCGGCCGTACTTTTTACGCTCGACGACGCGCGAGTCGCGGGTCAGGAGGCCGGCGTGCTTCAGCGCGGGGCGAAGCTCGGGCTCGTAATCGCTGAGCGCCTTGGCGATGCCGTGGCGCACCGCGCCGGCTTGGCCCGAGAGGCCCGAGCCGACGACCGTGCAGATCACGTCATATTCCGGCGCGCCGTCTTCGCGCACGCGGTTGGTGACGGTGAAGGGCTGGTTGATCACCAGACGCAGAACCGGGCGGGCGAAGTAGACCTTCTCTTCGCGGCCGTTAATCAGGATCTTGCCCTTGCCCGGCTTGATCCAGACGCGCGCCACGGCGTTCTTGCGCTTGCCGGTGCCGTAGGCGCGGCCTTCGGCGTCGATCTTCTTTTCGCGAAGCACCGCCACGGTCGACGGCGTTGCGGGCGTGAAGTCACCGCCCATGCCCCGGAGGGCTTCGAAACCTTGCGTCTCGTCCGACATGATCAGGCGGTCCTCGAATTCTTGCGGTTCAACGCCTTGAAGTCGACCGTGGTCGGGCTCTGGGCGGCGTGGGGATGCTCGGCGCCGGCGTACACGCGCAGCTTGGCGAGCTGGCGGCGGGCGAGCGGGCTTTCCTTCGGCATCATGCGCTTGACGGCCATTTCAAGGACGCGCTCGGGGAAGCGGCCCGAAAGCATCTGACCGGCGCGGCGCTCCTTGATCCCGCCCGGGTAACCCGTGTGGCGGTAGTAGACCTTGTCGGTGAGCTTGTTGCCGGTGAGCACGACCTTGTCGGCGTTGATGACGACGACATGGTCGCCGACATCGGCATGCGGCGTGAAATCGGCGCGATGCTTGCCGCGCAGGTGAAGCGCGATGTAGGCGGCGAGCCGGCCGACGATCGCGCCTTCGGCGTCGACGACGATCCAGCGATGCTGCGCGGTCTCGGTCGTGGCCGAGCGCGTGGCTTTGGTGAGCATGAACGACCCTTTGGCGCGGGTCCGGACGGAGCCTCGCGCAGTGAAGGCGCGCAGCTAAACGAGCGACGCGGCGGCGTCAACCGAAATGTGTCCGGGCCATGCCGCGCATGCGTTTTTCGATGCGGTATCCGGTTACCTTGTCAGCGCCATGCCGCCCGTGCAGCCAGGATTGCAGCGCCCCAAAGGAGGACCGCAAGGCCCTGGTGCGCGAGGCTCAAGGCCAGCGGCGCGCCGTGAACGATGGTCGAAATCCCAAGGCCCACTTGGCCGAGCGCGAGGGCGCCCACGATCAGACCCGCCCATTTCCCGGCCCCAAGTCCGCGAAACGCCGCCAGCGCCGCAACAAGCAAGGCCAAAAGCGCGACGAGATAGCCGCCGGTGCGGTGGTTGAACTGAACGGCGGCCGGATTTTCGGTCAGGTTGCGCCATGCGGGCTCGATAGCGCGATAGGCGCTCGGGAACCATTCCCCGCCGATCGTCGGCCAATCGGTGAAGGCGCCGCCGGCGCGTGAACCGGCCAGGAACGCGCCGAGAATGATCTGGACGTAAAGGGCCGCGACGAGCGTCCAGGCGAGGGTGCGACCGGCGCCCAAGCGGCTTGGCCGCCGGGGCCAGCCCATGCAGTCGAGCGCCAGGATCAAAGCGAAGGCGAAAATCGCGAAGGCGATGGCGAGGTGGGTCGCGAGCCGGTAGGGCGCGACGTCCAGCCGGCCCGTGAGGCCGCTCGTCACCATCCACCACCCGACCGCGCCCTGCAGGCCGCCGAGCGCAAACAGGCCAAGCGCCGGCCAGAAGCGGCCCTTCAGCTGCCCGGTCGCCCAAAACGCCAGGAAAGGGATCGCGAAGGCCACCCCGATCAGCTTGCCGAAGAACCGGTGCGCCCATTCCCACGCGTAGATGAACTGGAAATCGGCCATCGACATGCCGCGGTTCTGCACCTGGTACTCGGTGGTCGCCTGATAGAGGGCGAATTCCCGGTCCCAAGCGGCCTGCGAGAGCGGCGGCAGAACCTGCTTGGCGAAGTTCCATTCGGTGATCGACAGGCCGCTGTCGGTGAGGCGCGTCGCGCCGCCGAGCAGGATCATGGCCGCGACGAGGCCTGCGATGGCGAAAAGCCAAAGGCCGACGGCGGGAGCATAGGGGGCGCGCTGGGCGGCGGTCATGAACGTCTCCGATGCGGAAGCGGCGTTGCACCAGACTTGCCGTCACGCGTCGAGGGCGCACATAGACCGGGGAACGTGGGCCGCCCGCGCGGCGGTTCGTCACACGGAGGCGACGATGAACGGAGCAAGCCGGCGCGCGATCGGGTCCTTGGCGATCCTGGCGTTCCTCGTCATCTACATCGGCGTCGTCGCCACCCTTGGCGGAACCTTGGCCGACGCCCCCGGTTGGGCGCAGCTGGCCTATTACGCGATCGCCGGCACCGCCTGGGGCCTGCCGCTGTGGCCGCTGTTCAAATGGATGGGCAAGAGGGGGTAGGGCGCGCGCTCCTCGTCATCCCCGCCGAGCGAACGCGAGAGCGGGGACCTCGTTCAGGATCCGGCACAAGGTCCCGGGTCTCGCGTTCGCTCGCCCGGGATGACGAGCGCAGCGCGCCGCGGCCTAGACCGTGGCCGGCTCCAGCGCCAGGGCGCGGGCGGCGAGAACGGCCTGCGTGCGGTTGCGGACGTTCAGCTTACGGAACACCGCCGTCATGTGCGCCTTCACGGTCGCTTCGGAAATCGACATGTCATAGGCGATCTGCTTATTCAGACGGCCTTCGAGAAGGCCCAGAAGGACCTTCAATTGCGCTGGCGTGAGCGTGCGGATGCGCCGCGCCATGGCGTCCAGTTCCGGATCGGCCGGCGCGTCGGCCCAGCCGTCGAGCGAACGCACGCCCGACAATGCGCGCCCGATCACCGATGAGATTTCGTCCAGGCCCGCGCCCTTGTTGAGGAAGCCGATCGCGCCGTAATCGCGAGAGCGGGCGGCGGCTTCGGCCGCTTCGGCCGCGGAGACCACGAGGACCGGCAGGTTGGGGCGTTCCAGATGGAGCGCCGCAAGGCCCGCAAAGCCCTTGCTGTCGGGCATCATGAGGTCGAGCAGAACGAGGCTGATCTCCGGCTCCGAGCGGACGAGCGCCAGGGTCTCGGCGGTCGTTGCGGCCTCGAGGATGCGCGCGCCTGGCGCAGTGCGTGCGACGGCGATCTTCAAGGCGTCGCGGAACAGCGGATGATCGTCCGCGACGAGTATGACGTCTTGCCCCACGGACTGCGTCTCCCTGTTTCGAGGGAGGCTAGAGCCGCGACATTGATGCGGCAAGATGCCTCAGCGTCGCAGGTCGCCGCCTGATAACGCCAAACGCCGTCAAACGTTTATGCGCCCGTCTTCGCCGCCGCCCGATTGGCCACGAGATCGTCGACGACGGCGGGATCGGCCAGGGTCGAGGTGTCGCCGAGATTGCCGAGGTCGTTTTCGGCGATCTTGCGCAGGATGCGGCGCATGATCTTGCCGGAGCGGGTCTTGGGCAGTCCCGGGGCGAATTGCACAACGTCCGGCGTCGCGATCGGTCCGATCTCCTGGCGCACCCATTTGACGAGGTCGGCGCGCAGGGCCTCGCTCGGCGCTTCGTGCACGTTGAGGGTCACATAGGCGTAGATGCCCTGGCCCTTGAGGTCGTGCGGATAGCCGACGACGGCGGCCTCGGCGACCTGGGCGTGGGCGACGAGCGCGCTTTCGATCTCCGCCGTGCCGAGACGATGTCCCGAGACGTTGATCACGTCGTCGACCCGACCGGTGATCCAGTAATAGCCGTCGGCGTCGCGGCGGCAGCCGTCGCCGGTGAAGTACATGCCCTTGTAGGTGGAGAAGTAGGTCTGGAAGAAGCGCTCGTGGTCCTTGAAGACGGTGCGCGCCTGGCCGGGCCAGGAATCGAGCATGACGAGATTGCCGTCGGTCGCGCCGTCCAGGATGACGCCTTCAGCGTTCACCAGGGCCGGGCGCACGCCGAAGAAGGGCTTGGTCGCCGAACCCGGTTTGAGATCCGTCGCGCCGGGCAGGGGCGAGATCAGAACGCCGCCGGTTTCGGTCTGCCAATAGGTGTCGACGATCGGGCAGCGGCCTTCGCCCACGACGCGGTGGTACCAGAGCCAGGCTTCCGGATTGATCGGCTCGCCGACCGAGCCCAAGAGGCGCAGCGACGCGCGGGAGGCGGCCTTCACCGGCGCTTCGCCTTCGCGCATCAGGGCGCGGATGGCGGTTGGCGCAGTGTAGAAGATCGTCACCTGGTGCTTGTCGATGACGTTCCAGAAGCGCGACGTGTTCGGATAATTCGGCACGCCTTCGAACATCAGCGTCGTCGCGCCGTTCGCGAGCGGGCCGTAGACGATGTAGGAATGGCCGGTCACCCAGCCGACGTCGGCCGTGCACCAGTAGACGTCGTTTTCGCGCAAATCGAACACGTACTGGTGCGTCATCGCTGCGTAGACGAGATAGCCGCCGCTGGTGTGCAGGACCCCCTTGGGCTTTCCCGTCGAGCCTGACGTGTAGAGGATGAACAGCGGATCCTCCGCATTCATCGGTTCGGCTGGGCAATCGTCGCTGACCTGCAAAGCAGCGGTTTCGTAGCGCACGTCGCGGCCGGGCGTCATGACGACGTCGGCGCCGGTGCGGGTCACGACGATGACCGTCTGGACGCAATCGCAGTGGGCGATGGCGGCGTCGGTATTCTGCTTGAGTGGCACGGTCTTGCCGCCGCGCAGACCCTCGTCGGCCGTGATTACGACCTTGCTGTCGCAATCATTGATCCGGTTGGCGAGGCTATCCGGCGAGAACCCGCCGAACACCACCGAATGGATCGCGCCGATGCGTGCGCAGGCGAGCATCGCATAGGCCGCTTCAGGGATCATCGGCATGTAGATCGTGACCGGATCGCCCTTCTGCACGCCATGCGCCTTGAGGACGTTGGCGAAGCGGCACACTTCGGAATGCAGGGTGCGATAAGTGATGGCCTTTGACTGCGAGGGATCATCGCCCTCCCACAGGATCGCGACCTTGTCGCCGCGTTCGTGCAGATGCCGATCGATGCAATTCGCCGCGACGTTCAAGACGCCGTCCTCGAACCAGCGGATGCGGAAGTCGGCCTCATGGAACGAGACGTTCTTCACCCTGGAATAGGGCTTGATCCAATCGATCCGGCGTCCGTGCACGCCCCAGAAGGCTTCCGGATCCTCGGCCGCGGCGGCGTACATGCCGCCGTAGGCGACGGTGTTGACGTACGCTTCGCGGCTCCAGGCTTCGGGCACGGGAAGGACGACGGGGTCGGACATGGGCGCGGCTCCAGGTGATTTGCGGCACACCATTCTTCATCGCCCCGCGTTCGACAAGCGGGCGCCGGCTTAGGCTTTGGTCGCGAGGGTGAACAAGGTTCGCCGAAAGTCCAATAGGTTTTAGACGTTTGTCTGGGCGCCGGCGGCGCCGCGTCTCCCTGATGGTCGCCCACGCGCCGCGCCGACGACGGCGCGAAATGGAGGGGATCGCCGATGAGGGTCGGACAAGGTTTGAAGTTTGCATTGTTCGTGAGCGCCGCCGCCATCGTGTGCGCGCCCGGGCCGGTTTCGGCCGCGCCGAAGGCTAAGGGGCCAAGCACCGCCGAGCTGGCCGCGCGGGTAAAGTCGCTCGAGGAGGCGCTTGCGGCGCTGCAGAGCGAACTCGCCGCCTCGCGGGCGCAGGCGTCGCAGCAGGCCGCGCTGGCCGCGCCGAAGCAGGCCGCCGCCGAAGCCAAGCTGATCGAGCTGGAAAAGAAGACCGACGCGGTCGTCGCCCAGGCGGCGGCGACCGAAAAGAAACTCCCCAGCGACGGCTTCAAGGTGGGCGATGCGACGGTGAAGATCACCGGCTACGTCAAGGCCGAGGCGCTGGCGAGCGAGCTGTCGGCCGGCCCGGCCGCCGCGAACGCGCTGATCCACGACTTTTATCTTCCCGGCCAAATCCCGGTGAAAGGCGCGGCGGCAACGAGCGCGCGCGAAACCTTAGACGCCCACGCCAAGCAGACGCGGCTGGCGTTGTCGGTCGCCCGCACGGTCGACGCCCACAAGCTCGCCGCCTATGTCGAGGGCGATTTCCAGACCACGTCCTCGCCGGCGACTTCGGTGACAGGCGGCGGTTCTGAGCGCACCACCAACGGCTACACGTTCGCCGTCCGGCGGGCCTATGTGACGTTCGACGAATTCTTGTTCGGGCAGGACTGGACCACGTTCCAGAACGTCGCCGCGCTGCCGGAAACCACTGATTTCATCGGCCCCACGGAGGGCACGGTGTTCGTCCGCCAGACCCAGGTGCGCTGGAGCCACCCGCTGTCGAAAACCGTCATGCTGCAACTCGCCGCCGAGAACCCGGAGAGCGCGACCAGCACCACCACCGCCGCCGCCCTCGTCGAGAACGACCAGGACCGCGCGCCCGATTTCGTCGCGCGGCTTAACGCGAAAACCGGCTTTGGAGAGTTCTCCATCGCAGCGCTCGGCCGCCAGCTCAGCATCGACACCGGGACCGTGCGCGACGAGGCGACCGGCTGGGGCGTCTCGGCGGCGGGAAAGATCCCGTTCGGCGCCAAGAAGCGCGACGACCTGCGGTTCATGGTCACCACGGGCGAGGGGATCGGGCGCTATGTCGGCCTCAACCTCGCGCCGGACGCGATCCAGGTCGGCGCGGGGCCTGCGACGCGGCTCGACCCGGTGCGCCTGACGGCAGGCTTTGCGGCCGCGCGCATCTGGTGGACGGACAAAACCCGATCCACGTTCGCTTACTCGATCCAGTCGATCGACAACGACCGCGCGATCACGCCGGGGCTCGCCAACAAGGAGACCTGGAGCGCCTTCGCGAACCTTTTCTACAGCCCGGTCAAGAACTTCGATCTCGGGATCGAGCTTCGCCACGCCGAGCGCGAAACCCAAAACGGCCAGACGGGCAAACTGGATCGGGTGCACCTGGTCGCCAAGCAAACGTTCTGAGCCGAGCGGCGCGGGCGGGGGGTGCGGCCCCGCTCGCCGCCGCGACATTGTCATCACGCCGTCACGGCAAATCACCTAAAAGTTCGGTCGTCGGGTGGACGGCTTGCAATTGAGTCGCCATTTAGCGGACGAGGAGTTGAGCCTTCAGTCAGCACGCGACCATCCCCAGCGCCCGCGGGCGCCGCCCAGCCCCCGACATGCGGGGGCGCGCCCATCCTGTTTGGGAGCGGCGCAGCTGATGCAAGTGGTCAAGACGCCCCCGTCCGGCTTTCCGGCCCTCGTCTTGAACGCCGACTACCGGCCGCTTTCGTATTACCCATTGTCGCTGTGGCCCTGGCAGGAGGCGGTGAAGGCCGTCTTCCTCGAGCGGGTCGACGTGATCGCCGAATATGACCACGCCGTGCATTCGCCCTCGTTCGAGATGCGTTTGCCGTCGGTCATTTCACTCCGGGACTACGTCAGCCAGGACCGGCCGCCGGCCTTCACGCGTTTCAACGTGTTCCTGCGCGACGGCTTCGTCTGCCAGTACTGCCGCTCGCCCGAAGACCTGACGTTCGACCATCTGATCCCCCGCTCGAAAGGCGGCCGGACCACCTGGGAAAACATCGTCGCGGCCTGCGGCCCGTGCAATCTCACCAAGGGCGGACGCCTGACGCGCGAGTGCGGCATGTACCCGGCCAGGAAGCCGCGTCGGCCGAACATGCACGAACTCCAGGCCATGGGCCGCCGCTTCCCGCCCCACCATCTGCACGAGAGCTGGATGGATTACCTCTATTGGGACGTGGAGCTGGAGGCTTAGGGGCGCCGGCGTCCTTCTCCCCTTGTGGGAGAAGGTGGCCCGAAGGGCCGGATGAGGGAAGAACCGCAACGCTCGCAGGTCAGCGCCGCCACCCCTCACCCGTCTCGCAGGCTGCGCCTGCGATCCACCCTCTCCCACAAGGGG
>JBMOIB010000049.1:0-19609 GCA_049317545.1 Caulobacterales bacterium | reverse complement strand
CGGTGGCGAGATCGACGATCGCCAAGCGCGGCTCAGTCGAGGCGCGGCCGAAATCCGCGACGACGAGCACGTCGCGCCGCGCCCGCGGATGTGCGCGCCAGGCGTCGACCGCAGCGGCGAGAATCGCCGGGCGTATGCGGGCGGCGGGATCAAGCGTCACGCCATTCAGCGTGAGCGCGGCGGCGGGGAGCGCGAAGACGAGCGCTAGGGCGAAGACGAGAAGGCGCATCCCCTCACCTTCGGGCGCAATGCGGCGCGGATGCGGCGGCGGCTGCGCCTTAGCGCGGTCGCCCCGAGAACCCCGCCGCTGTGCGCAGCGCGTCGGCGTCGAGGAGTTTGCCGCCAAGCATCACGACCCGCGTCTGGCGGAGCGCAGCGACATTGGCTTCCGGATCGCCTTCGACGAGGACGAGATCGGCGACCTTGCCCGCTTTGATCGAGCCGGTGACCTTGTCCTGGCCGACGAGACGGGCGGCGTTGATCGTCGCGGTCGTCAGCGCCTGGGCGGGCGTGAGGCCAGCCTCGACGTAAATCTCAAGCTCCCGGACGATCTCCAGGCCCGAGCCGTCGGTGCCGGCGACGATCGGCGCCCCGGCCTTGTACATGCGGCCCACCAGATCGACCATGACCGACCAGCTCTTGCGATAATCGGCGCGCGTCAGGTCTTTCGGCACGGCGAAACCGCCGGCGCGGAAGTTGCGCTCAGTGGTCGGCGGCATGGTGCCGACGAACGGCGCATAGGCCGGCGACAGATCGCCGTTATCCGGCACGTAAATGCTTTCAAAAGCGACCATCGTGGGATCGCTGGCGACCTTCTTGGCGCCCATCGTCGCGATCATCGACTTCATCGGTTCGGCGTCGAGGCTGATGTCCTTGGCGTAGCGGCCCGGTCCTTCGAAACGCGCGAAGCCGTTGGAGACAGCGATCACGCTGTCCGGCATCGCCTGCATGATGACCCAATTGATGTGGGTGATTTCGTCGTAGCCGGCGTTGATCGCATCCATCGGGCGAATGCCCGCCGGAACGTGGCCATGCACGTGCAGCCCGAGCTCGTGGGCGGCGCCGATGCTCGCCTTGAGCCACGCGGGATTGAACGTGCCGTAGAATTTCACGCCGTTGAAGCCATTGGCCTTGGCGCGGCGGACGAGCGCGATCGCCTCCGCTTCGCTCGTCGCGACGTTGGCGACCTGGGCGGTGAATGGGCCTTTGCCGTCGATCAGCGAGGACGGATAGACGTTCGGGAACAACAGATCGCCCTTGGCGGCGCGGGCGCGGCGATTGAGCGTCTGCTCGTCGTCATTGCCCGGATCGCGCACGGACGTGACGCCGAGCGAGAGTTCCTGAAGACCGGTGTAATCGTCGCCGACGTGCATGTGGCAGTCCCACAGGCCGGGGATCAGCGTCTTGCCCTTGCCGTCGATGATCTGCGCGCCCTTCGGGATTTTGACCTTGCCCGCGCGCCCGACCGTTTTGATCTTTCCGTCGACGACCACGACAGTCTGGTTCGGCGTGAACTTGACGGCGTCGGCGTCGAACAGCTTCACGTTCGTGAAGGCGACGGCCGTCTTGGGAACGGTGACCAGCGATTTGGCGAGCGCCGGCATGCGCGCGCCGAGCGCGGCGGTCTGCGCCTTTTCGAGCGCGCCGCGTTCAGATTCGTAGCCTTCCGGAAGCCAGGACAGACCGAAGCTCAAACCGAAAAACTTGCCGTCCTGGTCCGCCCAGACCGGGATCGGCGACGTGCTGAGGCCAACGAGCGCCCAGGCGGTGACGGTCTTTTTCGCGGCCCCTGCGCCGATCTCCACAGAGGTCAGCTTTTCGGCGCGCAATTGCCCGCCAGGCAGAAGCGTAAGGCTCTTGTCCGGCGCGGCGAGCAAACGTTCGATCAGCCAGGCATTCGTCGCGGCCGGCCCGCCTTGCGACGTATAGAAGGCCGCCGCCTTGGGCTCGATCGAACCGGAATCGATTTGGCTTTTCCAGGTCGCCTTGCCGTTCGCAAGGCTGAAGGTTTCGGCGGCGTCGCCGCTCGGGGTCACGCCGCGAATGACGAGGCTGGTCGGCATCCCGTCGGGCCCTTGGCGACCGACGGAATCGATCTCAAACACCTGCCCGCGCAGATTGAGGCTCTCACGCCCATAAGTCGCGCCGTCAGGGCCAGTCCAGATCCAGCTGTCGCCGTGCTTGCCGCCGGTCGAGCTGATGATGAAGTGGCGCGCCGTCGCGGGCGGCGCATTCAGGCTCGCGACCGGGATCTGCGCGTGCGCGCTTAAGGGCGCAGCAATCGCCAGCAAGCCGGCGACGATCAGGCGAACATGTTTCATCGAAGCAATCTCAATTATGAACGCGCGCATTTGCCGACGCCGCGCAGTGCAAGTCAAACGGCGGGCGCGTCGGCGCTCAGCGGGCGCTGCTGGACGCCACGGCCTCCGCGGTGCGCATCACGCGCAGCACATTCTCGCCGGCGAGCTTCTTGAGTTCAGCGATTGTCCAGCCGCGACGCAGAAGCTCTTCAAGAAGCGCCGGATACGTTTCGACGCCGCTCAAGCCGTCCGGCAACGCGGGCACGCCGTCGAAATCCGAGCCGATCCCGACATGATCGACGCCTGCAAGCTTGCGGATGTGATCGATGTGGTCGGCGACGTCCTTGATCGAGGTTTTCGGCGCGGGGTTCGCGCGTCGCCAGTCCTCGAATGCCGCCTTGGCGCGATCGGGATCGCCGGGATTGAGCGCCTTGGCCCGCGCCTCGGCGCCTACGCGTTCGGCGTTCCAGAGGCGGAAGGCCTCGGAGATGAAGGCCGGATAGAAATTGACCATGACGACGCCGCCGTTCTTCGCGACGAGCGGCAGCACGTCGTCGGGCACGTTGCGCGGTGCGTCGGTCAGCGCGCGCGCAGACGAATGCGAAAAGATCACTGGCGCTGTGGAGACGCGCAGCGCGTCGCGCATCGCGTCGGCGGACACGTGGCTGAGATCGACGAGCATGCCGATGCGGTTCATTTCGCGCACGACCTCCTCGCCGAACGGGGAAAGCCCGCCGTGCTTGGGCGCGTCGGTGGCGCTGTCGACCCAGGCCGTCGTCTTGGAATGGCAGAGCGTGATGTAGCCGACGCCGCGGCGGCGCAGTTCGCGCAGCAGCGCAAGATCGCCGGCGATCGCCTCGCCGCCCTCGACGCCGATCAGCGACGCGATCTTGCCGGCCTTGTGTATCTTCACGATGTCGGCGGCGGTGACGGCGACCGCGAGATCATCCGGATACCGCGCAACCATGCGCTGCACGAGATCGATCTGGCGCAGCACCATGGCGTGCGAATCGAGCCCCTGGAGTTCGGCTGGCACATAGACGCTCCAGAACTGGGCGCCGACCCCGCCCGCATGCAGGCGCGGCATGTCGGTGTGCAGCCCCAGGGCCTTCGCATCGACGCCGAGATCGACTTTCGAAAGATCGCCGCCGAAGCGCTCGCGGATTTCCCAAGGCAGGTCGTTGTGGCCGTCGATCAGCGGCGTCTCCTTCAGGAGGCGCATGACCCGGGCCTGGTCTGACTTCGGATCGGCGTGCGCGGGCGAAACGGCCACGACGGCGAACAGGCAAAGAGCGAGAAGCGGACGCATGAGGTCTCCAGGTCTTTCGACACAAGACTAACGGTCGCGCGCGCCCGACGCGAGGGGCGCCCTTAGCCTCGGCCGCGATACCCCGCCACGCCCTGGTCGGGGACCCAGAGCCCCACCGGCGCGGGGCCGGTCTGCCAGAAGACGTCGATCGGGATGCCGCCGCGCGGCGCCCAATAGCCGCCGATCCGCAGCCAGCGCGGCGCGATCGTCTCGACCACGCGCTTGGCGACGTACACCGTGCAATCCTCGTGGAAGGCGCCGTGGTTGCGGAAGCTCTGCAGGAAGAGCTTCAGGCTCTTGCTCTCCACGAGCCAATCCTGCGGCGCATAATCGATCACGAGGTGCCCGAAGTCGGGCTGGCTCGTCACCGGACAGATCGAGGTGAATTCCGGCGCCGTGAAGCGGGCGAGATAAAGCGCATCGGGATGCGGATTGGGGACGCGCTCCAGGCGCGCGGCGGCGGGGTCGGCGGGGATCGGCGTCGGCGCGCCGAGTTGGGTGAGGCCGGTAGCGTCGGTGGTCATCGCCCTTCCTTGGCCGCGGAGGGCAGGTCCTGGCAAGCGCGGCCTCAAAATGAAAGCGGGCGGCGCAACCGGCGCCGCCCGCTCCCTCACCAGTCGAACGCCTCCTGCGCCTCGGACGGAGACGCCGGACGGGCGGCATTCCCCGCCGCGCGGCTGTGGAGCGAGACAACGAGGTCCTCGCCCTCGCGACCGACCCAAACGCCGATCTCCCGCATGAGCCCAACGAGGCGCATCCGGGCGTCGACGTCGAGCACTGCGTTGGACTGCCCACGCACCTGCGCGAGCCGCCAGCCGTAGATGCCATCGCGCGCGATCTCCACCGCCGAGGCCGGCGGACCGGCCCAGGTGTAAAGCCCGATGCGCCCTTCCGCCGCCGCCGTTGCGTAACCTGCAAGGCAGTTGCGGAACTGCACACCGGCCTGCAGAAGCGCCCGGCGCGTCTCCAGACGCAAAAGGTCCGGATGCTCCGGGTACAGAGCAAGCGCGAAGTCCGCCGGATGGACGTCCTCCGCCGCCATTTCGAACAGACGCTCCGGCGTCTCCGCGCGCCGCCATCGTGCGACGACCTTTGCGGCGCGGGCCCCGAGGCGCCAGACCAGCGCCGTGTAGGCTTCCGTCAGCAAGGCCGCGTCCTCGCCGCTCGTCAAACGGCGCATGACGGCCTCCACCCGCAACGGCGCCGGAAGCGCCCGCAGGATCGCCACCTTGGCGAGGGTGACGTCGATCTGGGCGCGAAGGATCACGCCCGCATCGGCCTCATCCATCAGATCGCGCAGGTTGCGATAAGCCTCCGGCGTCCAGGGCGCCTCACCGAGCCGGCCAAGCGCCTTGAGGAACCCCTGCGGGGTCGGTCCGAGCCAGCGCTCGGCCACCTGGTCGGCGCGCTGGAACTCCAGATCGTGCGGCAGACGCCCGAGCAGCGCGGGCTGCTCGAACGCCGCTTCATGCACCGCGTCGACGACGACGTGCATGAGGTGGCGGCGCGCGGTCGGCGCCGTCAGGTAGGCCACATGCGGCGCGGGAAAGACCGCCGCGATGCGCGGCGCCCGATCCCCCGCCACATAGGTGAGGAATGGCGTAACGGTCTCCGCCCGCACCGCGAGCGGAGCCGATCGCTGCACGGTGTGCATCGAACTTCTCCAGAATCGCCGAACGTGCAGGCGCGATCGCACGAGCGATCGCGACAACGCGTTCGTTGCTTCAACGTGAGCGGAAAAGCATCCGCCGTTCGCTTGTCAGCGTGGCGACGATCCGCAGCCCATTACGGCACGGCCCGTCGCTCGCCTCTTCGCGCCTATGTTTGCGCGGGTTAGGCTGCGATCGCTTTTGGCCATGCAGGACTGCTCCGGAAAAATGTCCGCGCGAAAGCCGCGCGAACCCGATATTCGTTATCTAAACCAACAATGGCGAGGAAGCGACGGAAATGGGCGATTTCGAAGGCAAAGTGCTGGTGGTGACGGGCTCGGCGACCGGGCTTGGCGCGGCGATCGCCAAGGGTGCTGCGGCGCGCGGGGCGCGCGCGATCGTCCTCAATTGCACCAAGAGCCTCGCCGAAGCCGAAGCCACCGCCGCCGAAATCCGCTCGCTTGGGGCCGAGGCGGTGATCGCGCAGGGCGACGTTTCCGATGACGCGGCGTGCCGGTCGATCGCGGCTGCGGCGGCGCCGTTCGGGCGGATCGACGCGCTCGTCAACAACGCCGGGATCACCAAACATGTGCCCAACCATGCCGACATGGACGGGCTCGCTGCTGAGGATTTTCAGCGGCTCTACGCCGTCAACGTCATCGGCCCGTTCCAGATGACGCGGGCGGCGCGCTCGCTTTTGGAGGCCGCGCCGCGGGCGAGTGTTTTGATGGTGTCCTCGATCGCCGGGGTGACGGGCATAGGATCGTCGGTCGCTTACGCCGCGACCAAAGGCGCGCTCAACACCATGACCTTGTCGCTCGCACGGGCGCTCGCTCCGAAGATCCGGGTCAATGCGCTGTGCCCGGGCTTCATTGATACCCGCTGGTTCACCGACGCGTTCGGCGACGCGACGACCGCCCGCATCCGCGAGAACGTAAAGGCCCAGACCCCACTTAAGGAAGCCTCCGGGCCGGAGGACATCGCTGATTCCGGTCTGTTCCTGATCTCCGACGCCGCCCGCCACGTGACCGGAGAGACCCTTTTGGTCGACGCTGGCCTGCACCTCGGCTACGCGCCGCTGGCCGCGCGCTAGGCGCACTGCGGCGCCCGGGCCGCCAAGCGGCGCCTAAAAAAGCGCCGACGCGTCATGGTGCGGTGCAAAAAGAAGCCAGGGCGCCGCCTATGACAGAGCGGCGACACCCGACGCATCGACGCCCTTCGGCGGACTCTCCACCATCTCCTCGTATTGACCACTTGTTCACCATGATCGGTGAACGTCGCCGCTGTCCGCGGCGATTAGCGCGGGGAATTTCGGGGATGAAGAAAATGCGTCTCATGATGGCGGCTGCTGCAGGCATTGCGGCGATGGCGGGCACGGCTCATGCCGAGGAGCCCAAGCCCACGTTCACCGGCAACGTCGCGCTGGTGTCCGACTACGCCTTCCGCGGCCTGTCGCAAACGGAAGTGGCGCCTGCGGTTCAAGGCGGCTTCGACTATGGCTATGGCTCGTTTTACGCCGGCGCCTGGGCGTCGAGCGTCGACTTCAAGGACCTCGGCCTTGATGCGAGCCTCGAGGTTGACCTCTACGCCGGCGTGAAGTTCCCGCTCGGCCCGATCGGCATGGATGCCGGCGTCATTGGCTACTACTATCCCAACGCCAAAGAAGCCAAAGGCGGCTTCGGCGAAGCCGATTATTACGAAGGCTACGTCAAGGGCAGCGTTCCGCTCGGCGACAAGGTGACGGTCGGCGCCGCGGCGTATTATTCGCCGGAATTCACGCTCGAAACCGGCACGGCCACATATTTTGAAGGCAACGCCGCCTTCACGGTCTCTCCGGCGCTAAGCTTCTCCGGCGCGATCGGCGTGCAAGACATCGAAGACGTCAACGGCATCGCGGCCGGCACGCCAGGCGACAATTACACGACCTGGAACCTCGGCGGCACGGTGAGCGCGTACGGCTTCTCGTTCGACCTGCGCTACGTCGACACCAGCATCGAAAAGGCCGATCCGTTCATCACGACCGCCTACACGACGGTCCAGCGCAGCGACGGTCGCGGCATCTTCACGATCAAGCGCGCGTTCTGATTTCAGACTTCGCACGGTTGAACTAAGCAAGCGCAACAAGAAGCCCGCCGCACTCCGGTGCGGCGGCCTTTTCGTTGCCGGTCCACTTAGATCCCACGCGCCGCCGTAATGCGCGGCGCGTGGGACTGTTGGCGTTTACTCGGCGGCCTTCACCGCAGCCTTGTCGCCCGACGTCTTCCAGAGGGAAAAGCCGATCGACCCGGCCAGAAGCGCGATGGTGGCGATCAGCGACCAATGCGGCTCCAGATAGGGAACAAGCTTCAGCTCTTTGTAGAGCAGGAAGTTCCAGATGATCTTCACGCCGATCAGGACGAGCACGAGCGACAGGCCGTACTTGAGGTACTTGAAGCGCTCCACGGCGGCCGCGAGCATGAAGTACATCGAGCGCAGGCCGAGGATCGCGAAGATGTTCGACGTGTAGACGATGAACGGATCGCGCGTGACGGCGAAGATCGCGGGCACCGAGTCGATCGCGAAGATGATGTCCACGACCTCGACCATGATCAGCGCGAGGAACAGCGGCGTCGCGAACAGGACGAGCTTCCCCGTGACCGGATCAGGCCGCTTCACGAAGAAATTGTGGTTCTCGATCTTGTCGTAGACGCGGATGCGCTTCTTCACGAACTTGAGGACGGGATTTTCCTCGAGCTTCATCTCGTGATCGCTGCCCGCGATCATCTTCCAGCCCGTGAAGATCAGGAAGGCCGCGAAGATGTAGAGGACCCAGGTCCATTCGTTGACCACGGCGGAGCCGAGCGAAATGAAGATCGCGCGGAACACGATCGCGCCGATGATGCCCCAGAACAGCACGCGGTGCTGGTACTCGCGCGGCACGGCGAAGAACGTGAAGATCATGCCGATGACGAAGATGTTGTCGAACGCGAGTGCGGTCTCGAGCAGATAACCCGTGAAGAACTGGATCGTGGCGAGCTGGTTGAGGTTCGCGCCGGGATCGGCGGTGTAATAGGCCGGATCCGGCTCGAACACGAAATAGACGTAGGCGCCAAACACAACCGCCAGCGACGCGAACGCCGCCCACATCATCGCGCTCTTTTTCGGCGAAACGACCTCGTCCTTCTTGTTGAGGAGGCCGAGATCGACCCAGAGAAGGAAGAGGATGAACGTGAGAAACGATATCCAAAGCCATACCGGCTGACCTGCGTAGGTCAGGGCGAGGAAGTCCATGAAGGGCTCCATGATCCGAGGGACGCCGCGGCCGCGTCGCAGGAAGGGCAGTCCGACATCACGTGCGCCGCCACGCACGCCAGAGGGGCCCGGACCCGGTTCATCGCGCGAGGCGCTGAAGTCGCAACTAGGCGCTGGCGCCCGCCATTGCAATAGGACGTGACAATCACGGCCCTGTGAACGCTCTTCAGAAACCGGCGGCTTGGCCGTCCTTGCGCATCTCCGAGGCGCCGTAAAGAACGCCGTCTTTGCGCGCCACAGCCTGGTAGCCGCCGACGTCTTCATAGCGTCCCGCGACCAGCTTGTGGCCGCGCGCCGCAAGCGTAGCGCGAACATCGGCGCCGAACCCGGTTTCCAGATAGACTTGGCTTTCAGCGCTGCCGCCGTCGCCCGGATCGGGACCGCCGATATGGCGCCAGCGCGGCGCGTCGCCCGCTTCCTGGAGGTCCATGCCGAAATCCACGAGGTCGGTGACGATCTGGGTATGCCCTTGCGGCTGCATGTCCCCGCCCATGACGCCGAACGCCGCCATCGGCGCGCCGTCCTTGGACATGAAGCCCGGAATGATCGTGTGGAACGGCCGCTTCTTCGGCGCGTAGACGTTGGCGTGCTTGGCCTCGAGCGAGAATTGCGCGCCGCGGTTCTGCAGGCCGAAGCCGAGGCCGTCGGGGATCAAGCCAGATCCCATGCCGCGGTAATTGGACTGGATGAACGACACCATCATGCCGCTCGCGTCGCCGGTCGCGAGATAGATTGTGTCGCCGTCCTTTTGGCCCGCGAGGTCCGCAGCCGGCGCGGCCTTGTCCATCACGATCCTGGCGCGCTGCTGGGCGGCGTAGGCCTTGTCCAGCAATTGGCTCGGGAACGGCGCAAAGCGCGGGTCGGCGATCAGGCGGGCGCGGTCGCGGAACGCGGCCTTCTTGGCCTCCACCATGACATGCAGCGCATCCGCCGAGCCGAACCCCATCGCCTTGAGGTCGTAGCCCTCCAGGATGTTGAGCATCTGCAGCACCGTGACGCCCTGCCCGTTCGGCGGGCATTGCCAGACGTCGTGGCCGCGGTATTTGGTCGAGATCGGCTCGACCCATTCGGCGCGGTAGGCGGCGAGATCGCTGGCGCGCAGCGGCCCGCCGACGCGCTTCATGAACGCCTCGATCACGGCGGCGCCCTCGCCCTCGTAGAACCAGGACCGGCCGAACGCGGCGATGTTCGTCAAAGTGCGGGCCAGATCGGTGTTCTTGAACAGGCGGCCGGCCGTCGGCGTCTGGCCATCGATCGTCCAGGTGCGCGCGAGATTGTCCCAGGCGGGTCCGATGTCGGCCTTGCCGCGTTCGAACCGCGCCACGTTGCGCCGCCAGCCGTCGGCGATCACAGGCGAGAGCGGGAAGCCGTCGCGCGCATAGCCGATCGCCGGGGCGAGGAGCTCCGCCATCGAGAGCTTGCCGAACCGATCGTGCAGCGCGCGCCAGCCGTCCATGGCGCCGGGCACCGTGACGGACGGCCAGCCGAGCGGCGGAATGGCCGGGCCCTTCACCGCCGCCTGCAATTGCTTCAGCGATTGCGCCGCCGGCGCGGGGCCCGAGGCGTTCAGCGCGTGCACTTTCGCCGTCTTCGGGTCCCAGACGAGGGCGAACAAATCGCCGCCGAGGCCGCAGCCCGTGGGCTCCATGAGGCCGAGGCAGGCGTTGGCGGCGATCGCGGCGTCGACGGCCGTGCCGCCCGCGGCGAGGATCTTCAAGGCCGCCTGCGTCGCGAGCGGTTGCGAGGTCGCAGCCATGCCGCCTGTGGCGATGACGGTGGAGCGCCCGGCGAACGGACGACCGATCGGGCGGTCGCCGGCGAACGCGGGCGCGGCGAGCGCCGACGCCGTCAGAACGAGCGCGCTGCGGCGCGAAAATCCGGAACCATCGCGCATCGGCGCTCCCTCATCGTTATTCAGCGGCGCACCGCGCCTGCGGACTTCGGCCCTGTCAGCGTCTCAGATCTCGGCCTCGGCGTCGCGGAAATAGGGCTCGACGACGCCCGAAAGCTTCAAGGTCAGCGGCTGGCCGGAGCGGCCGGTGGTCTTGCCGACCGCGACGCGGATCCAGCCTTCCGAAACGCAATATTCCTCGACATTGGTCTTTTCCGCGCCGTTGAACTTGATGCCGACGCCGCGCTCCAGGAGGGCGCGATCGTGGAACGGGCTCTTCGGGTCATTGGACAAACGGTCGGGCGGCGCATCGGCCATCGGAAATCTCCTTAGTCGGGCCTGATAGCGAGCGGGCGCGGCTTGGGCAATCGCGGGAAACGCTGCGTTGCATCCCCTGGGCTCGCAATCCGGGCCGTCGCGAACCACCTAGACGACAGGAGGCGCACATGATCGACGCCATACTTTCCAAACGCACACGCGATCTCGGCGGCTTCACCGTCGGCCGGGTCCTGCCCTATGCCGGCGGCCGCATGGTCGGGCCGTTCGTCTTCTTCGACCACATGGGCCCAGCGCACTTCGAGCCGGGGCTGCCGCGCAGCGCCGACGTGCGCCCCCACCCGCACATCGGGCTTTCGACGGTGACCTATCTGTTCGAGGGCGAAATCATGCACCGCGACAGCGTCGGTTCGGCCCAGCCGATCCGCGCGGAGGAAGTGAACTGGATGATCGCCGGGCGCGGCATCACCCATTCCGAACGCTTCGAAAAGGCCCGCGCCAGCGGCGACGAGCTGCACGGCATCCAGGCCTGGGTGGCGCTGCCCGTCGAGCACGAGGAGACCGATCCCGGCTTCGCCCACTACGGCCGCGACGTGCTGCCCCTGATGGACGATGGCGGCGCGCGGGTTCGCCTGATCGCCGGCGAGGCCTATGGCGCGCGCTCGCCGGTCGCGACGCACTCGCCCCTTTTCTATGCGCATGCAACGCTGGACGCCGGCGCGCGCCTGGCTGCGCCCGACGGCCACGAGAAGCGCGCCGCCTACGTCGCGATCGGCGCCGTGGAGATCGACGGGCGGCGCGTGGAGGCCGGCGAGATGGCGATCCTCACGCCCAACCAGGCGGCGCATTTGACGGCGCTCTCACCCTCGACCGTCATGCTGCTCGGCGGCGCCGACATCGGCCCGCGCCACATCGAATGGAACTTCGTCTCCTCCTCGCGCGAGCGCATCGAACAGGCCAAGGCCGATTGGCGCGCCGGGCGCATGAAGCTGCCCGACCTCGACCATGACGAATTCATTCCCCTGCCCGATTGAGTTTGAAACCTTGAGGAGAGGCCCATGGCCCGCGCGCACGCCCGCTCATCCGGCGCCCAATGGCGCACCGACGTTCAAGCGGGCCGTCATGCCCTGGTCGCCGACGAGCCCGCCGCGCTCGACGGCGCAGACGCTGGCCCCGCGCCCTATGAGCTCCTGTCCTCCGCACTCGCCGCCTGCACCGCGATCACGCTGCGCATGTACGCCGCGCGCAAAGGCTGGCCGCTCACGGGGATCGAGGTCGACGTACACTTCAGCAAGGACGGCGACGCCGCCGGCATCGACCGCACGCTCACGCTCGAAGGCCCGCTCGACGCCGACCAGCGCGCGCGCCTGGCCGACATCGCCGAGCGCACGCCGGTGACGCTGAAGCTGAAGCAGGGCGTGGCGATTACGACAACGCTCGCGGGGTGAGACGCGTAACGCGCTGATAGGCGATGTGGGCGGCGAAAACGCATCTGGCGGGAATTCGCGGTGAGTTCAATTGGTCAGCGCAACACGTACCTTGAAGTGAGGGATGTGGAGCGATGGCGATGAGGCGAAAACACCGACGCACGATGATTGTCGGGGCGGAAAGCACAGCGTTATGGAAGCGCTGGAAGAAGGGCGAGGGCCAAAAGGCGATCTACCTGCCGCTAGGCCGCCGCGACGATGCGGGCCGCCGGATCATGGCCGCTTGAGCGTGGAACGACGGCGCCGTGCCGTGTGTCGGCTCGCAAGTGCTGACGCGACATTCGCAGGCCCCAGCCCGCCCTGCAGGAACGGGCCAGATCGCGTCGCCGATGCCGATGGCGATACCGGAGGATCGAAGGGTGGATATCCATCGCCAAATCGCGGAAGGACTGCGGGCATACCGGAACCGTTCACAGCGCGAGACGACCTGCCTGACATATTGTCTAGGCCGACTTCGCCCGCAGCTTCGCGCGCGCGGCAACTATCAAGGCCATCATCTTGAAGAGCGGCTGCATGGCGACCGGCTTCATCATCACCTCATCGGCGCCCTGTGACATGCACCTTTCGCGAATATCGGCAGAGGTGTCGGCGGTGAGTACGACGATCGGCAACTGAGCCTTGTGGTCGGTCCGCGCGCGAATGCGTCGGGTCGCTTCCATGCCGTCCATTCCGGGCATGCGCAGGTCCATCAGGATCAGTGAAAACTCATTGCTTTCGACCATATCGAGCCCAGCCTGACCGTCAGCCGCCTCGTCAAGGGCCACACCGGCGATACCGAGCATGTCGCGGACGACACGTCGGTTCATGGCGTCATCGTCAACAAAAAGCACACGCATTGCGTCAGATCCCAATCATCCGGCGACACCCTTACCTCAATTTCTCTAATATGCCGTGCATGTCCCGCTAAGCGGCGTTCGCCCTCTGCGAATTTGCGTCGCCGGCGGCGATCGCCTTCAGGAATTCGTCGGCATCGAACGCGCCAATAAGGACCTCGGCAGCCCCGCACAAACGCGCCGCTGGCGCCTCAAGGGCAACCTCCTCGCCGATCCGCACAATCAGTCGCGCATCGCCTGCCGCATCGCTTATGGACATCAGGGCGCCCATGGCTTCACCCGCGGCAAGAGGCAGCGCATCGGCCGCAACGACCACAAATTCAAAGCGCCTCACCTCGAGGGTCTCGATAGCTGCGTCAAGCGTATCGATAGTCGAGACCGCGAGCCCCTGCTCGGCGCAACAAGCCTCCACCAGACAACGATTGAAAGGATTTCCCTCGAGAACGAGAACGGAAATCGCACTGGAGTCGCCCGGCAGCTGACCGCGATCGACGGGCGCAGCTGACGAAAGAACGCTCACCGGCAACCGCAGCGTAAAAACCGATCCGACACCCAGCGCACTGGACACACTGACATCGCCCCCTAGGGCGCGGGACAGATTGCGGCAGATTGCAAGCCCAAGTCCGGTCCCACCGAAGCTCCGCGTCGTGCCGCCATCCACCTGGTGAAACGCCTCGAAGACGCCATCAAGCTGATCGGCCGGAATTCCCACGCCCGTGTCCGACACTTCAACAACCAGCGTGTCGCCGTCCATCGCTGCGCGCAGGCCAACCTGTCCACGATCGGTGAATTTCACCGCATTGGACAAGAGGTTGAAAACGATCTGGCGCAATCGCTGTTCATCCGAAACAATATCGGCAGGCGCTTCGGCGGTGTCGACGACGAATGTGAGCCCCTTGTCCTCGGCGTTGACACGCCACAAGGCGCACACATCTTTGAGGGTGCGCTGCAGCGGGAACGCCCCACGGGAGATCGTGATTTCTCCTGATTCCATTTTCGCCACGTCTAGAATGTCATCCACGATGGCGCGCATGGTCTCGCCGGCGCCGTGTACGATCTGGACGCGCTCCCTGACGTCGTCTGTAATCTTCTTGTCCATCAGCATGATCTGGGTCATGCCCAGAATTCCGTTCAGCGGTGTACGGATTTCATGGCTGGTCGTCGCCAGGAACTCGGACTTAGCCTTCATGGCCTTTTCCAACGCAATGTTGGTATCGCGAAGGCTAATGTTGGCGGCGCGCACCTTGTTGCGGCTCCGCCGCATGGTCAGGTACCCGAACACAAGTGCGCCGAGGACGACGAGTGCGACGGCCAGAACGGCGAGGAAGATCATCGTGCGCTGGCGCTGTTGCGCTTCAAGCGTTTGCGCCCGCAGCTGCGTAATTTTCAGTTCCTGGGCCGTGAAGTCGAACCGGGCGCCCATTAGGGCGGTATTGGCGGAAGCAGCCACATCACGCGCTTCATCATCGAGACGCTTGAACGCCTCCAGATGCCGCAACGCCAGACTTTCGTCGCCAAGCCTCGCGTAGATCTGATGCGCGGCCTTGTGCAGGTCTCGGAACGGCATCGCGGTCTTTGTCAGGTCCTCGCCATTGAACGCGCGCGCAATGAACCGGGAGGCGTCCCGAATGTCGCCACGGGCAAGCGCCGCCTCGGCCCGCACGCGCCAAACGAAGACATCCCAGCCGTCTGCGGAAAAGCGCAGCGCCTCGCGTGCGGTGGCGTCAGCTTGCGCGAAGCGTTGCTGGGCAATCTGCACTTCGGCGATGTTTGTCAGGATGCGCGCGCGAAGCATCGGGCTGTCCATGGACACCGCGATGGCGAGGGCATCGCGGAATCCTTTTTCCGCCGCCTCCAGATTCCCCAACTCCCGTTGCGCATTGGCGACATTGTTCAACCGACTGAGATCCACGGGCCCATCGCCTGCGTAGACTTCGCCGGCCCGCTGGTAGTAGTCGAGCGCGCGGCGGTAGTCCCGTGAATCGAAATAGATCGCGCCGAGTTGCAAGAGCGACATCGACTGGCTGCGCAATTCCCTTAAGGCCGCGAACACATCGTGCGCCGCCTGAAAATTTGTCAGCGCGTTGACATAGTCCCCTTGCATGGCCGCCGCGCCTGCCCGCGCCATCATCAGATCGCCCCGGAGCTTGCTTTTCGGCGCTTCGACGGCGGCGACAGAGAGCGCCGCCTCAAGAATCGGCGCCGCCTCCTGCGATCGATTGAGACGATTGAGCGCTTCGCCCTGGAGCCATTGCGCAGCAACGCGCTCCATACGACCGCCGCTTTTCGGCGCGAGCGCTTCAGCCTCGCGCGCAAATCTCAGGGCTTCGGATGGATCTGCCATCATGGCGGCGCGCGCTTCGGCGATCTTCGCGTCAAAACCGCGGGTCGCATCCGTCTGCGCGTGGGCGATCCCCAACGCGGCACAAAGTGCGAGGCCGGCAAACAGGGCGATGCGCATGATTAACAATCCGTGTTCGAGGACTGCCAACATAGCGCAAAGGTTTTAACTTCAGGAAAAGGGCCGCTCCCCGTCCGGGAAGCGGCCCTGTGGCTGATCGTCGTCAGTCTTCAGAAAGCGAACCGGATCCGTCCACCGATGACTTGTTCAATCGGAGCGGCCCCCGCGTCCGAGGCGTCGACCCGCGCAAGCGCCGCAAGCTCTCCCCGGCCGCCAAGGATCGACGTCACATAGCTGCCTTCCAGAATGTATTGGCGGGCGCCGCCGTTCAGATCGACGCGGTGCGTCACCGTCCCGAGTTCACCTGTCGCGCGATCGATGACTTCGACGTTTGTCACATCAAGTCCGCCCGCTTCGACATGGAGAGGGTGCGCAAGGCGCAGACGCGCCAGATCGCTCCGGCCGAACACGCCGTTCACGCGCATGTCCACTTCGAACGCGCTGGCGTTGATGCCGCTCCCACTGACCGCAAGCGCCTGGTCTGCGCTCGACTGGCCTCTCGTGCGGCTCAGAGTCGCCGACGCCGCAAAGCCGATCCGGGCGGTGGGCGACCATTCCGCGCCGAATGTGGCGGCGTCGCTCTGCGCGCCGGCTGCGAAGTCGGCAGGATTGAAAGACTGCACGCCGAGGAGACCGCTCTTTTCGTCCAGATAAGTGTAAGCGGCGGTGACGGCCAGATTTTGACCGAGTTCGTTGCGCAGGGACACATGCGCCGCCGATGCAGTGTAGGGACTAAGGCCTTTGTAGATGGCGCGCTCTTCGCCGGAAACGGCGTCAGGCTCGAACGCCTGCGACTGTCGCTCGGTGAACCCGGCCCGCATACTCACGCCGCCGCCAAGCTGGATTTCCGACGCTATGTATGCGCCGCCTGACGCAAAGCCGAGAACCGGATTGGCGCCGCCGTCTGCCGCGACAAAACTGGAGGCGGAAAAGTCGGCCAGGCCGGAGAGCGCGCGGGCTCCATAGCCGCGTCCGCCGAACAGTGCGACGCCGTCCTTGCCGCTAACCGCTACGTCGAACGCGTAGGGCAGCTCGCCGTCGTGCGCTTGCGCGCCATTGGGCAGCGACGACAGATTCACGCGCATGTCCCAACCAAATGGGTTGGCGACCGCGAAGAAGTCATCTCCGAACTTCTTTTTTGGCTTCGTTGTCGTTGTCGTTGTCGTTGTCGCGACGGGCGCGCCAAGCCCCTGAAGGCTGTTCAGCAGATAGCCCTGCAAGGCGCGGCCGTTGCTGGCGTTGCCGGTCGTGAGCGTCGCATTGAGCGGAATGAGGAAGTCGCGATACGTGGCGCCGACATCCTCGAACACGGTCACATATCCATCCGTGGCGCCGAGAAGCGGAGCGCCCCCGCCGGCGACCAGCGGAACGCGCGTGCCGTTCGCTGTGCGCTGATAGAGATTGGCTGCGTTGATCGGCGACTGCGCAGCCGTGATGTCGAGCAGACCGCGGCCATAGACCGCATCCACTCCAGGCGCGCCAAGATCCTTGGCTGTGCGCAAGACGATATCGGCCGTTTCGCGCGGATAGGATTTCAGCCAGGACCAACGGCCCTGCAACAGCGCGATCGCGCCGGTCACCTGCGGGGCGGCGAAGGACGTGCCCGACTGGCGCGTCACGCCGCCGGCGCCGTCCGAAACGAGTATCCATTCGCCGGGGGCGACGAGGAAGCGGTTCATCAGCATGTCACGGCAGACGCCATTGTCCGTCAGGCACGCCGTTCCCGGCCGATTGGAGAAATCGGAGATGACGCCATTTGGCCCCGCCGACCCAACGACAAGGACGGTGGGATCAATGCTGAAGTTCCACGCGATGTTTTGCGTCTGCGCGACGCCTTCGTTGCCGGCGGCATGGACGAAGACGACATCATTGATTTTGTTTTTCACGTTGGGCGCAGTGTAGATGTTGACCCATTCCGGCGAAAAGGTGCGTCCCGGTTCGCCGAGTGACATGTTCACGACGCTGGCGCCGCTCTTCTTCAGACGGAAAATGCCTTCTGAGATTTCGGCCCAGCTTGCTGTGCCGCTCTGGTCAAACGGATTGTAACCGGCGACTACGGCGTTCGGCGCAAGGCCCATCATGCCCACGCCATCATAATCCGAGACGAGCAAACTCGCGACTGCCGCGCCGTGGCCTTGGCCCGTATTGCCATGACCCTCGTATTTCCATTCCTTCAGGTTGGTGAGGTTCGCGCCCGTGGGCGTGAAGTCGAACATGCCGATGACGACGCCTTGCCCGCCGCCCTGGACCTGCGCGAGCGCCGGATTCCAGCGCACCGTCGACATCCAATAGTCGACACGATCGCGGCCCGAAAAACCCATCAGCCCATCATACCAGGCGAACAGGAAAGCCGCGCGCTGGGCGTCAGTGAACCCCGCGAAGCTCGCTGGATTGTTGAGATTGACGCCATGTTTATTCAACAGCGGCGTGACGAACCCGTCCTGGAAGGAAAGCCCGGTTTGCGCCGTAACAGAAGCGCCCCAGAAGCTGCCGGACTGGGTGATGAGCTGTTGAAAGTTATTGCGCAATAGGTCTGCGGAGGAGGTCGAGCCGTTGTAGTTCGCCCAATTGCCGCGCAGCTGTTCCATCAGCGGGGACGCCTGATCCCAAAACGGCTGGATCGTTTCGTAGAACGGCGTGATGTTGCCGCGAAACGGCGTGATGTTGCCCCAGAAAGGGCTGATGTTGCCACGGAACGGCGAGATGTTGCCCCAGAAGGGATCGATGTTTCCCCAGAACGGCGTGATGTTTCCGCGGAACGGCGTGATGTCGCCGTAGAACGGCGTGATGTTGCCCCGATGCGGATGAACGACATTGCTCTGCGCCAACGCGCTTCCCGCGCCAAGCGTCAAAATGAAGGCCGCGCCGGCGACGCCCATCATCAAAGTCTTGCGAAACATGCCTGCATCCTCGGGTTTTCACAGTTTGGTCCCGGGAATATGCGCGCTCTCGCTTAACGTTTAGGCCTGTGAAAGTAGTCAAAATGAACGAAACCATACCTGCGTGAACAGGTTGTTTACGCTGTCTCTCGTTGATCGCCTTCCAGCAGCCGGCGCATGAATTCGGGGGCGTCGAACGGGACCGTAGACGACGCTATCCAAGCCTGGCCTTTGAGATACGCTGCAAAGTCCTCGACTGTCATCGGCGCACCGAAATGATAGCCTTGCGCGAGATCACAACCCATAACTCTCAGCAGCGCGAGGGTTTCGGCGTTCTCGACGCCCTCAGCGACAACCTCGAAATCCAGTGCATGCGCAAGTTCGATCGTCGAACGCACAAGCAGCGGGTCCCGGTGGGAGTTGGTGAGCTTCGTCACGAACATCTTGTCGATCTTCAGTTCGTGTACGGGCAGTCTCTGGATATAGGACAGGGACGACATCCCGGTGCCGTAGTCGTCGATTGCGACCCGAATGCCCATATCGGCGAGGCGGGCGATGTTGCGGATCGCCGGCTCCGGGTCTTCAAAGATCGCCGATTCTGTCAGTTCCAGCGAAATCGCGTCTGCCTTCCCCGTCAAACTTTCGATCAGGCGCTCCACGAAGGCGCTGTCGTTGACCAGGGTGGCGGAAAGATTGACCGCAATGCGCAGCCTATGACCCAGCGCGGAAAAATGCTCGCGATCCTGGATCGCTTGCGCAATCACCCAATCGGTAAGGACGTCGATATCGCCGGTCTCTTCCGCCATCGGAACAAAGTGATCGGGAGGCACGATCCCCAAAGTAGGGCTATGCCAGCGCAAGAGAGCTTCGGCCCCGCTGACTTCGTTGGTTCGAAGGTTAATTTGGGGTTGATAGAATAGTTTAACCTCCCCATTCCTGAGGCCGTTCAAGAGCTCAGTCATATAGTAGACGCGCTTGTCAGCGCTTCCGTAACCCAGCCTTTCAAGGCGCGACCGGGTGTCCAGCCTTCTTTGAATACGTGCGTGATCCGCGATCGCCTTCCGGAAAGCCGCCCCCATGTTCAACTGCACCGCAACCCGCGCCAGCAACACCTCCAGATCGACCGGCTTGGTCAAAAAGTCGTTCGCGCCGCCCCTGATGGCGTCGAGCATCACGCTCCGGTCATTGTTGGCTGTGACCATGATCACCGGAAGTTCGGATGACGAAATCCGT
>JBMOIB010000048.1:0-19703 GCA_049317545.1 Caulobacterales bacterium | reverse complement strand
GGTTGGCACAAAGAGCGCGTCGAGAATTTCACGGCCCTTCTGGAGGGACGCCCGGTTCCCGTCGATCTCGTCGACGACGGCTGGACGAAGACGATGTTCGCCACCATGCGGCAAGTCGGGCCGGGCATGACGCCGTCCGACATGCGCGACCTCATGCAATTGGCCGACTTCCGCATGATGAACGCCGTGCGTGCACGCGTGGACGCGATCGTCCAGGACAAGGAGACCGCCGAACGGCTGAAGCCGTGGTACAATCGAATGTGCAAGCGTCCATGCTTCCACGACGCGTATCTGCAGACTTTCAATCGCCCCAATGTGACGCTCGTGGATACGGAGGGGTACGGCGTCGACGAGGTCACGGAGACCGCTGTCGTCGTCAGGGGCAAGAGCTACGAACTCGACTGCCTGATCTTTGCGACGGGGTTTGAACTCGGCGCTCTCACGCGACATCAGGCCTTCCCGATAAAGGGACGGGGAGGTCATCTGCTTTCGGAAAAATGGAAAGACGGCGCCACGACCCTGCACGGCATGCAGGTGAGCGGCTTTCCAAATTTCTTCCTCCAGGGGACTACGCAAAGCGCGTGGGGCGCGAATTTCGTGCACATGCTCGGGATCCAGGCCGAACACATTGCTCACATCCTCGGCGAGGTCCGTTCTCGAGGCCGGACGGTCGTCGAGGCGACGCCCGCGGCCGAGGCGGCGTGGGTTGGCGTGCACGAGTCGTATGGGGAGCGCATGAAGAACACATGGTCCGAATGCACGCCGGGCTTCTTCAACAACGAAGGCGACTATTCCCAGATCGTCGTACGCAATGGCGGATTCGGCGGCGGCGTAACGATGCTCTCGGAGATGCTGAAGGCCTGGCGAGACGACGGGCGTCTCGAAGGGTTGACGCTCTCGTGAAGACGGCCGACTCGGCGCGCTCCAAATCCCGCAGCGTCAGCGTCCGCCGGGCGCGCGCATGGCTTTCCTCGTCCGATCCGACGAGGCGCCAAGGACACGCCGCCCCCGCCCGCGCGTCGAAAACGCCCCCGCCTGACGCAGAGTAATCCGATCAGACGATGAGGTGGCCGGTCCTTCTATAGACCTTCGTAGCAGTCTGGCGATACGGCCGGATCACAGAATGCCAAGAGACAACGGCGCGACGGGGGAGGATCCGTGTGAGAAAGATCCATATCAATACGCTCATGTTCACAGCCGCGCTTGCGGGGCTCGTCCCTTCCGTCGCGGCTGCGCAGGAAGCGGCGAAGCCGGGTAGTCTCGACGAAGTCGTCGTGACCGCTCGCCGGACCGGCGAAAGCCTTCAGAAGGCGCCGATCGCCATCACGGCGTTCTCGGCCGCGGAGCTCGACAGGACCGGCGTATCGAGCATCGTCGATCTCAACACCCGCACCCCCAGTCTCTACGCGGTGCAGTCCAACTCGTCGCCGATGGGCGTGCAGTACAACCTGCGTGGTCAGATCCAGAGCGATACGGCCGCGTTCGTCGCGACGCCGGTTGGCGTCTATCTCGATGACGTCTTCATTGGCTCGGCGGCGACGACCGGCAGCCTGATCAATTTCGACGACGCGCAGCGGCTTGAGGTCCTCAAAGGGCCGCAGGGCACCCTGTACGGACGAAATGTCACCGGCGGCGTGATCCGCACCGTGACGAACCAGCCGAACATGGATGAGTTCGAGGGCTGGCTCGAGGCTGGCGTGGGCAACTACGACCAGCGCACGGTCAGCGGAATGGTCAACATTCCGGGCGACAAAGTCGCGTTCCGCGGCGTCGCGAGCTACAAGACCCACAATGGCTACTCCTATGACATTCGCACGAAGCGCGACCTGAATGACGTGGAGATGTGGAACGCCCGCGGCACTGTGAAGATCGCGCCGTCCGAGCGATTCAACATCCTGCTTCAAGGATGGTACGGCGAGGGCAGCAACAGCGGTATCGATCAGCGAATCGTCTACTTCCAGCCTGGGCTCACCACTGCGGCCATGAACATCATCGTGGCGGAGCGGATCAACGGCATCAACGCGGGCACGCTCGCGCCTCTGATTTTCGCGTCGTCCGGCAACTTCTCGTTGGCGCAGATTCAGGCGGCGCAAGCGGCCGCTGTCGGTGCGCTCCCGCAAGTCGCGCAGTTCGTTCAGCGGAGCCAGGCCGCGCCGCGCGACCAGACGATCGGCGACCCGAACTATCCGCAATTCACCGACACTGATACGAACGGCGCAGCACTGACCCTGTCTTGGGATTTCGGTGACCTGACGTTGAAGTCGATCACGGCCTACACGGAAGGTACGTCGAAGCGGTCATTCAATGTCGGCGGCTTCCCGACGACGACGATCATCACGGATCAGTTGGGCGTCACCGAGCAAACGACGCAAGAGTTTCAGGCCAACGGGCGCGCGCTCGACGGCAAGCTGACCTACGCCGCAGGTCTCTATTATTTGTCCTCGGATATCGAAGACACGCGCGACGAGTCCTCGCGTGACGGCGCCTTCATCTATCTTCTCGGCGACCGTGGGCTTCGCGTCACGAGCGGCTCGATCACGAAGAACCTGATCAGCATCGAGAGCTGGGCCGCGTACGGGCAGGCGACCTATGCCCTGAGCAGCAACTTCAACGTGACCGGTGGCTTGCGCTACACCGACGAAACAATGAGCACGCTGTCGAACGGGATCCAGCTCGGAAACCTGACGAACGGCTTCCGCGACACCTGCATCGGTCCGGCGCCGTCCAGGGCCACAACTCCGATCGCAAACTGCGCTCAACCCGCTTCGGCCGGGTTCACGAACTGGTCGTACACGTTCGGCGCGGATTGGACGGTTGCGCCCGACGTCATGATCTACGGGCGCACCAGCCGCGGGTTCAAGGCGGGCGGCGTGAATGCGTTCGCGGCGGCCTATGCCCCGATCGCGCCGTTCGAGCCGGAGCAGAACACCGACTATGAAGTTGGCGTAAAGTCGGAGTGGCTGGACAAGCGGCTGCGCCTGAACCTGGCCTACTACCATACGAACTACGACCAAATTCAGCGCACCATCGCGTTCGAGGCGGCGCCGGGCTTGATCGTGACCGGCATCCAGAATGCGGCGACGGCCAAAATCGATGGCGCCGAGTTCGAGGGTCAGTTCGCCCTGACGCCGTCCTTGCGCCTTGTCGGCACGGTCGCCTACACGGACGCGCAGTACGAAGACTACCGCGTGAAGAACGCCTCGTTCCCAGGCGGCATCAAGGATCAGAGCAGTCTTCCGTTCCAGTCCCTTGCGAAATGGACCTACAATGTGGGGGCGAACTCGAGCTTCACGTTGCTGTCGAAAGACGTCTACGCAGAGGTCAACTACGCTTGGCGCGACGACGCTGTCCTGTTCGAGAATGACATTCTTCCCTCGACATTCGGCAGTACGGCGTTCACGCCCAAGCAGTTCCTGACGCAAAAGGCCTACGGCGTCGTCGATGCATCGGTTTCGGTTGACCTTACGAAGAGCGCGACGCTGCGCGTCTGGGGGCGCAACCTGGCCGACGAAGAGTACTTCGTCTCCATGATCGGTCTCGTGAACGCGGGCCTGGGCAGCGCGTACGCCAACTTTGGGGCGCCCCGCACCTTCGGTGCGGATCTGCGCCTCCGCTTCTAGTCTCCTCCCCTAGAAGTATTCCTGGACGCCGGAGCGCTCTGCGCTCCGGCGTTCCTTTTTCTCCAAGACGAAGGGCGCATGTCCGCCTGGCGATGGCCGAGCGGGAGAGCAATGGCGATCGACAGCAGGAGCGCTCGGAGCGTGTGCATCACGAAAGCGGAGAATGGCGAATGACCGGGGTCTTTGACCCCTGGCGATAGTCCGATCCGACCAAGACGAGCGAGGGAGGTGGGCGCTAGGGGATGGAAGAGGTCCGGAACGCCCCCATGCGCGAAATCGCCATCCACGGTCACATTGTTTTCGAGGGCACATTGGGCCTCGGGAACGACGATGGCCCGGCTTACCGTCATGACGACGGCCGCTGGGTGCTCGAGGCTGGGCCCTATCGTGCGATCTTCCCTGGCCAGTTCAATGCGCGCCGCGTCATGAAGCTCGCCAACGACCCTGTCTGGTACATGGATCGGCTCGACGAGGCCAATATCGAGCGGTTGGGAATCTCCAGCGCGCCGATGCTGCATTTCGAGTGGGCCGACGCTGAAACGGCCGTGAGCTTCATCCGTGCGCAGAACAACTGTATGGCGATGTTCTGTGCGGCCAGACCAGACCGGCTTTCGTGGTCGCCGTCGGCTCCGCTCCAGAACATCAAGGAGGCGGTGGCTGAGGTCAAACGGTGCGCCGCGATGGGCAGTCGCACCGTCACGATCGGCGCAAACGCGACGAAGCGCCTTGGCGAACGCGAGATGTGGCCTCTCTATCAAGCGATGACCATGCTTGATCTGGCGATCGTCTTGCAGCCCGCCGAGGCTTCGGGCGCCTTTGATGGCATGCGCGCCTTCGCCTGCAATCGTTTGTCCAGTCAGGCGGCGTACGACGTGATCGAGTCGATGATTTTCGCTGGCGTATTCGATGACTTCCCGACCTTGCAGGTTCATTTTCCGCGTGGGGTCTGGACGGCATCGCAGGCCGACCGTGTCGTCGAGCGTCTCATGCGCCACGATCTGCCGGGCGACCGATGCTGCCGGAGCCCGCACGATTACCTGAAGAACTTTTCGTTCGTGGGTGGACCACAGCAGGCGGAAGCCGGCGTCGTCGTCGGCGGCGGCCGGCGCGCCGCGGATTGGGCGTCGAGCGACAACTGGCGGGGCAGGGTCGATATCGATCCCGCATCTCCCCAATGGCCTAATTGATCAAGCCGCAATGCGCGCATAGATACTTGGAACAAGGAGAGAGTCTTGAAAGTCCGTCGTCCCAAGTTCGATTTCTCCAATACACCGGCGCACTGGGCGCCTGTCTGGGAATACGCCCAGACCATGAACGGATCCTCGGCCTGGATTCCGTACCTGGAGCGCTTTCTGAATCGTGTGATGGCGGACGCCGCCGCGAAGCTGGACCAGAACGATCCGGCGAGCGCGCAGCTGCGCAACGATATCCGCACGTTCGTCCGGCAAGAGGCGAACCACTATGCGCTGCATGGCGCGTTCAATGCGATCCTGGCGCGGCATGGCTACGACATCACGCCGTTCGAGCGGCACTTCGAGGCGGAGTTCGAACGCCTGTACACGACGAAGTCGTTCGCGTTCCAACTGGCCTATTGCGAAGGGTTCGAGACGCTGGGGCCGCCCGCGGCGCTCGTCTGGCTCGACGAGATCGAGGACCTTCTCGAGGGGGCGGATGCCGAGGTGGTGGGGCTTTGGAAGTGGCATCTGATGGAGGAGTACGAACACCGCACCGTCTGCCACGATGCCTTCCATCATTTCCATGGCGGCTATTGGTTGCGTCTCTACGGCTTCTTCTATCAGCTCGCGCACCTTGGCCGGTTCTCAAAGATGGTCCGTGAGTACCTTTTGGAGAAAGACCGCGCTGCGATGACCCCTGAAGCACGGGCGGAGTCGATTAAGCGCCAGAAGCGCGTAGGGCGGCGTATCGCAGGGCTTGTCCTCCCGCGTCTGCTGAAGGTGCTTTCGCCATTCTACACGCCGCGCAATTCGCCTGAGCCGCGCATGTTCAAGAGCCACATGGAAAAGGTCGAGGCCGCGCTTTGACGACCGGCGGCGCAGGAGGCGCGCGCAATCAGCCTTGGCCCGGGACGGACTTCCGAATCGAGACGCCCGACGATGTGCTCGTCGATCTGAGGGATCGGCTTCGACGCACCCGCTTCCCCCGATATCAGGCCGGGCCAGACTGGGCGCGTGGCGCACCGATCGGCTTCATGCAGCGGCTTCGGGACTATTGGATCGATGGCTTCGATTGGCGGGCCTGGGAGGCTCGCTTCAACGCCTTCAACCACCGGCTCATAGACGTCGATGGGCGAACCCTCCACGTCATCGTCGAGCGGGGATCAGGGGATGCGCCTGCGCCTCTGCTGCTCACGAACGGCTGGCCAGGGTCCTTTACCGAATTCTTGCCGATCATCGAGCGCCTGGCGCACCCGGAACGGTTCGGCGGACGCGCGGAAGACGCCTTCACGGTCATCGCGCCAAGCCTGCCCGGTTATGGGTTTTCTCCCGCTCCCGATGCGCCGTTGAGCCCATCCGACATCGCAGCGCTGTTTTCGCGTCTCATGACGGAGGTTCTCGGGTTTGACGGCTATGTCGCTTATGGGAGCGACTGGGGCAGTTTGATAACCGCCAAAGTCGCCTTCAAGCATCCGGAGGGGCTGAAGGCTTTCCTCATCACGTCGGCCGGCGGCGCGCCCGTCATCGACGAAGCCCGCATGCCGCTCACTGCTGACGAGATCGCTTGGCGACAGCGGAGCTTTGCGCAGATGGCGCCCGAGAGCGCTTATCAGGCCGTGCAGGCGACGAAGCCGCAAACGCTCGCGTTCGGGCAAACCGACTCGCCGATCGGCCTCGCTGCATGGATCGTCGAAAAGTTCCACGGCTGGACGATCCGCGGATCAACGGACGATCCGCCGTTTAGCATGGATGACCTGCTCGCGAACGTCATGCTGTATTGGATCAATGGGTGTGAGGCGCCGATGTGGCTGTACGCGAGCCTCGCGACCGACATCGCAATCGGCCCGCACCGGTGCCCCGTGCCGGCCGGCTTCCTTTTCGCGCCGATGGACATGACGCCCCCGCCGCCACAGTCGTACCTGGATCGCGTTTACGACGTTGCGCATTACGAAGTGCTGGGCCGAGGGGGGCATTTCCCCGGACTCGAAACGCCGCACGATCTTGTCCGGGTTATCACCGCGTTTCTCGGGCGCTATCGCTAAGCGCGGCAAACCGGCGCCCAGAACGCAAAATGTATCGACGCTATAATCGTTTGGCGTCACCGGTTCGGCTGGTGGACGGCGATCGTGGGTGTAGCCGTCAAGACGGGCCGTCGCGCGAGCGCCAAGGGCGCGACCCGCCTTTCTGACGCAGCGTCAACCTTCACCTCGTGGTTCGTGGAGCACTCGGGCGGCGCTTATGACGCGCTATAGCGCCGTTTAGGCTCGCGAGTGTGCCCCCACGCCACGTCCGGATCCGCGTCGGCTCCTGGCGAAAATCTTGAAAACATATCGCTTTTTTGATTCTCGATGTGGCCGGGAGCGAGCGGATGCCTCTGGTAACAACGGCGTGGGGGTGCTTGGCGGATCGAAAGAGCTGGTATAGTGTCGCTACATAAAGAAGGCCACAAAGTTGGCCAGGGAGGACATCATGAGCGAGCAGACGGGCCTGGCCTCAGTCTTCGGCCGCATTTATCGCGGCGCTCATTGCTCTGGCTCGTGGGAGCCGGCGCTTTCCGAGATCATGAAGTTCTTCAACGCCAGCGGCGCCAGCCTGCGGATTTCCGGCAGTCGCACGCGCCCGGTCGAATTCATCGTTGCGACCGGTCGCAAGATTCGCCCCGAGATCACGCGAGAATGGGAAGCTCAGCAGCGACGCATCGACGCCATTCCCACCTTGGCGCTCAACGAGGCGCGCATTCGGGTCTGGGCGCAGGACTTGCCGGATAGTCCGATCGTGGACGAATTTCATTCCTATGACATCGCGATCACGATGTCTCACTGCTTCGCCCATCATAACGAGCAGCGATACGTCCTCAGCGTCATGCGTGCGCCGGGCGAGCCGTCGTTCACCAAGTGCGACCTCGAAAGTCTGCAGCAGATCGGCATGCACTTCCGCGAAGCCTTCCTGCTTCGCCAGGAGCTCATGCAAAGCAACCTCACGCGTCAGTTCCAAGCGAACGCATTGGATCGGCTCGGCATCGCCGGGATCCTCATCGACCCATTCGGCAACGTGTTGCCCCTCAACGACGGGGCGAAGCGCCTGCTGGCCGCGCAGGACGTGTTGAGCCTCCATCGGAACGACAGCCTCACCGCCGCGCACCGCGCCAGCGATGTCGAGTTGCAGTCGTATTTGCGAAAAATCCTGAACGGCGAGGTTCGCGAAGGACGATCGTTCGCGATGACGCTGGAGCGTCGCAACGGCGGGCGTCCTGTCGGCGCGATCATCAGCAGTGCGCGCTCGATGTGCGTGTCGTCACACCGTGAAGAGAGCTGTGCGCTCATTTTCATGCGGGATCACGAGGCGATCAGCGCGATCGAGGCGCCGCTGGTCCAAAAGCTTTTCAGCTTTACGCCCGCGGAGGCCAATCTTGCGATCGGCCTCGCGTCGGGTCAGCGGCTCGAGGAGATCGAAGGCAAGCTCAACATCCGCCACAATACGGCGCGTGCGCATCTGCGGTCGATGTTCCTCAAGGCGAACGTCAGCAGGCAAGCCGAGTTGGTCTATCTTTTGGCGAACAGCGTGGCGTCGCTTGGTCAAGTCGACGACGCGGTTCAATAGCCCACGGTGCGCCGGCTTCGCGGGGGCGTGGTATTGACGAGCGCGGCTAAATCTGCGCCTGCGAAGCCACGGTGGATGATGAGGCGACAATGACGTCGGGTTTGGATCCGACTTTCGCGGGCGATGGCGACGGTGCGCGCGCCTTGCGACTGCGCGGCGGTGATATTCGCCAACGGTTCATCGACGTGACCACGGATCTGCTTCGGGAGCACGGGCTTGCCGGAGTGTCGACGCGACTTGTTTGCGACACGGTCGGCGTCAAGGCGCCGACGCTCTATCACCACTTCGGTGATTTTTCCGGATTGCGCGCTGCCGTCGTCGAGCACGCCTTCGAGCAGTACCTGAACTACGGAATACACAACGCAAGCCCTGACGACGTCTTCGCGCGAATTCGGCAGGGTTGGGACACCTACGTCGCCTTTGCTCAAGCCGAGCCGGCGTTGTTCGCGATCATCGCACAACAGAACGTCGTCGGTGAACTCCCTGCGCAGATTTTGAGCGCCCACGCAAAGCTCACCGAGAGTCTGCAGCTGGCCGGTCAGATCAGACCGCTTCGCTACACGCCGGAGCTTGGCGCGCAGATTTTCTCCGCGACCTGTATCGGCGTGGCTTCGATGCTGGCGGCGCAGGCGCGCGGACTGCCGAACGAACCCAACTTGAGTGCAGCAGCGCGAGAAGCGGTTTTGTCGTGCCTCTTTCTCTGAGGCGCGCCGCCTAGGCCGGGCGGTCGTCAGCGACCATTTTGCGCCTGTTTGCGAAGCGCGTCGGCGCGGCTCCGCAGGTACTGCCGCAGAGCTGCGGCGTCTTCATCGGTCATGGTGTTGAACATCGGCATGCCGCGGCCGGCCAGGGCGCCATCGCGGACGACCGCATCAAACGAGTCGGCGTCGGCGACGATCGCGGAGTCGCGCAGATCGGGCGCTTGCGCGCCCGAGATCGCTTGCGGCCCATGGCAGGCGGCGCACGTCAGCGTGTGGTAGATTTTGTCCCCGGTGCGCTCGAGTTTCGCGTTCGCCTTGTAGGTCGGGTCGTCGAAGCCCTTCAGCGGCGGCGCCGGCGTCGGCGCAGGCAGCGTCGCCTTCCCGTCGAGCGCGAACGTCATGAGCCGCCTCGGATACGTCCGATAGCTCCAACCGAAACGCGTGATCATTTCGCCGGTGACGCCAGCGGCGCCCGAAATGCCTGTCAGGATTGAGATGTACTGGCGGCCCTTGTGCTCGAAGGTGATCGGCGGCGTTAGCAAAGGCGCGTGCGCATCGAACCGCCAGAGCTCTCGACCGGTATCGGCTGCGTAGGCGACGAATGCGCCGTTGACCTGCCCGTGAAAGACAAGATTGCCGGCTGTGGAGATGACGCCGCCGCTGTAGGGCGATGACAACGGAACTTTCCAGACAGGCTCGGCCTTCACTGGATTCCAGGCGATCAGCGATCCGCTGATTTCGACTTCGGTGGGCGGCGGTGAGGGGAAGCGGGTGAAGTCGACCCCCGTTGCAAGGCTGACGCCCGGGGGAGGCGCAAAGGCGCGCACGTTCGCAACGTCCGACATCGGCGCCGGAACCCGCGTTTCGGGAATGTAGGTCAGTCCCGTTTTCGGGTTGAACGACATCGGCAGCCATCCGTGGGCGCCGGGCGGGCCTGGATAGACGAGGAACGGGCCTTTCTCGAAGCGGGCGTTCTCCGCCTCGATGGGCCGGCCGGTCTTGAGATCGACCCCAGTCGCCCAAGTCACTTTCGAGAACGGCTTCGCCGAAATCAGGCGACCGTCGCGCCGATCGATGACGTAGAAAAAGCCGTTCTTCGGGGCGTTCAGCAGGACTGGCGTCAGTTTGCCGTCGATGGTCAGGTCCGTCAGCTCGATGTCCATCGAGGCATTGAAGTCCCAGGTGTCGCCCGGCACGCTCTGGTAGTGCCAGACGTATTTGCCGGTGTCCGCATCAAGCGCCACGATCGAACTCAGGAACAGATTGTCGCCGCCTTCAGGGCTCCGGATCTTGCGGTTCCAGACTGCGCCATTGCCTGTGCCGAGATAGATGCGGTCGAATTTCGCATCATACGTAATGGCGTTCCAAACCGTGCCGCCGCCGCCGTAGCGCCACCATTCGCCTGTCCAAGTGGCCGCAGCCATTTTCATGGCGTCGTTCTCGAAACCGTCGGCGGGATTGCCCGGAACGGTCCAGAACCGCCAGAGCTTTTTTCCGGTGGCTGCGTCGTATGCCGTCACGTAGCCGCGCGTCACGCCGATATCGGCGCCAGCAAAGCCGATGATGACCTTACCGTCGAAAACTCGGGGAGCTCCGGTGATGTAACTCGAATCCGAGGCCGCATCTAACGTCTGCTGCTCCCAGACGAGCTTTCCGTCGCGCGCATTCAGCGCGATCAGGCGCCCATCCAATGTCGCGACATGAATACGGCCGTCCGCGTAGGCCAAGCCGCGAATTCCCCAGTGCGGCGTCTGCAGGCGGGTCTTGTTCGGCGCTTCCGGAATCTTGGGGTCGAAGGTCCAGCGGACCTTTCCGGTTTCGACGTCGAACGCCTGGACCAAGCTCAGTCCAACCGCGGTGTAGAGCACGCCGTCGGCTTCAACCGGGGTGCTGGTCGACCACGGCGTATCCAGATCGGCGAACCACGCCAGTCGCAGGCCGGAGATGGTGTCGTCGTTGATCTGCGTCAGCGGACTGAAATGGTTCTCGTCGGTCGTTCCACCGAAAACCGGCCAATCGCCGCCCTTGGTGCGTGTCGCTGGCGGGGCGCATGCCGAAACAACCAGGAGCACGAGAAGCGCGATCCAGGGACCTGTCCATGATTTGAGACGCATGAGCCTTCAGTTCCACGCACAGCTTCACGATCAAAGGCGTATCGCACACTCCACTCGCGTCGATTTCGTCTTGCCGGACTAGCGCCGTCAACGGCGAAGGGCGATCGGCGCGCGTCGCGGGTAGAGGCTCGTCCGTTCGGCCGACCCGGATCCGCCCGATCTCGGTGTAGGGGAGAGTGGCCTGGGCCGACTGAAGGGGGCACGCGCTGCAATGAGGGATTTAGGGAATTGACCGCCGCCAACGATAACCTTGCGAAACTCGCTGACAGCCTCTTCAGCGCGCGCAGCGCCAATCGCGCCATGGGCGACGCGGACGCGCACACGTTCCCAGGAGCGCCGTCCTCGGCCTACGCCGTCCAGGATCGGTTGATCGTTCTCGAGGGCGGCCCGACGCGATACTGGAAGCTTGGGGCGCCGACGATCCAAAGCCAGGCAGGGCTCGGCCTGAACGAGCCCTTTTGCGGGCCGATGTTCACCGACGTTTGCCAAGCGTCCCCTGGCCGGTTCGCGACGTCGACCTTTCCGGTTCATGTTTTCGAGCCCGAGATCGCCATTCGCCTGCGCGCCGATCTCGACGGAGCCGCCGAGATGACGGTCGCACGGGCGCGCGCGGCGATCGCATCGATGCACCCGGCGATCGAACTCATCAATTGGCGCTTCGGCAACACGGGCAAGCTTGGCGCGCTGGCGATGATCGCGGACTATGCCGCCAATGGCGGGTTCGTCCTGGGAGAGGCGATGCCGGACGACGTCGATTACTGGTCGCTGCCGCTCGAAGTTCGGATCAATGGCGCTCCGGTCGCCCATAGAACGCCGCCCGCACCCGAGACCGATCCCGCCAGCCTGTTGGCGTGGTGCGCCCGGCACCTGGCGGCGCGCGGGTATCGCCTTTCTGCCGGAGACATCATCACAACCGGCTCGCAAGCCGGCGTGTTACCCTATCGGCCAGGTGACCAGATCGAAGTCGACTTCGGTCCAGGCGGTACGGTGAGGGCGCGGTTCTAGACATGGACTCTCTCGATGTCCTTCGCGGGCGCATTGCGCTCGGCGCGATGGTTGACGATCCGCCCCGGGCGGATCTGCGTCGACTGGCGTCTGACATCGAAGCGGTCGTGGGCTCCGCGTCCCTGATCCTCGATGAGGAGACCATCGCCGTCTACGAATGCGATGGCCTGTCGATGTACTGCGAACGCCCCTGGGCGGTCGTTCTTCCCAATTCGTCGGCCGAAGCGCGCGCGGTGGTGGAGCTGTGTCGGCGACACGCCATTCCGCTCGTGCCAAGGGGCGCCGGAACTGGATTGAGCGCCGGCGCGATGCCGAAGGCCGGCGGCGTCGTTCTTTCTCTCGCAAAGCTCAATCAGATTCTGGAGATCGACCCGCTTGCGCGTACGGCGCGGGTGCAACCAGGCGTCCGCAACGTCGCGATCAGCGAGGCGGCCGCCCAGTATGGCCTCTACTATGCACCTGACCCGTCGTCGCAGATCGCCTGCACGATCGGTGGGAACGTGGCTGAGAACTCTGGCGGCGTTCATTGCTTGAAGTACGGCTTGACGGTGCACAACGTGCTGCGGGTCGAAGTGATCACCGCGGACGGCGAGATCACCGCCTTTGGATCGCTCGGGCTCGATCAACCGGGGCCGGATCTTTTGGCCTTGATCCATGGCTCGGAGGGGATGCTTGGCGTCATCACCGAGATGACCGTAAAACTTCTTCCGACCCCGCCAAACGCGCGCGTCGTCATGGCGGCGTTCGACACCGTACAAGCTGCAGGCGATGCGGTCGGCCACGTGATCGGCGCGGGCGTCATTCCTGCGGGGCTCGAGATGATGGACCGCAACGCGATCGTTGCGGCCGAGGATTTCTGCCACGCCGGCTATCCGACTGCGGCGGCCGCGCTCCTGCTCTGTGAAATCGACGGCGCCCCGGCCGAAGTGGACGAGGGTGTCCGCGACGTCGAGGCGATCTTTCGCAGGAAGGGCGCGATCGAAGTGCGCGTGTCGCGGTCCGAGGAGGAGCGCGCGCTGCTGTGGAAGGGGCGCAAATCCGCTTTCCCAGCCGTCGGTCGGATGTCACCGGACTACTACTGCATGGACGGTACGATCCCACGCGGACGCCTCGCGGAGGTGCTGACCGCGATGGAGGAGATGTCGCAGCGCTATGGGCTGCGTGTCGCCAATGTCTTTCATGCTGGAGACGGGAACCTGCATCCCCTGATCTTGTTCGACGCTGCGGCGCCCGGCGAGTTCGCGCGCGCCGAGGCCTTCGGCGGGGAAATCCTCGATCTCTGCGTTCAGGTCGGCGGCAGCATCACCGGCGAGCACGGCGTCGGCGCCGAGAAGTTGCGGCAGATGGCGTTCCAGTTCTCGGACGCCGAGCTCGCGCTGTTCCATGCCGTCAAGGCCGCGTTCGATCCCCGCGAAATTCTCAATCCGGGGAAAGCTATTCCGCAACTGCGGCACTGCCAGGAGTACCGTGCGCTCCGTCGCGGGAGCGTCGGAGGTGGCTGACGCGACGCGGGAACTCGTCGAGCGCACGCGGGCCGCGGCTGGCGACGGCGCACCGCTCGCGATCGAAGGGCGCGGCAGCAAGGCCTTTTTCGGTCGCGCGCCACGCGGCTCGGTCATTTCGACCTTCGCGCACTCGGGCGTCATCGCTTATGAGCCCGGCGAACTCGTCATCACCGTGCGATCCGGCTCCCCCGTTTCCGAGATCGAAGCGCTCCTCGCCGCACAGGGACAGCGCCTTGCATTCGAGCCGCCGGATTTCGGCCAATCGACGATCGGCGGCGTCCTGGCGACAAATTTGTCCGGACCAGCGCGGCCCTGGTTGGGATCGGGGCGCGACACGTTGCTCGGCGCAAAAATCATCGACGGAAATGGAGAGGTCCTCTCCTTCGGCGGGCGCGTGATGAAAAACGTCGCCGGTTATGACGTCTCCCGATTTCAATGCGGCGGCATGGGGTGCTACGGGATCTTGTCGGAGGTGAGCCTCCGCGTTCTCCCGGCGAAGCCTGTCACGCTGTCCCTTTCCGCATCGACTAGCGATGCCGCCCAAGCGATCGTCGTCATGAACAAGCTGGGTGGCGCGCCCTTGCCGCTGACTGGGCTTTCTTGGCTACGCGGCGTTCTGCAGGTTCGGTTCGAGGGAGGCGCAGGATCGCTGGCCGAGGCGCGCCAGGCCTTGACCCGAGTCGCACCGGAGCTTTCCTTCGTCGACGACGAGCCCGATTTCTGGAAGGCGCTGCGGCATCAGACGCTGCCTTTTTTCGAGACGGCGGAGCCGATCTGGCGGTTCTCGATCAGTTCGGCCGCCGCGCCCCTGATGAGCGGCGGGGAATGGCTCATCGACTGGGGCGGTGCGCAGCGCTGGTTGCGCGGCGCCTACGATCGCACGGAGCTGGAGGCGATGGCTGTACGAGCCGGGGGGCACGTCACCTGTTTCCGGAACGGCGATCGCACCGCTGAGGTCTTTCAGGCGCCGGATGCGGTGACGCATCGCATTCTTCGCGACCTCAAGTCCGTGTTCGACCCGCGCGGCATCTTCAATCCCGGCCGCATGTATTCTTGGCTCTAGGCGAATGCGATGAAAACGGACCTCCACAGCGATCTGGCTGGCTCGCCCGAAGCGCACCGCGCGAAGGAGCTCATCAGCGCGTGCGTACACTGCGGGTTCTGCAACGCGACATGCCCGACCTATCAGGAAACGAGCGACGAGCGCGATGGTCCGCGCGGCCGAATCTATCTCATTCGACAGCTGCTCGAGACAGGTAAGGCGTCCTCCAAATCCCGCGTCCATCTGGATCGCTGTCTGACGTGCCGGGCCTGCGAGACGACGTGCCCCTCCGGCGTGCAATACGGCAAGATCGCCGACATCGGGCGTGGGCTCATCGAAAAGGCGCCGAAGACGCGCGGATGGTGGAGCGCGTTGGCGCGACGCGTGATCCGGCTCGTCGTACCGTTCCCCAGCCGCTTCGGGGTCCTTTTGCGTCTAGGCCGCGCCTTCGCGCCGGTTCTTCCCGACGTCGTCAAGATGAAAATCCCGGCGCCGCAGGAGGCGCTGGCATGGCCCGCATCGCGACATGCGCGCCGAATGCTGGTGCTGCGCGGGTGCGTACAGGCCAGCGCGACGCCCAGGACCAACGCGGCTGCGGCCCATGTTCTCGATCATCTCGGGATTTCGCTGACGGACGCGCCCGGGGCGGGGTGCTGCGGGGCGGCGAGCCACCATCTGTCCGCGCATGACGAAGCTTTGGGCTTTGCGCGGCGCAATATCGATGCCTGGTGGCCGCATGTTGAGGCCGGCGTCGAAGCGATCGTGATGACCGCGTCCGGGTGCGGGGCGATGGTCGCGGACTACGGATCTTTGCTTGCGGACGATCCGGCCTATGCCGGCAAAGCGCGCCGGATCTCCGAACTCACGCGCGATCTTTCCGATGTCATCAGAGCGGAAGGCGTCGAGAAGCTGCCGCGGGCCCAGAAGGCCCTCAGGATCGCTGCGCAGTGTCCCTGCACGCTGCAGCATGCGTTGCGGCAGTCCCGCGGGTTCGATGATATTCTCGTCGCGATGGGGGTTCGGCTGACGCCGACCCCGGAGCGTCATCTCTGCTGCGGGTCGGCTGGAACCTACTCGATCCTGCAACCGGAATTGAGCCAGCGCCTTCTCGCCCGAAAGCTGCGTGCGCTGATGCTCGGCGCTCCCGAGCGGATCGCGACGGCCAATGTCGGGTGCCAATTGCATCTCGCCACGAAGGCCGAGATCCCGGTCCAGCATTGGATCGAGATCGCTTTCGAGGCCCTGCAGGACGCACGGCGCGCGCCGGGCGCGCAGACCGAAACTTCGACCTAAGCCCAAAACCGTGAAGCAACGGCAGCACGCGAATGACCCAGATGACCTCCTACCAATCCCGCGCCCGCCTCGATGTCGCCTCCGAACTGGCGGTGTTCATCGATGAGGTCCTGCACGACCTGCACCTCGAAACGGATGCGTTCTGGGCGGGGTTCGCCCAGATCGTAGAACGCTTTTCGCCCGAGTTGGATGAGCTCCTGGCGAAGCGTTTGTCGCTGCAAGACCAGATCGACGCCTGGCATCGCGCACGTCCGGGCGCCGCGATCGATTCCGCGTCGTACCGAGCCTTTCTCGCCGAGATCGGCTACCTCGTTCCCGAGCCCGATGCGTTCCAGATTTCGACGCAGAACGTCGACCCCGAACTGTCGACACGCGCAGGGCCTCAACTCGTCGTTCCCGCGCTCAACGCGCGGTACGCGCTCAACGCCGCGAATGCGCGCTGGGGCAGCCTTTATGATGCGCTCTACGGCGCCGACGCGATCGACGTCCCGGATCAAGGGGGTGGGGGATACGACGCTGCGCGCGGCGTTCGTGTGGTCGCCTGGGCCAAGGCGTTCCTGGATGAAGTCGCGCCTCTGGCAGTCGGCGCCCACTCGGACGTGAGGCAGTACGCGGTTGTCGACGGTGCGCTTGCGCCCGCGTTGAAGTCGCCTGCGCAGTTTGCGGGTTATGTCGGCGACCCCGCCGCGCCGTCAGCGATCCTTCTTCGCAACAACGGTCTGCACATCGAGGTGCAAATCGACCGTTCACATCCGATTGGCGTCGATGACCCAGCTGGTGTGTGCGACATCGTTCTGGAATCGGCGCTGTCGACGATCATCGACCTGGAAGATTCGATCGCGGCGGTCGACGCGCAGGACAAGGTCGCGGCGTATCGCAATTGGCTCGGGCTGATGCGCGGGACGCTTGAGGAGACGTTCGAAAAGCATGGGCAAACCGTGCGTCGCCGCATGTCTGACGACCGGTTTTACGCGGGGCGGGACGGTGCGGCATTTTCCTTGCGCGGGCGGTCTTTGCTGCTCGTGAGAAATGTCGGTCACCTCATGACGACACCCGCCGTGCGCCGTCCCGGGGGCCGGGACGTGAGCGAGGGTATTGTCGACGCGGTCGTCACTGCGCTGATCGGACTGTTCGACGTTCGCGGGCAAACCGCCCGGCCGAATTCCGCAACGGGGTCGATCTACATCGTGAAGCCCAAAATGCACGGTCCTGAAGAATGCGCGTTCTCGGATCGTCTGTTTGATTCGGTCGAAGACCTGCTCGGACTGCCGCGGCATACGATCAAGATCGGCGTGATGGACGAGGAGCGGCGGACGTCGGCAAACCTCGCCGCCTGCATCGCGGCCGTCCAGAGTCGGATCGTGTTCATCAATACGGGTTTCCTCGATCGCACTGGCGACGAGATCCATACGTCGATGCACGCGGGTCCGATGATCCGGAAGGGCGACATGAAGGCTGCGCCGTGGCTCCTCGCCTACGAAGCGCGCAATGTTCAGATCGGATTGGCTTGCGGGCTTTCGGGACGGGCCCAGATCGGCAAGGGCATGTGGGCGGCGCCGGACCGGATGGCGGACATGCTCGCGCAAAAGGCCGCCCATCCCATGAGCGGCGCCAACACGGCGTGGGTGCCAAGCCCCACCGCGGCGACGCTGCATGCGGTTCACTATCATCGCGTCGACGTGTTCGCCCGCCGCGAGGCCCTGCAGGACGCACAGACGCCGCCACTCGACGATCTTCTGACGCTTCCTCTCGCTCAAGGCCGACCGTGGTCGCAGGCCGACATCCACTCGGAACTTAAGAACAATGCTCAGGGTATTCTCGGCTACGTTGTGCGCTGGATTGATCAGGGCGTGGGATGCTCCAAGGTTCCGGACATCCACGACGTGGGCTTGATGGAGGATCGCGCAACGCTGCGCATTTCATCACAGCACATCGCAAACTGGCTTCTGCACGGGGTGTGCGATGCCGATATGGTTGATGCGGCGTTGCGGGAGATGGCGGTGCGCGTCGACCAGCAGAACGCCGGGGACCCTGCGTACCTTCCCATGGGGCCAACGTTCGCCGGGTTGGCTTTCCAAGCGGCGCGGGCGTTGATCTTCGAGGGCGTCAGCCAACCCAGCGGCTATACCGAACCGCTGCTGCATGGCTTCCGGACGATGGCCAAAAAGCGAGGGTGAATGGGGCGTTCGGGACGCGCCTGCGGGTCTGCGGTGGGCCGGCGCTCCCCGTGCGCGCGTTCGAGCGCCGCGTACTCTCATTAGACGATGTCGGGGGCGTTCGACGTCCGCAGAATGCCGGGGTCCGATCGGGGCGGGTATGCGGCCAACTCCGGTCGCAATCGGCGCCCAGAGAGTTTCGGCGCATCAACGAGGAGTGCGTGAAGCAATGACCGTTACTGCAGACCTTAAGCCTGCAAGCGCCCATCCCGGATGCCCGGCGGAGTTGCAGCATCTGGCCGGCAAGATCCTCGACGTTGATGCCCATGAGTGGGCGCCGTCCCGCCTTTGGACCGACATGTTCGGCCAGGCCTGCCAGCCCCTGGCCGAGGCCGAGGCCTACGCCGTTGCGGCCATGAAGGACTACTATTTCAAGAACTCCAACTCTTACATCGAAGAGACGGACGTCATCGACAACTACACGGCCTGGAATGCGAAGGGACCGTTCCCGCGCGCTGCCTATGACATGCAGGCGCGGCTCGATCTCATGGACTATATCGGTGTTGAACGTCAGGTCATCTTCCCCGGAAACTTCGTCATCATCTCCCTGATGATGCTCGGTCAGCTCGACAACCCGGATTTCTTCGGAAGCATCACCGGTGATCGTCGCGGCTTTGCGATGAAGATGATCCGGATGCACAACGACTGGGTCATTCGTCAGCAGCAATGGTCGAACCGGCTGCGGCCGGTGGCGACCGTGCTGGGCGATACCGTCGACGAACTCTACGACGAAGCCAAGCGGGTCATCGATGCGGGCGTGCGCGTCCTCTGGCTTCCAGTGTCTATGCTGCCCGGTGGAAGATCGCCGGCGCACAGCGAAGTCGACCGGTTCTGGAAGCTGTGCGCAGAGAGCAACACCGTCTGCACACTGCACGTCGGCAACGAGGCGGCGTTCTTCAAAACGCACGAGTGGAAGAACGCGGAGTTCTTCGAAGCCGATGAATGGAAGATCCATTCCGAGGTCAATCTGGACCCGTGGACGCTCGGCACCTGGATGCTCCCGGCTTGGAACTACATGACCACGCTGATCGGCGGCGGCGTTTTCGATCGTCACCCAAATTTGCGTTTCGGTCTCCAAGAGCTCGGCGGACATTGGATTGGCGCGCTCGGGCAGGGGCTCGATCTGTGGGGCGAGTTCACGCAAACCAAGCCCTGGAGCACGAAGCTGAAAATGAAGCCGTCGGACTACATCCGTCGGAACGTGAAGGTCTCGGCGTTCGAGTGGGAGCCGGTCGACCAGTACATCAAGCAGTACGGCTTCGAAGACGTGTTCTGCTACTCGAGCGACTTCCCGCACGTGGAAGGCGGAACGGACCCGATGCGGCATGGCTACGAGTGCGTGAAGCCGCTTGGCGAAGCCCAGGTGAAGAAATTCTTCATCGACAATTGCAAATGGATGCTTCCGGACTGACGCTCGGCTCCATCGGCTGAA
>JBMOIB010000047.1:0-20067 GCA_049317545.1 Caulobacterales bacterium | reverse complement strand
TCGGATCGCGGCCGGTGGCGAAGGCGTTCGGCTGCGCCTGGTCGATGATGTAGATCTTCGGAACCGGCATGCCCGCCCGCTCGGCGAGCTCGATGGTGTCGCGGACGTAGGTCCGGACGACCGGGCTCGGGTGGTTCTCGTCGGCGATTTGGGCGCGGAAGTGCGCCAGAACCATTTTGTCGGCGTTCCAATAGGCGAACCCGTTCATCAGGACTGCGACCGCGAACGCGATGACCATGCCGGTTGCGCCGCCCACGACATACCCAACCCCGACGAACAGGGCGGTCATGGCGGCCAGCAGCATGAAGGTCTTGGTGTGGTTCATCCTCTCCTCGCACGGCCGAAGCGGCCTATATCTAGCTCCCTCATTTAAGTGCGCCGCGCGAGTCCGCCAGATGTCCGATGCCCCCGCCTCCCGTCCTTCAAGCGAAGGTGATCGCCCCGCCGAGGCGCGCGTCCTCTCGCCCGCCGCGCAGCGCGCGCTCGCGGAAGCCGAGGCGCGCCGCGCGGCGGCGGCTGAGGCGCCCCAAGCCTCAGAATCCGGCGGTCCCGCGGGGGCCGAACCGACCCGTTTCGGCGATTGGGAGCGCAAGGGGATCGCGGTCGATTTCTGAGCCCGCGGCGGCGCTGCGCGTCCATCCGCCGGACGCGCGAGGCGCATTGAAGCCGATCGGGAATAGGAGTATTGGCCCGGGTCACGCCGGACCGCGGGGGCCGGTTGCAAGGATTTACCACGATGGCGCAGGCTGACGCCGAGGCGCCCAAGCCCTCCGGAAACGACGCCTCTGGCGCGACCGCCTCCTCTGCCGAAAACGCTCATTCCGCCGGGACCAATGGTCATGGCTCGTCGGGCGGTCATGGCTCGTTCTGGGCGCTGATGCTTGGATCGATCGGCGTCGTCTATGGCGACATTGGGACAAGCCCGCTCTATGCCTTCAAGGAATCTCTCCACCACGTCGCGATGGACGGCACGGCCGCCACACGCACCGAGGTCATCGGCATCATCTCCCTGATTTTCTGGGCGTTGATGCTCGTCGTGACGCTCAAGTACGTGGTTCTCGTTCTCCAAATGGACAACAAGGGCGAGGGCGGCACGCTCTCGCTCATGGCGCTTGCGCAGCGCGCCCTTGGAAGGCGCACGCCCTGGCTGTTCATGATCGGCATCGTCGGCGCCTCGTTGTTCTATGGCGACGCCATCATCACGCCGGCGATTTCGGTCATGTCCGCCGTCGAGGGCATCCGAGAGGTCAAGGCGATCGCGCCCTACGTGACGCAGGAGATCGTGCTCGCGATCGCCATAGGAATCCTCATCGGGATCTTCCTCGTGCAAAGCCGCGGCACGGGCCGGATCGGGCGCTGGTTCGGGCCGATCACAGCGGTCTGGTTTCTCGTCATGGGCGGTCTCGGCCTTTGGCGGCTCTTGACAGACGATTGGTCGATCATCGAGGCGCTGTCTCCGCACCATGCGATCGGCTTCATCTTCGACCACAAGTTCCTGAGCTTCATCGTTCTCGGCTCGGTGTTCCTGGCCGTCACCGGCGCCGAAGCGCTTTACGCAGACATGGGGCATTTCGGCCGCAAGCCGATCCGCTCGGCGTGGATGGCCCTGGTCCTGCCGTGTCTGACGCTCAACTATCTTGGCCAGGGCGCGCTGGTGTTGTCCGATCCCAGCGCCGCCGCCAGCCCATTCTTCCAGCTCGCGCCCGATGGACCCGCCCGGATTGCGCTGATCGCGCTGGCGGCGGTCGCCACGGTGATCGCCAGCCAGGCGGTCATCTCAGGCGCGTTTTCGCTCACGCAGCAGGCCATCCAGCTCGGCCTCCTGCCGCGTATGGAGATCCGCCGGACGAGCGAAACGCAGTTCGGCCAAGTCTACATGCCGCAGGTGAACTGGATGCTCCTCGTGGGCGTCCTGTTCCTCACCGTCACGTTCCAAAGCTCGACGGCGCTCGCCGCCGCCTACGGCATTTCCATCACCGGCGAGATGATGATGAGCACGCTCATGGTGTTCATCGTCATTTGGCGTCTTTGGAAGCAGCCCCTTTGGGTGGCGATGCTCATCGTCGCGCCGTTTTTTGTGATCGAGGCGGTGTTCCTGTCGTCGAATCTTTTGAAGCTGTTCCAGGGTGGTTTTGTGCCGCTGCTCCTGGCGCTCGCGCTCGTCACGGTCATCTGGACCTGGGTTCGCGGCACCCGGCTTCTGCAAGAACAGACCCGCCGGGAAGAGCCGCTCGATAAGCTGTTCGAAATGCTCGCTTTGCACCCGCCGATCCGGGTGCGGGGTACTGCGATTTTCCTGACCGCAGATCCGAACGTCGCGCCCACCGCCCTGATGCACAATTTGAAGCACAATCAGGTGCTGCACGAGCAGATCATCATCTTGACCGTCAACACGGCCCAGCAGCCGCGCGTTGCCGAGGCCGATCGGGTGAAGGTCGAGGACTATCTCCCCGAAGTGAAGATCGTGAGGCTCAATTTCGGCTTCATGGAGACCCCGAACGTCGTCAAGGCGCTGACTGCGCCGAAGACGCGCAAGCTCGGGCTCAAGTTCGACATCATGAAGACCTCGTTCTTCCTGTCGCGCCGGACCGTGGTGCCCAGCGAGAAAAGCGGCATGCCCCTCTGGCAGGACCACCTCTTCATCTATCTCGCCCGCAACGCCACCAACGCCACGGACTTCTTCCACATCCCGTCCGGCCGCGCCGTGGAGCTCGGCAATCAGGTGATGGTCTGAGCGCGCCTTAGGCGACGATCTGGGCTGCGGTGGTCAGGAACGGCAGGGCGAAGCCGGCGAACAGGACGGTCGCGAGGGCGAGGGAAGCAAAGCGGATCATGTTGGTCTCTCCAGGTCGGGGGCGGATGCCCGCGTCGATGAAGAGAAGGTAGCGGCTGCTTGTTCGGGTCGCTGTGACGTGCGTCACACGCCATCAAACACGTCGGCGGGCCAGCGAACCTGTCTGCTTCATTCCCATGTCCTCGGCGCCATCGCAGCGTAGTCCGGGCGGCCGATCGTGCGGGGCAGCGCTAAACCTCACCGGACGTCCTGCCGCAGCCCTTGCCGGAGCGGTGAGGGCCGCCTAATCGACGGGGTATGACCTTCGTCCGCCCGACGCTCGCCTGGATCGCCGCCGCGGTCGCCTCCGCCGCCTTCGGCGCCGCAGCGACAGTCGGCCTCGTGATCGCCAACGGCTTTTTCGAATGGCCGTTCCTCGGCTGGGTTTGGCTCGCGCTCACGGCTGTCGGCGCGGTTATCGCGCTTGTCGCCGGCGCGGTTGCAGCGCCGCTTGCGGTGGCGGCGGCGCGGTTCGTTCGCCCGCCGCGGCCTGCCGCCGACATCGTCGTCGGCGCCTGCGCGGCCTTCGCCGTCTTGATGGGCGTGCGCGCGTTCGTGTTTTCGCGCGCCGGCGATCCGATGGGCCCGCCTGACCTTGGCCCGATCCTCGTCGTGCCATTCCTTGCAGGCGCGCTCGCCGGCTACGTTTACTGGCGCCTCGCGCAACGCCGCTGAGCGCGCTATAGGCCGGACGCCCCATCCGCGAGTGTTCGCGCTGGGGAGGGAAAATCCGGCCGATGTCCACGCAGCGAAAGGTCAACAAGGTCGTCCTCGCCTATTCTGGCGGCCTCGACACCTCGATCATCCTGAAATGGCTCCAGGAGACCTATCAGTGCGAGGTCGTGACCTTCACCGCCGATCTCGGCCAGGGCGAAGAGCTCGGCCCGGCGCGCGACAAGGCGCTCGCCATGGGCATCAAGCCGGAAAACATCTTCATCGACGATCTGCGCGAGGAATTCGTCCGCGACTTCGTCTTCCCGATGTTCCGCGCCAACACGCTGTATGAGGGCCAGTACCTGCTCGGCACCTCGATCGCGCGGCCGCTGATCGCCAAGCGTCAGATCGAGATCGCCAACCTCGTCGGCGCCGACGCCGTCTGCCATGGCGCGACCGGCAAGGGCAACGACCAGGTCCGCTTCGAGGTGAGCTATTACGCGCTGCGCCCGGACGTCACCGTCATCGCGCCGTGGCGGGAATGGGCCTTCCAGGGCCGCCCGGACCTCATCGCCTACGCCCAGCAGCACAACATCCCGATCGCCAAAGGCAAGGAGCAGGAAGCGCCGTTCTCGATCGACGCCAACCTCCTCCACACCTCTTCGGAAGGCCGCGCGCTCGAGGATCCGGACCGTCCGGTTCCGGATGAAGTGTCCAAGCGCGGCGACCGCCGAACGATCACGCCGGAAGAGGCGCCCGACCAGGCTGAAATCATCCGGATCGGCTTCAAGGAAGGCGATGCGGTCTCGATCGACGGCAAGGCCCTGTCGCCGGCCGCGCTGCTCACGGAACTCAACCGCCTCGGCGCCCGCCACGGAATCGGCGGCCTCGATCTCGTCGAGAACCGCTTCGTCGGCATGAAGTCGCGCGGCTATTACGAGACGCCCGGCGGCTCGATCCTGTGGCAGGCGCACCGCGCGATCGAGAGCATCACGCTCGACCGTGGCGCCATGCACCTGAAGGACGAGCTGATGCCGCGCTACGCGAGCCTCATCTACAACGGCATGTGGTTCACGCCCGAGCGCAAGATGCTGCAGGCGGCGATCGACGCGAGCCAGGACGACGTGACCGGCGAAGTGACGCTGAAGCTCTACAAGGGCGGCGTCTACGTGCAGGGCCGCGCCTCGCCCTATTCGCTCTACAACAAGGACCTCGTCGGCTTCGACGCCGCTGGCGGCTACAACCAGGCCGACGCCGAAGGCTTCATCAAGCTCAACGCGCTGCGCCTGCGCATCGCGGCATGGCGGGACAAGAAGGTCGGGAAGAACGAATAGGTCTTCGTCATCCCGGACGGCGGTGAAGCCGTCGATCCGGGATCCCGTTCAAGCCTTCGCCCGGAACAAGATCCCGGCTCTCGCTGCGCTTGGCCGGGATGACGAGGGGAGGAGCACCCGCCCATGCACGTCTATTTCATCGGCATCGCCGGCGCCGGCGTCTCGGCGCTGGCCTCGATCCTGGTCTCGCAGGGCCGTCGAGTGAGCGGCTCGGACGAGGGCGTCTATCCGCCGGTCTCGACCTACCTCGACCGCCTCGGCGTGCGCTACGCGACGCATTTCGATGCCGCGAATGTGCCGGCCGACGTCGACGTCGCGGTGATCGGCGCGAGCGCCAAGCTCGGCGGCGCCGACAATCCCGAGCTCGCAGAGTTGAAGCGCCGCGGGATCGCCTGCTGGACCTTTCCGGAATTCCTAGGAGAGAGCACGAAGGACCGCGAAAACATCGTCATCGCCGGCTCGTTCGGCAAATCCTCGCTCACCGCGCTGATCGCCCACATCCTGCGCGTCGCCGGCCGCGATCCCGGCTATTTCATCGGCGCGGTGCCGCTCGATCTCGCAACGACCGGGGAATGGGGAAGCGATCCCCAGATGATCCTCGAAGGCGACGAATACGTCATTTCGCCCGAGGACCGGCGCTCGAAATTCGTGCTCTATCATCCAGCGCACACGCTGATCTCGTCGATCGTGCATGATCATTTCAACATGTTCCCGACGATGGAATCCTACGAGTCGCCGTTCGCCGACCTCGTGGCCTTGACGCCCGCCGAAGGCCTTCTCGTCTGCGCGCGCCAGTACGAACCGATCCGCCGGCTGACGGCCGGCCGAAACGTGGTCTGGTATGGGCTCGGCGCGGGCGAGGGCTATAGCGCGCTCGACATCGAGATCGGCGAAACGACGCGTTTTGCGCTCGCATCGCCCAACGGCGCCCGCGTCGCGCTGGAGACCCAGCTGCTCGGTCTGCACAATGTGGAGAATATCGTCGGCGCCGCGGCGCTCCTGCTGTCGCGCGGTCTCGTCTCCAGCGACGATCTCGTGCGCGCAATCCCCACGTTCCGCGGCGTCGCACGGCGGCTGGACAAGAAGACGACCACGTCGCGCGTGCCAGCCTACGAGGGGTTCGGATCATCCTATGAGAAGGCGCGCTCGGCGATCGAGGCCGTCCAGCTGCACTTCCCCGCACGTCCGCTCGTCGTGGTGTTCGAGCCGCACACCTTCTCCTGGCGCAACGAGGCGGCGCGCGACTGGTATCGCACGGTGTTCGACGGCGTCGCGCGCGTCCTCATGCTGCCGCCGCCCACGCACGGCGCAGGAAGCCACGCGCAGCTCAGCCAGGGCGACATCGCGGCCTGCGTAAGCGCGGCCGGCGTCGAGGTTGCAGCGGTTGCCGGCGCCGAGGAGACGCTCGCTGCGCTCGAGCGCCTCGCCGGCGATGAGGTGGTGCTGCTGTTGTCGTCCGGTCCGCTCGACGGCCTCGCCGACAGCGCGCCCCGGCTGCTCGATGCCCGCTTCGGAGGCTGACATGAGCGACGCGCTCGCGTTCTTCCCTGGGTTTCGCGCCGAACGCGTCGTCGTCGACGACGGCGTTGGCATCCATGCCGTGATCGGCGGCGCCGGGCCGCCGCTTTTGATGCTGCATGGCGCGCCGCAGAATTGCGTCATGTGGCGCAAGATCGCCCCCGCGCTCGCCGAGCGTTTCACGGTCGTGTGCGCTGATCTGCGCGGCTACGGCTGGAGCGACAAGCCGGCGGCCAGCGCGCCGGAGGTTTATTCGAAGCGACGCATGGGCGCAGATCAGGTCGCTTTGATGCAGGCGTTGGGATTTCCGCGATTCCGCCTCGCCGGCCACGACCGCGGCGCCCGCACGGCGCGCCGACTCGCCAAGGATCATCCGGACGCGGTCGAAAAACTCGCCATTCTCGATATCGTGCCGACGGCGCACATCTATTCCAACGTCTCCAAGACGGTCGCGACCCATCTCTGGCATTGGTTCTTCCTCATCCAGCCGGCGCCCGGTCCGGAGGCGCTGATGGGGGCGCGGGCTGAGCTGTTCGTCCGCGGGGCCTGCAGGCTCGCCGGCGACGATTCCGCGGCGACCGACGCCATGGTCGCAACCAATGCGACGCCCGAGGCCTTTCACGCCATGTGCGGCGATTATCGCGCCGGTGCGGGCATCGACCTTGAACACGACGCCGCCGATGGGCAAACGCCGCTCGCCATGCCGACGCTCGTCGTGTGGGGCGAGGCCTCGCCTTCGACCGGCGCCTTGTTCGATTTGCCGGCAAGCTGGGCGGGAGAGGCGCGCGACGTCACGTTCGCCTCGATCAATTGCGGCCACTTCCTCCCGGAGGAGAAGCCCGCCGAGACCCTCGCGGCGCTTCAGGCCTTCTTCTGAACAAACGCCGCCTTTGACAAAAGCCCGGGCGCGCAGTTAGGAAACGCACATGAACGCCGCACGCAATCTCCGACAGGCCTGACGCCATCTTCGCCGCCGCGCTTTCGCGCGCTCAAGATCGTCCGTCTTCGGAGAATTTCCGTGCCGTTCCTCGCCTCTCTTCCTGTTGATCCGCATACCTACGCGCTTTTCCTCGGCGCCATGGCCTTGCTCGCCTGGACGCCCGGGCCCGCCAACCTGTTCGCGGTGGCGACGGGCCTGGAGCAGGGACCGCGCGCGGCGCTGGTCGGCGTGCTCGGCATGAACGCCGCCACGCTCGTGTGGTTCGCCGCCGCGGCGCTGGGGCTTGGCGCTCTCGTTGCGGCCTTTCCCGATCAGTTCCGCTGGGTGGCGATCGCCGGCGGGCTCTATGTGGGCTGGCTTGGCCTGTCGGCGTTGCGCGCGGCGATCGGCCGCCAGGCCGCGCTCAAGGCCGGCGCCTCGGCGCGTCCCGGCCGCGCCTTCCGCGACGGCTTCACGGTCCAGATCGCCAATCCCAAGGCGATCTTGTTTTTCACCGGCGTCCTGCCCCCGTTTCTCGACCCGCAGCGACCGGTGGCGGCCCAGCTCGCCATGTTCGCGGCCGGGACGATCGCGATGGACTTGATTTCGATGTCGACCTACGGCGTCGCCGGCGGCGCGCTGAGCGCGCGGCTCGAAGACCCAGGCTTCCGCCGCGCCTTTCTGGCAATCGTCGGCGTGCTCCTGCTGGCCGCAGCGGCGATGATCCTGATGCGCCACTGAGCTGGCGTCAGCCGCTGAACGATGCTGCTAACAAATTGAGTTGATTGACATTTTTTGCAGCTTTGGCAGCCTTTGCCAACGCACGCGCAAGCGTTGCGCCCCATGGGAGCGTGCATGGCAGACCAGGACTTCGAACAGCGCCTCGCCGGCTGGCGGATGACCACCGCGGAAGTGCTCTATTACATGCCGGACCATCCGCGCCTGCTGCAGAGCTTCGTCTGGCAAACGCTGGACCTCGCGCCGCGCTACCCGCGGATCGAGCAGTTTCTCGACCATTGGCGCCGGGAGATCGAAGCGGTCATCCATTCCGTCCGGATCGGGGCCTCCGAGGAGCTCGCGCCCGCGAAAGTCCGGTTCGGCCGGGAATTCAAACTTCATTGAGGCCGACGTCGGGCCGGACGCTCAGGCGCCGCCAGGCTTGGCGGGCCGCAGTGGTCCGCACACCTCTTTGACCGATTGCCGGTTGGACTTGACGGCCTCGACGGCCTTTTGAACGTCGCTCGCCGACAGACCGCTCTCCTGGGCGATCGCGGCGATGCCGACGATCTTCTTCATCGGGTCCTTCTCATCGAGCAAAGGATCGATCTTCGGCGCTGCGACGAATACGCGCGGATCGAGCCGAGCATAGGCGAGGCCGACCCCGCAGGCGCACACCGTCGCGGCTTCGCCCTTCTTCACGCAGGCGGCCTGCGCCTGTTTGGCGGCGGATTGAATGTCCGCGACGGCCGGCCCGGCGGCCTGGGCGCCGGCGTTGACCGCGACGCAGGCGGCGAGCGCGCCAAGCGCAATCCAGTTTCTGATCTTCATGCTCATCAGCCTCTCTCGACGCCGCCCGGGCCGCGCACCATATTCCTCCTTGCGAGGGACAACGGCAGGAGTATGGCCATGCGGCGCATCATCGCCCTGGTTGCGGCGGCCGCCTTGGCGGCATGCGCGACCGCGACACCCTATCAATCGGCGCCCGCGGGCGGCTACGGGTTCACCGAGACGCGGATCGAAAGCAACCGCTTTTCCCTGAATTTCAGCGGCAATGCGCTCACCGAGCGCGACGTGGTCGAGACCTACCTTCTCTTCCGCGCGGCCGAGATCACCGTCGAAAGCGGCTTCGATTACTTCGTGGTGACCAATCGCGCCGTCGATCCCAAGCGGCAGGTCTATACGTCGCCGCCCCGCTACGCCTTCGCGCCCTATTGGAACTATTATTCCCCGCGCTGGGGCTGGCGGCCCTATTACGATCCGTTCTGGAACGATCAGACGATATCGGAAGTCACGCGCTATACCGCGACGGCCGAGATCGCGATGTTCAAAGGCGCCAAGCCGGCGGCTGATCCCGCAGCCTTCACCGCGCGCGAGGTGATCGCCAATCTGGGTCCCAAGATCACCCGCCCGCCGCCGCGCTAAGGCCGCAGGGCGGTCATTGAAGGATCAGACCCGCTGGCCTGAGCAGGTTGTTAACCGGCGCCGGTGTATACGGAGACCATGTCTTTGGCCTCCGATCTTCCGCTCCGGCACGTCAGCGCCCTCATCGTGGACGATAACCACCATATGCGCACGATCGTGAGCACGATCCTGCGCAGTCTGGGGTGCAAGGACGCGCGCGAATGCGGCGACGGCGCGACGGCCTTCGAACTTTTGCGGAACCGCCCGGCCGACATCATCATCCTGGATTTCCGGATGGATACGCTCGACGGGATCGACTTCGTGCGTTTGCTGCGCCGCTCCTCGGACAGCCCATGCCCGATGGCCCCCGTCATCATGATGACGGGCCACTCCGAGCGTAAACACGTTTCCGCGGCCCGCGACGCCGGCGTCACCGAATTTGTCGCCAAGCCGATCTCCGCGAGCGCGCTCTGCGCCCGCATCGAGGCCGTGCTTCTGCGGCCGCGCGACTTTGTGCGCGCCCCGGCCTTCGTCGGCCCAAGCCGGCGCCGCCGCGACGATGATCACCACGGACCCGAACGGCGCGGCGGCGGCTAAGCGAGGCTTAGCGCAGACCCATCCGGATCGACCCGTCGAGACGCACGCTCTCGCCGTTGAAATAGCCGTTGCGGATCATTTCCAGCGCCAGCGAGGCGTATTCGTCCGGCAGGCCGAGGCGCTTCGGGAACGGCACTGAGGCTGCGAGCGCATCCTTCACGGCCTGGGGCGCGGCGTTCATCAGCGGCGTGTTGAAAATCCCCGGCAGGATCGTGTTGACGCGGATGCCTTCGCCCGAGAGATCGCGCGCGATCGGCAGGGTCATGCCGACGACGCCGCCCTTCGAGGCCGAATAGGCCGCCTGACCCATCTGGCCGTCGACCGCCGCCACCGACGCCGTGTTCACGATCGCGCCGCGATCGCCTTCCGGCAGCGGGTCGAGCGTCAGCATGCCGGCCGCGCTTTTGGCGATGCAGCGGAACGTGCCGACCAGGTTGATCTGGATGATCATGTCGAACTGGTTGAGCGGGAAGTGCTTGATCTCGCCCGTATCGCGGCTGCGCGAGGCCGTCTTCACGGCGTTGCCGGTGCCGGCGCAATTGACGAGGATCCGCTCCTGGCCGATCGCCGCGCGCGACTTGGCGAAGCCGGCGTCGACGCTGTCGTCGCTCGTCACGTCGACCACGCAGGCCACGCCGCCGATTTCGGCCGCGACTTTCTCGGCCGCGTCGCCGTTGCGATCGAAAATCGCCACCTTGACGCCCTGGGCGGCCAAAGCGCGCGCCGTGGCTTCGCCCAGGCCGGAGGCGCCGCCGGTGACGACGGCGGAAATGTGGGACCCGAGTTTCATGCGTTTCTCCCGTTTGTGGTGTTGCCGAAGCCATAGCGAGCGCGCGCGTCGCGGTGAAGGGCGCCGTTGGGGCGCCTGACGCTTCTTCAAAGCGGCGCGCGCTCGGGAGGGGCTACACATCGTGAATTGCTTGTTAGACTTGGGAGATGCGTGGAGCCGTCAGCCCGGCCGCGCGCAGCAAGAGCCGGGACCCCGTTCCGGATAAGGCTCGGAACCTTCTCCCCGAGCGCGCGACGCGCGTCGGGGATGACGAGAAGACCCGGAGGCGTCGATCGGCATGCAGTTCGGGATGTTCTACGGGGCCGTGTCGCTGGCCTTCTCCGTCGCCTACGGGATCGCGTTCCTGCGTCGCGCACCGACGACGACGCGCACTGCGGTCAAAGCCCTGGCGGTGGCGTTCCTCGCCTTCGTCGTCTTGATCGAGGACGGGCCTTGGTTGCTCGCAGCGGCGCTCGCATTGTGCGCGATCGGCGACGGCTTCCTGGCGCGCGACGGCGAAGCGGATTTCCAGCGCGGGCTCGCCGCCTTCCTCGCCGGCCATCTGGTCTACATCGTGCTGTTCCTGTTCGCGGGCGGCGGGCTCGGCCTCGGCTGGCCTGCGATCCTGGCGCAGGTCGGCGTCATCGCCTGCGCCGCCTTCATGGCGCGCCGGCTTGAACCGCACCTCGGCGCGCAGCGCTTGCCGGTGTTCGCCTATGTCGCGGTGATCACTCTCATGACCGTGCTCGCGCTCGGCCTGCCGCCCGTGCTCTGGCTCGCGGCGCTCGGGGCGCTTCTGTTCATGACCTCGGACGCGATCCTGGCCTTCGAGCGGTTCGCCTGGCCGGCCGACGCGCCGCAGCGGGCCTGGTCGGATCGCGCGGTCTGGGCGCTCTATTACGCGGCGCAGGCGCTGATCGTGCTGTCTTTCCTCGATCGCCCGGACGCGCCGACAGCCGGCTGATGCGCCGCGCCTTCGTCATCCCCGCTCTGGCTTCGCTCAGCGGGGATGACGAGAGCCGGCAAACCGTCAGGCCGCTTCCGGGCCCGCAGGCTTCGCCGCGCCAATGCGGCTCTCGCGCCAGGTGATGTAGCCCGTCGCAGCGATGATGATGACGGCGCCGATCAAGGTCGCGACATCCGGCGCCTCGTGGAACAGGATGAACCCCATGAGCGCCGCGAGCGGCAGGCGCGCGTAATCGACCATGCCCACCACGGAGGCCTCGCCGTCGCGCAGCGCCCGCACATAGCAGCTTTGCGCCGCGACGCCCGAGAAGCCCAACAGCAGGAAAAGGCCCGCATCGACGAGCGTCGGCGAACGCCACGCGAGAAAGGCGAACGGCAGGCCGGCGATGGTCGTGAAGGCGTTGGTGTAGACGACGAGCGCCAGGGTGGAATGGTCGCGCGTGAGATCTTTCACGGTGACGATCGCCACGGCGAAGAAGAAGGCCGAAGCCACCGCGAGCAGCGTCGCCAGATCGAACGAGGCGCTCGTCGGCCGCGCCATCACGATGACGCCGATGAAGCCCACCGCCACCGCCGTCCACCGCCGCCACGCGATCTTCTCGCGCAGGAACCAGGCCGCCAGGATCACGATGAACAGCACGCGCGAAAACGAAATCGCCTGCGCCTGCGCCAGCGGCAGATGCGCGAAGGCGTAGAAGCCCGCGAAAAACCCGATCGTGGAGAAGGCGCAGCGCACCAGCACCGGCCACGGCCGCGAGATCTTCAACGCCCCGCGACCCGCCGTCAGTACGAACGGCGCAATCGCCAAAAGCCCCGCCGCGCACCGCGCAAACACCATCTGGCTCTCGGGATACGCCTTGGTCGCAAGCAGCTTCAGGCAGGCCGCCATGACCGTGAACGACACCGCCGAGCCAAGCATCCACAAGGCGCCGCGCACATTCGGTGATAGCGCCGCCAGGCGCGACCCGCCCTCTGTTTGCAAAGGCGCGCTCACGCGAAAGCGCGGGGCGCTGGAGAAAGGACGGGGAGCATGCGGAAACCTCAGCCTGATCCTCGGCCTGCGGGGGGCGGGGGTCAATGAGGGGACTTGCTGCAGCCGCTAGCATCGCTGCTGCGTCATTCCGGGGCGGGCGAAGCGCGAACCCGGAACCACGGAGTCCGGGCTAAGTCGTCGGCAGTCGGACCTGGAGCGCAGCGCGGGCGGAGGAAGGGTATTCGGGAGCGCCTCAACCCCTGAGTTCCTGGTTCGCGCTCCGCGGCTTCGACAGCGCATGGACGGGAAGCTTCCGCCCACGCGACAGATCGAGTCCGCCCGATCGCATTGCAACCGCGCCGTCGAACAATCGATCAATCGGCCAGTGACGCGCGGAGCCTGCTAGGCCAATCGCTGGGGCCGCGCAGGAAATTGCGATCGATCAGGACAGCATCGCTCAATCCTCAGCCGGCAGCACCATCTCAATGTAAACATATTTAGTTTCCTGTGAGGAGGCGTTAAGCTTATCGACACAGCGTCTTCATCTGCCAAAGTTCCGACGTCGGCCGACGCACATGAGGATTGTTTCAGGTTGGGAGTCGAGCATGCAAAGTCTGGCTATCCGTGAATTGGAAGACTTTGAAATAGATCAGGTCAGCGGTGGCGTTGGTCCGATCGGCGCGGCAATTGGGGCAATCGTTGGCGGGCTATCCGGCGCCGGTGCAGCCGCAATCTCCGGAGGTGGAGTAGTATCTGTTGTTGGCGGCGCTTTGGGCGGCGCAGTGATGGGTGGAGTTGCGGGTGCGCTCTTTCCGGGCGGCTCCGCAGGATTGGCGGCGGTCGGGCACATGATCCGGGGTGGACACAGCGGATTGCTTGCCGCTGGAATTGCAAGAGCGCACGAACAGTTCGCAAGACAGCAGCGTTAATGGCGCAAAGGGCGGGCCCCTCCAGGCTCGCCCAAGTCATTTTGAACATGAAACTGAGATTTCTAGACATGAAAAACGACATGGCGCGAATATGGGTGGCGATGGCGGCTATTACTCTGAACGGAATTACACTCAGCTTTTCCGAGCGGCACTTCGAAGAGAATTTTATTTTGATTTCCGCGATCTCAATTTCGGTATTTACCGCTCTTGTCGTTCTCATAAACCGTCGCATGAAAAAATGAGATAAAGAGACGAATCAAACTAAAGTTCCCGCCTCCGAAATGGGCCAACTCGACTTTGCAGTGAGAATTTATTGATATCTTTTCCGCGCGCCTTCGGCCAAGCATTGTTCATTTAATTAAATCGGGATTCGTCGTGACTTCCGCCTTGTTCGAGCGGAGGGTGCGTGGCATGCCCAGCCCTACAACCCCCACACCCCTTGCAGGTCGGCCTCTCTTCAGGTTTGGCTTCCCCAAGACCGGAGCCATCCGGGCCGGGGAGGCGCGCATGCGCGGTGCTATGGTTCCAGCGGCGCTCGCCGTCGCCCTTGCGGCGGTCGGGCTCGCGTCCTGCGGCAAGCCGAAGACCAGCGAGGCGCCGGCCGAAAAGTCCGCCGTGGCGCTGCCGTCGTCAGCCGGGCTGTCGCTCGAAGGCCGGCTAGCAGCGATCGGGACGGAGCCGTTCTGGCGGCTCGAGATCGCGCCGGACGGGCTCGTCTTCAGCACGCCCGACGGCCCGGACGTGAAGGCCCCGTTCGTCGCGCCGTCTCCCGACGAGGCGGGCGCCTCGCTCGCCAGCGGCAAGATCAAGCTGCGCCTCATCGTGCAGCCGTGCTCGGACGGCATGAGCGAAGCCGCCTATCCGATGCGGGCCGAGGTCGACGTGGCGGGCGTCGGCGCCTTTAAGGGCTGCGCCTATGCGCGCTGGGACAACGAGCTCGAGGCCATGATCCCGGCGATTGACGCGTGCCTTGGCGAAACCACCGAACCCTCGCCAATCGTCTATGCGATCCGCACCGCCAACGGCGCGATCGTGCGGATGGCGGGCGTGGAGGACGGCGAGCGCTACGATTGTGAGGTCGACGCCAGCGGCGGGGCCGCGGTCGCCGCCAGCGAAGCGCCCCCCGCGCCGGGCGAAGGCGACCCGACCTTCATCCGCGCGCCCGCAGACGCGCCGCTCAAGGCCTGCGCGGCGGTCGAAATGAAGGGGCGCGACGGCGCGACCCTGGGTTGGGAAATGAAGCCCGGCGCCTGCTGAACGGGCGCCCGCGCCTTAGTGCTGGCTTTTCGGCATCCGCACGACGAGCCCGTCGAGCTCGGCGCTGACCTTGATCTGGCACGACAGCCGCGAGGTCTTCTCCACCTCGGAGGCGAAATCGAGCATGGATTGCTCCATGCCGGTCGGCTGGCCCGTCTTGGCGGCCCAGGCTTCGTCCACATAGACGTGGCAGGTGGCGCAGGCGCAGGCGCCGCCGCAATCGGCGTCGATGCCCGGCACGGCGTTCTTCACTGCGCCTTCCATGACCGACATGCCGGCCGGCACGTCGATGACATGTTCTTTGCCCGAGTGCTCGATGTAGGTGATTTTCGGCATGCCGGTGTCAGGTCCTCGCAAGAACTGGGACGAAATGGCGGGAAATGCTCAGGCGGTCAACAGGGCCTTCATCGGAACCGAAGCGTCGGCCAGAGCCGCGGGATCTGGCGTGGCGCCCTTCTGGATCAAGGCCTTGCCGCCCAAATACTCGGCCGGGCGGTTGATTGCGTCGACCGCGATGAGCCGCTCGCCCTGCATATAGAAGGCTGCAAAAGCCCGGTCTTGCGGGGCGCCGCGCAGGATCAGGCGGTCGTAGCCGTTGAACAGGCCGGCGATCTGCAGCTTCAGATCATACTGGTCCGACCAGAACCACGGGACCTCCTCGACCGGCGGCGGTGCGCCCGCAATGGCCGCTGCGGCGATCTTGGCGCCCTCGATGGCGTTGTGGACGCTCTCCAGCCGCGCCATCCGCCCGCCCAGCGCCGCGAGAGGCCGGCGCGCGCAATCTCCGATCGCGAAGATGGCGGGGTCGCTCGTGCGGCTCTGGCCGTCGACGACGATGCCGTCCTGGATGTCGAGGCCGGCTTTTTCCGCAAGCCCGATCTCGGGAATGACGCCGATGCCGACGATGACGAGGTCGGCGGCGATTTCGGAGCCGTCCGCGAGGCCGACGGCCCGCACGCTGCGCTCGCCTTTGATCACGGCGGCCTGCGCCGACAGCGCGAACCGCACGCCGGCGGCCGTGTGAACGTCCAGAAAGAAGCCCGCCACTTCCGGCGAGGTGACCCGCGCCAGCGGCCGCGGCGCGGCTTCCACGATCGTGACCTCAAGCCCCATCTGGCGGGCCACGGCCGCGGCCTCGAGCCCGATGTAGCCGGCCCCGATCACCACCAGACGCGCGCCCGGCAGGAACCGCGGGCGGATCGCGTCGACGTCGGCGGCGGTGCGCAGCACGTGCACGCCGGGCAGGTCGGCGCCGGGCACGGGCAGGGCGCGCGGCCGCGTGCCCGTGGCGAGGATCAGGGCGTCGTAGGGCAGTTCATGGGCGCCCTCGAAGCGCACGCGCTTGGCTGTGCGATCGATCCAAACCGCGCGGCGATTGAGCACGACGCGGATGTTCTCGGCCTCGTAGGTCTCCATCGGCCGCAGGAACAACCGATCGAGCGGCAGGTCGCCCGAGAGGTACTTCTTGGACAGCGGCGGGCGCTGGTAAGGCGGGATCGGCTCGCCGCCGCACAACGTCACTTCGCCCTTGAACCCGGCCGCCCGCAGGCGCTGGGCGGCTTCGCCGCCGGCCTGCCCGGCGCCGATGATCAGGACTTTGCTGAACGCGTCGCTCACCGGGCGCTCCTTTGTAATCCCGTGTGTTTGCGACCGACCGCGGCGCAGCGCAAGCGCGCTCGCCCCATTGCGACGACGTGCGCCTTCAGCGAGCATCCGCCGCCGTGACCGATACCGCCCCTCCTGATTCGGCTGCCGGAGCCCTCGAACTCGCCGATGCGGCGGCCACTTTGGCGCTCGGCGCCCGGCTGGCGCACGCGCTGCAGGTCGGCGACGTGGTTTTGTTGCGGGGCGAACTCGGCGCGGGCAAGACGACCCTCGCGCGTGGGCTCATCGCCGCCTGGACCGGGGTGGACGAGGATGCGCCAAGTCCGACCTACACGCTCGTGCAGGTCTACGAAGGGCCGCGCGGGTCCTTGTGGCACATGGATTTGTACCGGCTGCGCGACGCCGAGGAGGCGTTGGAGCTCGGATTGGAGGACGCATTGGCGTACGCCGTCACAATCATCGAATGGCCTGAGCGCCTTGGCCCGTTTTCGCCGCCGGATCGAGTGGAGATTGATCTGACCCTCGTCGGCGCCGGCCGTCGCGCCGCGGTGTCGGCGTTCGGTCGCTTGAAAGGCGCCCTCGATGTCGGATGAGCGCGACGCCCGCCTTGAAGCGCTGCTCGCCGAAACCGGCTTCGCCGGCGCCCGCCGCACGCCCGTCTCCGGCGACGCCTCGACGCGCGCCTACGAGCGGCTGACGCACGCCGGCCGCTCAGCCATCTTGATGAACGCCCCGCCGCGCGCCGAATCTGCGCCATGCCCGCCAGGCGCCTCGCCGGAGGCGCGCGCCGCCCTCGGCTACAACGCTTTGGCCCGATTGGCGGCCTCGCGGGTGGAGGCGTTCGCGGCGCTGGCGGCGCATTTGCGCGCGCTCGGCCTGTCGGCGCCGGAAATCTACGCCCTCGACGTCGACGCCGGCTTCTGCATCCTCGAAGACATGGGCGACGGGCTCTACTGGTCGCTGCTTGGGGAGGGCGCCGATCCTGCGCCGCTCTATGAGGCCGCGATCGATGCGCTGGTGCAGGCGTCAGCGTTTCCGGCGCCCGGCGCGCTCGCCTATTCCGGCGCGCGCTGGCCGCTGCTTTCCTACGATACGACGGCGTTGCACGCTGAGGCGTCGCTGCTGACCGATTGGTTCGCGCCCAAACAGCTCAATCGTCCGCTTTCGGACGATGCTCTGGCCGAATGGCGCATCGCCTGGGATAAGGTCTTTGCGCTGCTCGACCCGGCGGACATGCGCCTCGTCCTGCGCGACTGCCATTCGCCGAACCTCATGTGGCTGCCGGATCGTCGCGGCGCCGCGCGCGCCGGGGTGCTCGATTTCCAGGACGCCTTGGCCGGCCATCCGGCCTATGACGTCGCCTCGCTCCTCGAAGACGCGCGGCGCGACGTCGCTCCCGACTTCGCCGAGATTTACCTGCGCCGCTATACCGAGCGCGCGGGCGTCGATCTGGAGAGCTTCCGCGCCGCCTTCGCCATCCTCGCCGCGCAGCGCAACGCCAAGATCATCGGCGTCTTCGCGCGCCTCAAGTATCGCGACGGCAAGCCGCATTACGTGGCCGACCACCAGCCGCGGGTGATCCGGTATTTCCGCCGCAACCTCGAAGCGCCGGCGCTCGCGCCGGTGGCGGATTGGTTCGCGCGCTGGCTGCCGCTCGCGGACTGGGCGGCCTGAGGGCGTTGGCGTTCGGGCGCCTGATTATTGGGGGAAGGGCATGAAAATCGACGCGGCGATGGTGATGGCCGCGGGGCTTGGCACCCGCATGCGCCCGCTCACCAATGATCGGCCCAAACCCCTGATCGACGTCGGCGGTCGTGCGCTGATCGACCATATGCTCGATCGCTTGGCGGCGGTCGGCGTCGCGCGCGCGGTCGTCAACGTGCATTACCTCGCCGATCAGATGTTCGCGCATTTGAACGCCCGAACGACGGGCCCGGAGATAGCGATTTCCGATGAACGCGCGCGTTTGATGGAAACCGGCGGCGGTCTCGTGCAGGCCGCGCCCTTGCTCGGGGCGGCGCCGATCTTCGTCGTCAACACGGATCAGGTGTGGATCGCCGACGGCGCCGATCCGCTTTCCGCGATGTGCGCGGCGTTCGATCCGCTGGCGATGGACGCCTTGCTACTACTTGCGCGCCGGGAACGTTCGCTCGGTTATGACGGGGCCGGGGATTTCTTCCTGGCCGCCGACGGCCGCATTGCGCGGCGCGGCGCGGCGGCGACCGCGCCGTTCGTCTACGCCGGCGTGCAGATTCTTCATCCCCGCGTCCTCGAGGGCTGGCCGTGTGAGCCGTTCTCGACCAACAAGCTCTGGGACGTCGCGCTCGATCGCGCCCGCATCTTCGCAATCGTCCTCGACGGCGACTGGATGCATGTCGGCGATCCCGAAGGCCGCGCCGCCGCGCAAGCGCGTCTGGCTGCATGAGCACGCGCCGCGAGGTCCGCTTATTCGAAGGCGAGGCTCCGCACGTGCGGGCGGCCCCGCCGTCGGCCGCGTTTCTCGACGTCCTGGCCGAGCGCCTTGCCATTGATCTGGCGGACCCGGACGATCCGTTCGCGCTCGCCGACGCGACTGTGCTGCTGCCGAACAGGCGCGCCGTGCGCGGCTTGATCGACGCCTTCGCCGCGCGTGCGCCCGGCGCCGGTCTTTTGCCCGCCATCAAGCCGCTGGGCGACCTCGACGACGATCCCGACATGTGGGGGCCGGCCGCGCTCGATCTGGCTATTCCGCCGGCGATCGATCCCTTGCGCCGTCGCCTGCACCTGGCCGCGCTGCTGCGCCGACGTGACGTCGCTGAAGGCGGCGCCCCCGATCCCGTGCGCGCGATCGCGGCCGCCGATGAATTGGCCAAACTGCTCGACGCCGCCAGCGCGTCCGACGGCGTCGACTGGTCGAAGCTTGCAGGGCTCGTGGAGGATCGCGATCTCGCCGCGCACTGGCGTCGATCGGTCGATTTCCTTGAGATCGTCGCGCAATATTGGCCGCTGCATCTCGCGGAGGCGGGGTTGAGCGATCCCGGCGAGCGGCGCAACCTGCGCCTTGATGCGCTCGCCGCCGCTTGGACCGCGCAGCCGCCGCGCGGGCCGGTGGTGATCGCGGGCTCGACGGGTTCGCTCCCGGCCGTGCGCCGGTTGATGCGCGTCGTCGCGAACCTGCCGCGCGGCGCGGTGATCCTGCCGGGTCTCGATGCCGATCTCGATGATGCGGCATGGGCTGCGCTCGGGCCGCAGCATCCGCAATATGGCCTGCGCGCGACGCTCGAAGCGCTTGGCGTGGCCCGTATGGACGTACCGGTGCTCGCGGGCGCAACCGAGGATGCAAGTGCGCGCGCGCGACGCGTGCTGGTGCGCGAAGCGCTGGTTCCGGCCGATGCGACGGCCGATTGGCTGGCGCGGCTCGCGCGCGCCGGTGGCGAGGCGCTGGCAAGCGAAGCCTTGGCCGGCCTTTCGCGCGTCGCGGCCGAGACGGAGGACGAAGAGGCCTGCGTGATCGCGCTCGCTTTGCGCGCCGCGCTCGAAACTCCCGGCAAAACGGCAGCGCTCGTGACGCCCGACGCGGGCCTTGCACGCCGCGTCGCCGCCAAGCTCGTGC